>NZ_JBLUPV010000014.1:0-120889 GCF_048068075.1 Pseudomonas sp. NY15354
CCAAAGTAACCAAAGCCGTCTTGCTCCCACATACGGCCCCTGCGCTGCGCTCCGGGGTTCCCTCCGCTCCGGTGCCTTACGGGGCTTCGCGGCCTCCGGCTTGCTACGCAAACCTCCATCTCGCGACTTCGGCTCTCGCCGAAGGGCGCTGCGCGCCTGCCCCTCCAAACACCTCCACTCGGCCTTCTGAGGTCGCGATTGGTGGTGTCTGGACTATCGCGCATCAAAAGCAACGGCAACGGCAACGGCAACGGCAAACAAGCTGATTAATTTGTTGTGCGGGTAACCCGCTCCTACAGGTACAGCGCCGCTCTCATGGGCAGCGGTGAGCCTGTGGGAGCGGGTTCACCCGCGAATGGCCGGAAAACTCAACACCCACCTCACTGAAAAAACAACGCCAGCCCAGGCGCCACCTGTAACTTGCGCCCCATCAGCAGGCCGAGCGGAGGTGTCTGTAGGGGCAGGCGCGTAGCACCCTTCGGCGTAGCCGAAGTCGCGAGATGGAGGCTTGCGCAGCAAGCCGGAGGCCGCGAAGCCCCGCAAGGCACCGCAGCGAGGGAACCCGGTGCGAAGCGCCGGGCCGTATGCGGGGGCGCAGCGGCTTTGGTTTACTTTGGCCAAGACCAAAGTGACCCGCCGTAAGGGCGCAAAGGTGACTAAGCGTCACCCAATAACGGATATGCCCGCAACACAAACACCAACACCAAAAAACAGAAAACCCACGCCAGGCGTGGGTTCTCGGTCAAAGCAAAGGTGCGATCAACGCTCCAGCAGAATCCGCAGCATGCGACGCAGCGGCTCCGCAGCGCCCCACAGCAACTGGTCACCCACAGTGAAGGCCCCCAGATACTGCGACCCCATGTTCAGCTTGCGCAGACGACCAACCGGCACGTTCAGGGTGCCCGTCACCTTGGTCGGGCTCAGCTCCTGCATGCTGATCTCACGCTGGTTCGGCACCAGTTTCACCCAAGGATTGTGCTGGCTGATCATGCCTTCGATATCCGCCAGCGGCACGTCTTTGTTCAGCTTGATGGTCAGCGCCTGGCTGTGGCAACGCATGGCGCCGATGCGCACGCAGATGCCGTCGACCGGGATCGGGTTCTTGAAGCGGCCCAAGATCTTGTTGGTCTCGGCCTGGGCTTTCCATTCCTCACGGCTTTGGCCGTTAGGCAGCTCCTTGTCGATCCATGGGATCAGGCTGCCTGCCAGCGGTACGCCGAAGTTCTCGGTTGGGAAGGCTTCGCCGCGCATGGTTTCGGCAACCTTGCGGTCGATGTCGAGGATGGCACTGGCCGGGTTGGCCAGGTCATCGGCGACCGCCGCGTGGATGCCACCCATCTGCTTGATCAGCTCGCGCATGTTCTGCGCACCGGCACCGGAGGCCGCCTGATAGGTCATGGCGCTCATCCACTCGACCAGACCGGCTTCGAACAGGCCGCCCAGGCCCATCAGCATCAGGCTGACGGTGCAGTTGCCGCCGATGTAGTTCTTGGTGCCCGCATCGAGCTGCTGGTCGATGACCTTGCGGTTGACCGGGTCTAGGATGATCACGGCGTCATCCTGCATGCGCAGGGAGGAAGCCGCGTCGATCCAGTAGCCCTGCCAGCCCGCTTCACGCAGCTTGGGGAAGACTTCGTTGGTGTAGTCGCCACCCTGGCAGGTCAGGATGACGTCGAGGGTCTTGAGTTCTTCAATGCTATAGGCGTCCTTGAGCGGAGCAATATCCTTGCCCACGTTCGGACCCTGGCCACCCACGTTGGACGTGGTGAAGAACACCGGCTCGATGAGGTCGAAATCCTGCTCCTCCAGCATCCGCTGCATGAGCACGGAACCGACCATACCTCGCCAACCGATCAGACCTACACGTTTCATCGCAACTACACCTTTGCTAAAAGTGGGCCGCCATCGAGGGAAGACGATGGCGGGCCAGAGAGATTACAGATTCCGCAGCGCTGCGACTACTGCGTCGCCCATTTCCTGCGTGCCTACCTTGTTGCAGCCGGCCGACCAGATGTCACCAGTACGCAGGCCCTGATCCAGCACCACGCTGACAGCCTTCTCGATCGCATCAGCTGCAACCACTTGGTTGAAGCTGTAACGCAGCATCATCGACACCGACAGGATGGTCGCCAGCGGGTTGGCGATGCCAAGACCTGCGATGTCCGGCGCCGAGCCGTGGCAAGGCTCGTACATGCCCTTGTTGTTGGCATCGAGGGACGCAGACGGCAGCATGCCGATGGAACCGGTCAGCATGGAAGCTTCATCCGACAGAATGTCACCGAACATGTTGTCGGTCACCATCACATCGAACTGCTTGGGTGCACGGACCAGTTGCATGGAGGCGTTATCGACGTACATGTGGCTGAGTTCGACGTCCGGGTAGTCCTTGGCCACGTCCTCGACCACTTCACGCCACAACTGGCTGGAAGCCAGTACGTTGGCCTTGTCCACCGAGCACAGCTTCTTGCCACGCACGCGAGCCATGTCGAAACCGACACGGGCAATGCGGCGCACTTCACTTTCGCTGTACGGCAGGGTGTCGTAGGCCTGGCGCTCGCCACCTTCCAGCTCGCGCTGACCGCGTGGTGCACCGAAGTAGATGCCGCCCGTCAGCTCGCGAACGATGAGAATATCCAGGCCCGCGACGATTTCCGGCTTGAGCGAGGAGGCATCGGCCAACTGCGGGTAGAGGATCGCTGGGCGCAGGTTGGCGAACAGACCCAGTTGCGAACGGATCTTGAGCAGGCCGCGCTCTGGGCGGATGTCACGCTCGAGCTTGTCCCACTTGGGCCCACCGACCGCACCGAGCAGTACGGCGTCGGCTTTGCGCGCGCGCTCCAGGGTCTCGTCGGCCAGCGGAATGCCGTGCTTGTCGATGGCCGCGCCGCCGATCACGTCGTGCTCCAGGGTGACGCCGAGCTGGAACTTGTCGTTGGCCAGCTCCAGCACCTTGACCGCCTCGGCCATGATTTCCGGACCGATACCATCACCTGGGAGAATCAGAATCTGCTTGCTCATGCTTTCCTCTATCCATTCGAACGGCGCGCCTGCTCGGCCCACCGATAAAAACCGGCCCGGCGAAACGGCCCCTGCCCTACATCGTTACAGGAGACGCCCTGCCGGGCAATCCGCGTATCAAGCGTCGCGGAACAACCAGGGCTGACTGGCGCGGTGCTTGGCCTCGAACGCCTGGATGGCGTCGCTGTCCTGCAGGGTCAGGCCGATATCGTCGAGACCATTGAGCAAGCAGTGCTTGCGGAAGGCGTCGATCTCGAAATGCAGCACCTTACCGTCCGGACGAGTCACGGCCTGCGCTTGCAGATCGATAGTCAGCTGGTAGCCCGGGTTGGCTTCGACCTGCTTGAACAACTCGTCGACTTCTTCGTCGCTGAGGATGATCGGCAGCAGGCCGTTCTTGAAGCTGTTGTTGAAGAAGATGTCGGCGAAGCTCGGCGCGATGACGCTACGGAAGCCGTATTCATCCAACGCCCATGGCGCGTGCTCACGGCTCGAGCCACAACCGAAGTTCTCCCGCGCCAGCAACACGCTGGCCCCCTGGTAGCGCTCGTGGTTGAGCACGAAGTCCTTGTTGAGCGGACGCTTGCTGTTGTCCTGGTAGGGCTGGCCCACGTCCAGGTAGCGCCACTCATCGAACAGGTTCGGACCGAAACCGGTGCGCTTGATCGACTTCAGGAACTGCTTGGGAATGATCTGGTCGGTGTCGACGTTGGCGCGATCCAATGGTGCGACAAGACCGATGTGCTGGGTAAAGGCTTTCATGCTGCGCTCCCTTGGATCAACTCGCGGACATCGATGAAGTGGCCGGTCACCGCGGCGGCGGCGGCCATGGCCGGGCTGACCAGGTGGGTACGACCACCCGCGCCCTGACGGCCTTCGAAGTTGCGGTTTGAGGTCGAGGCGCAATGCTCGCCGCTTTCCAGGCGGTCCGGGTTCATCGCCAGGCACATGGAGCAGCCAGGCTCACGCCATTCGAAACCCGCCTCGATGAAGATCTTGTCCAGCCCTTCGCGCTCGGCCTGGGCCTTGACCAGGCCCGAGCCTGGCACCACCAAGGCTTGCTTGACGTTCGCCGCGACCTTGCGGCCCTTGGCGATCTCGGCGGCGGCGCGCAGGTCTTCGATGCGCGAGTTGGTGCAGGAGCCGATGAACACACGGTCGAGCTTGATGTCGGTGATCGCCTGATTGGCGGCCAGGCCCATGTACTTGAGCGCGCGCTCGATGGAGCCGCGCTTGATCAGGTCAGGCTCGACAGCCGGATCCGGCACACGCTGGTCGACGGCAAGGACCATCTCAGGCGAAGTCCCCCAGCTGACCTGCGGCTTGATCTGCGCAGCGTCCAACTCGACCACGGTGTCGAACACCGCATCGGCATCGGAAACCAGGCCCTTCCAGGCCGCGACCGCCTGCTTCCATTGCTCGCCCTTGGGCGCGTACGGACGGCCCTCGACATAGGCAACGGTGGTGTCATCCACGGCAACCAGGCCTACGCGAGCACCGGCTTCGATGGACATGTTGCAGATGGTCATGCGGCCTTCCATCGACAGCTCACGGATGGCGCTGCCAGCGAACTCCATGGCGTGGCCATTGCCGCCGGCGGTGCCGATCTTGCCGATCACGGCAAGGACGATGTCCTTGGCGGTCACGCCTGCAGGCAACTGCCCTTCGACGCGCACCAGCATGTTCTTCATCTTCTTGGCGACCAGGCACTGGGTGGCCAGCACATGCTCGACTTCCGAGGTGCCGATGCCATGGGCCAGTGCGCCGAAGGCGCCGTGGGTCGAGGTGTGCGAGTCGCCGCAGACCACGGTCATGCCAGGCAGGGTAGCGCCCTGCTCGGGGCTGATGACGTGCACGATGCCCTGACGCTCGTCGTTCATCTTGAATTCGACGATGCCGTATTCGTCGCAGTTCTCGTCGAGGGTCTGCACCTGCAGGCGCGACACTTCGTCGACGATGGCCTCAATGCCGCCCTTGCGCTCTGGCGTGGTCGGCACGTTATGGTCAGGGGTCGCGATGTTGGCATCGATACGCCATGGCTTGCGGTTGGCCAGGCGCAGGCCTTCGAAGGCCTGGGGCGAAGTCACTTCGTGGATGATGTGACGATCGATGTAGATCAAGGACGAACCATCGTCGCGCCGCTTGACTTCGTGCGCATCCCAGAGTTTGTCGTAGAGCGTTTTGCCAGACATCTGACTATTCCTCATCAGCGTATTTCTATGCCAATAACCCCTTGGCTTGTACGGTCGATGCTATGGGGTTAGATTGAATAACTCAAATTCATAATTTTTATGCTTTGGATAACCAACAGGAATTCGACGTCATGGACCTGGCCAACCTCAGCGCCTTCATTGCCATCGCCGAAACCGGGAGCTTTTCAGGAGCCGGCGAGCGCCTGCATCTGACCCAGCCGGCCGTCAGCAAACGCATTGCCGGGCTGGAGCAGCAATTGGACGTGCGCCTGTTCGACCGCCTCGGCCGGGAAGTGACCCTGACCGAAGCCGGACGCGCCCTGCTGCCCCGTGCCTACCAGATCCTCAACGTTCTGGATGATACCCGACGAGCGCTGACCAATTTGACCGGTGAGGTGAGTGGTCGCCTGACCCTCGCCACCAGTCACCATATCGGCTTGCACCGCCTGCCCCCGCTGTTGCGGGCTTTCACCCGCCAGCACCCGTCGGTGGCGCTGGATATTCAGTTCCTGGATTCGGAAGCGGCCTACGATGAGATTCTCCATGGGCGTGCAGAGATCGCGGTCATCACCTTGGCTCCAGAGCCACACCACTTGATTCGTGCCGTGCCCGTCTGGGACGACGCACTGGATTTCGTCGCCGCCCCCGAGCACCCCCTGGCCAGCAACCAGCAAGTCAGCCTGGCCGATGTCGCCCGTCACCCCGCGGTGTTCCCCGGCGGCAATACCTTCACTCATCATATCGTCCAGCGCCTGTTCGAAAGCCAGGGCCTGACACCGAACATCGCGATGAGTACCAACTATCTGGAGACCATCAAGATGATGGTTTCCATTGGCCTTGCCTGGAGCGTGCTACCGCGCACCATGCTCGATGAGCAGGTTGCACCCATCGCCTTGCCCGGCATACAGCTGTCACGCCAGCTAGGCTACATTCTGCATACGGAACGCACGCTGTCGAACGCGGCCAAGGCCTTCATGGCGCTGCTCGACAGCCACGCAGCGGCCGCCTGAGCACAGTCCGGCCGGTTTTCCAAACAGGGACGCGTCATCCGCCAAAGGTCTGGTACCGATGCCCAAATCAGCAAACCGTTTTCCGCGCCTGCCGCGCATCCACGCGGCAGCTCCCCAGGAGTCGGAGCAGACTTGGCAGAACGCTCCGCAACTGCTGGCCGCGCTCAATGGCGCGCGCCTGGGCGCTTGGCTGTGGGATATCGACAGCGGCCGAATCAGTTGGTCGCGGGCTACCCAGGCGCTGTTCGGCTTCGCGCCTGATCGGCCATTGCCCAATGACATCGATTACCTCGATCTGCTGCCTGAGGAGGATCGCGCCCGCACGCGCCAGATGTTCCAGGCCGTGGTCAATGGCGAACCCGTGGAGCCGGCCATGCGCCACCGCATACGCTGGCCGGACGGCAGCGTGCACTGGCTGGAAGTTACCGGCAGCCTGACCCATGCCCCGGACGGTCGCCCGCAAATGATCGGGGTCGTGCGGGAAATCACCCGGCAACACGAGCGGGAGACCGCGCTGATCAACTCGGAAAAGCGCTTCGCCACCCTCTTTCACTTGAGCCCCAATGTCATCCTTCTGACCCGCCGTCACGACGGCATGATCTTCGAGGTCAACCAGCATTTCGAAGACATGTTCGGCTGGCCCGGCAACCAGGTGATCGGCAAGACCACCCTGGAGCTGGGGCTGTGGGTCAACCCCGAGCTGCGCCACCAAGTGCTGGACAGCACGCGCAGCAGCAATGGTGGCCCGCTGACCCTCGAGGTGCAGTTTCGCGCCAGCACCGGCAAGATCCACGATGGCATCCTCTGCACCCAGAGCATCGAGCTCGAAGGCGTGACCTACCTGCTCAGCACCTTTGTCGATACCAGCGAACGCAAGCGCGCAGAGCAAGCCCTCAAGGACAGCCAGGAGCGCCTGGACCTGGCACTGGATTCCGCGCAACTGGGCACCTGGGACTGGCATATCCCCAGCGGCATGCTCTATGGCTCGGCCCGCGCCGCACAGCTGCACGGCCTGGCCCCCGTGCCATTTCACGAGTCGTTCGAGGCTTTCTTCGAGGGCGTGTCGGAGCAGGAGCGCAGCGTCATGCGCCAGACCTACCGCAGCCTGCGCGAAGGGCCGGCGGGTAACTACCAGGTCACCTACCGGGTGCAACTGGACAACGGCGCTTCGCGCTATATCGAAAGCCGCGCCCGCCTCTATCGCGACGAACAGGGCAACCCACTGCGCATGGCCGGCACCCTGCTCGACATCACCGATCAGGTGGAACGCGAACAGCGCCTGAGCGCCTCCGAGGAAAAATTCGCCAGCCTGTTCCAGGTCAGCCCGGACCCGATCTGCGTGACCCGCCAGGACAACGGCCAGTTCATTGAAATCAACCGCGCCTTCACCCAGACCTTCGGCTGGAGCGCCGAGCAGGTCATCGGCCGCACCGCCGAGCAGATCGGCCTGTGGGCGGAGTCGGCGCAACGGGCTCAGCGCATCGAGCAGGTGATTCGCGAACGGGCACTGAACAATGTGGCGGTGGTGGTCAATCACCACAACGGCACGTCACTGACGTGCGTCATCTCCAGTTGCCAGATCATCGTCGACGACCAGCCCTGCAGCGTCACAACCCTGCGCGACATCACCCAACAGCAGCGCGCCGAAGCGGCCCTCAAGGCCAGCGAAGAGAAATTCGCCAAGGCCTTCCACTCGAGCCCCGACGCCATCACGCTTACCGAACGCACGACGGGCCGCTACCTCGAAGTCAACGACGGTTTCTGCCGGTTGACCGGGTACAGCAGCGCCGAAGTGATCGGGCGCACGGTCTATGAAATCGGGATCTGGGCGGACGACAAGCAACGCGCAGCCCTGCTCACCGAACTCAGGGAGCGCGGCCGGGTGCACCATCGTGAAATGCTGGGCCGCAACAAACGCGGCGACATCCTCACCGTGGAGGTCTCGGTGGAACCGCTGAGCCTCAACGAGGCCGACTGCCTGTTGCTCACCGCCCGCGATGTCAGCCAGCTGAAGAACGCCCAGGCGCAGATTCGCCACCTGGCCTACCACGACCCGCTGACCAACCTACCCAACCGCGCCCTGCTGATGGACCGCCTGAGCCAGCAGATCGCCCTGCTCAAGCGCCACAACCTGCGCGGCGCGCTGTTGTTCCTGGATCTTGACCATTTCAAGCACATCAACGACTCCCTCGGTCACCCGGTGGGCGATACGGTGCTCAAGATCATCACCGCGCGCCTGGAGGCCAGCGTACGCCTGGAGGACACGGTGGCCCGCCTGGGCGGCGACGAGTTCGTGGTGCTGCTCAGCGGCCTGGAGGGCAGCCGCGATCAAGTGGAGGAAAAAGTCCGCGAACTGGCCGACACCCTGCGCGAGCTGCTTGCCGAACCCATGTCCCTGGATGGCCAGCGCCTGCAGGTCACCCCCAGCATCGGCGTGGCGCTGATACCGGACCATGGCGCGACCCCCGCCGACCTGCTCAAGCGCGCCGACATCGCCCTGTATCGGGCCAAGGACTCGGGGCGCAACACCACGCAACTGTTCCACACCACCATGCAGAAGGCTGCCAGCGAACGCCTGCGCATGGAGACCGATCTGCGTCTGGCCCTGGCCCGCGGCGAGCTCGCGCTGCATTTCCAGCCGCAGGTGGACGCCCGCGACAACCGCATTGTCGGTGCCGAGGTCCTGCTGCGCTGGCACCATCCGCAACTGGGCCAACAGCCCCCGTCGCAGTTCATCCAGGTGCTCGAGGAAAGTGGCCTGATTCTGGAAGTGGGCAGCTGGATCCTCGACGAAGCCTGTGATGCCTGTGCGCGCATGCTCGAGGATGGGCTGATCGACGCCGATGATTTCAGCCTGTGCGTCAATATCAGCCCCCGGCAGTTCCGCCAGAACGATTTCGTCGAACGGGTACTGCGCAGCCTGGATGATTACCGCCTGCCGCGACGAATGCTCAAGCTTGAGATCACCGAAGGCATCGTCATCCAGAACCTGGAAGACACCATCAGCAAGATGCGCGAGCTCAAGCGCTATGGGGTGAGCTTTGCCATGGACGACTTCGGCACCGGCTATTCTTCGCTGACCTACCTCAAACGCCTGCCGGTGGATGCGCTGAAGATCGACCAGACCTTCGTGCGGGATGCCCCGATCGATCCTAACGACGCCGAGATCGTCCGCGCCATCGTGGCCATGGCCCGTAGCCTGGATTTAGCGGTGATCGCCGAAGGGGTGGAGCAGTCCGATCAACTGGAGTTTCTCGAGCGCCAAGGCTGCTACCTGTACCAAGGCTACCTGCACAGCCGCCCACTGCCCCTGCCAGAGTTTCGCCAGATGCTGATGGAAGCACCGGCGGATTACTGAGCCCTGGGAGAGCCTGGCCGTCGCGGGCAAACACATGCGGGTTTGCCCGCGAAGAGAACGCCACAGAGAAGACAATTGCTCCCCAAGATGCTTGGGATAGGCCGGGTTCACAATGCAAAAAGGGCACCCGAAGGTGCCCTTTCTTCATCTCGCCGAACTTAGTTCAGCGCTGGCTTTTCGCCATTGATCGGGATGCGCTTTGGCTTGGCCTCTTCAGGCACGATGCGCAGCAGGTCGATGCTGAGCAGGCCGTTGGCCAGGCCCGCGGCTTTCACTTCGATGTGGTCAGCCAAGCGGAAGGACAGCTTGAAGGCGCGCTGGGCAATGCCCTGATGCAGGTAGGTAACACCTTCGGTGCTGTTGTCGCGCTTGCCACCGATCACGGTCAGGACGCCTTTTTCGACCTGCAGGTCGAGGTCCTGCTCCTGGAAACCGGCTGCGGCAACCACGATGCGATAGTGGTCATCGCCATGTTTTTCCACGTTGTAGGGAGGGTAGCTGCTACCCGCCTCGTTACGTGCCGCAGATTCGAACAGGTCGTTGAAACGATCGAAACCAACGGAATGGCGGAACAGTGGAGCGAGAGAGAAAGCGGTAGTCATGGTCATGAACTCCTGAGATTCAGCAAGTTAAGTCATTACGCGACCCGACTTCGGCATCGCGTACTCAAGAGATAAGGCCCGACAAAAGGGTTTCAAGAGGCCGTTCAAAAATTTTTTTTTGGCGGCGTCGTGCACGAGGGCTATAGGCGCAGGCTTTGCCTCAGGCCACGCACGCGTCAAGATCCACCGCTGCCGCCTGCTCAATACCCAACAGTCGACTGATCCGCTGGCAATCGTCCTCGCGCCGCAGTTCGGCAAACAACACCACCGCCTCGGGATAACTGCGGGTCAGCATGGCCAGCCACTGCTTCAAGCGCCCAGGCGCATAACGCGGCGACAGCTTGGCTTGAGCCTGGCGCCAGAACTCACGCAGCAGCGGCAGCAGGTCGTCCCAGGTCATCGGCTGGTATTCCCGCCCATCGCGAGCCGCAGCGATCTGCAACCCCAGATCTGGCCGCGATACCAGGCCGCGGCCGAGCATGATGTCTTCGGCTCCACTGACCTCACGGCAACGCCGCCAATCGTCGACAGTCCAGATTTCGCCGTTGGCGAACACCGGCACCTTCACCACATCCTGCACCCGCGCCACCCACTCCCAATGGGCCGGCGGCTTGTAGCCCTCGACCTTGGTCCGGGCGTGCACCACCAGATGTTCGGCACCGCCTTCGGCCAGCGCCGTAGCGCATTCCAGGGCGCCGTCCGGGCTGTCGAAGCCCAGGCGCATCTTGGCGGTCACCGGAATGTGAGCCGGCACGGCGCGACGAACTTCGCGCACGATGGCATGCAGCAGCTCGGGCTCCTTGAGCAGCACTGCGCCACCACGAGACTTGTTCACCGTCTTGGCCGGGCAGCCGAAGTTCAGGTCGATCACTGGCGCGCCCAGCTCACAAGCCAGCACGGCGTTGTCGGCCAGGCAGACAGGGTCCGAACCCAGCAACTGCACGCGCATCGGCACCCCAGCTGCGGTCTGCGCACCATGGCGCAGCTCAGGCGCCAGCTTGTCGAATGACGAAGCCGGCAGCAGACGATCACAAACGCGGATGAACTCGGTGACGCACCAGTCGATGCCCCCCACCCGGGTCAGGACGTCGCGCAGGATGTTGTCGACCAGCCCCTCCATAGGGGCCAGGGCAATTTGCATGTCAGGGTCTCGGCGAAAAAAGGCGGCAGTCTAGCAAAAAAGACTGCCGATTCAGGCACCGGCCAGCGCCGGACCATAACCCTCGATAAATTCTGCCGGCATGCGCTTGGGCTTGCCGCTGGACAACTCGATGCAGGCAAAGGTGGTCTGCGCCCGCAACAGGGTGACGCCATCACGCGGGCGCTTGAGCTGGAAGCGACGGGTCATGCGCAGACGCTGGTCCCAATCGATGATCCAGGTCGCCAGTTGCAGCTCGTCGTCCTCGTAGGCGGCGGCGAGGTAGTCGATCTCATGACGGACCACGGCCATGGCCCGGTCCAGACGGCGGTACTCGGCCAGATCCAGCCCCAGGCGCTGCGAATGGCGCCACGCGCAACGCTCCAGCCAGGTGACGTAGACCGCATTGTTGGCATGACCGAGGCCGTCGATGTCCTCGGTGCCGACGCGAAGATCAATGATGAATGGCGATGCCAGATCCCAGCTCATGCCCGCTCTCCTTGGTCAGTGATCGGGCAGAGTGTACCGGATGCTCAGGCGCTTTGCCGTGCTCCTTGTGGCGTGCGCGCCAGCAGCTCGAGCACTGCCTGATTCACCTGCGGATCGGCCAGCACCCGCTGGTGGCCACCTTCCTCCAACAGCATCAGGCGGCTGTCGAACCACGCATTGTGGATGGCCTGGGCCTCAGTGGCCGGCACCAGGGAGTCGTCGCTGGCATGCACCACCAGACCAGGCACGTCCAGCTGGTAGCCGCTGACGTCCAGTCGCGAGATCTGCACACCGACATCTTTCTCCACCTGTCGGATGAATGCTGCCCTGGCCCGGGCCGGCAGCCCCAGGCGATGGGCAAAGCCCCGCAATACACCGAGCAATTGCGCCGGCGCCGCGATGCTCACCGCCACCTCGGTACGCAGCCCCCATTGCAGGGCCAGCAGCATGCTGGCACCGCCCATGGAATGCCCCACCACCGCACGCAGCGGTGGCAATTCTGCGGCCGCCTCCAGCAAGGCGCGGGCAAACAGCCCCACATGCGCCTGTTGCCCCGGAGACTGCCCGTGACCAGGCCCTTCGAGGGACACCACCGTGTGCCCAGCCGCCACCAGGGTCTCGATCAGTGCGGCGAACTGAGTTGGCCGGCCTTCCCAGCCATGCATCATCAAGACAGTCGGGCCTTTGCCCCAGCGCAAGGCCGAGAGCCCAAAGCGCAAGGTGATGCGCTCGGCCTTGGCCAACAGCGGCAACTCCCAGTGCCTGGGCGGCAACGGACGCGGGGTCATGAAGGCTCGGCGCATCTTGCCGGCGACATGCTCAGGGGCCAGATGGCCCAGGGTGCCATTGACGCCACGAATCCAGCTCAGGGTTGTCATCACCTTGCTCCAGGGGTCGGTTAGCTCAGATCACCGCCGATTTGGCGGCACGCAGGATACGGTCGGACAACTCGGTATCACCCAAGGCCCGCGCCAAGGTGAGCCCGCCGATCATCAAAGACAGGTCGGCAAAGGCTTTATCGACGTCTTCCGGGCGATCGACCATCTGCGCGGTCATCAGCTCGAGGTGCTCGGCCAGCACCTCACGGAATGTCTCGGGTAGTCGCTGCATCTCGCTCAGGGCTGTAGGCAGGGGGCAGGCATGCTCCTGGGCATCGCGATGTTTGCGCGACAAGTAGAACGCCGCCACCAGCGCACGCCGCCCTGCCCCATCGAGGCTCGGGTCGACCTGGGCAAGCAAGGCCCGGCGCTCACCCAGCAATTGGCGAAAGGCCTCGAGCATAAGCTCATCCTTGCTGTCGAAATGGGCATAGAACCCCCCGACCGTCAGCCCGGCGGCGCCCATTACCTGGCTTACGCTCGGGTCGGCGGGACCGTGCTGGATCAAGGCGCTGCAGGCCGCCTCCAGGATGCGCTCGCGGGTTTTGCTCTTTTTGTCGCTCATGGGCAGCCTCTAAAATATTATGAGCGAAATATTATGCCTGTAATATTTTTTGGCAAGCAGAAAAAAGCCCCCTTCCGCCGGATGGCTGAGCTTTTTTCGAGGCGGAAAAACAAAAGGCCCATTCAATATGCGAATGAGCCTTTAAAGTCCCGCAAAACGCGGGTAAAAGTGGCGTCCCCTAGGGGACTCGAACCCCTGTTACCGCCGTGAAAGGGCGGTGTCCTAGGCCACTAGACGAAGGGGACAACAACCTTCGTGCCGATCCGTTTTCACGAACCGCGGCAAAATTGGTGGAGCTAAGCGGGATCGAACCGCTGACCTCCTGCATGCCATGCAGGCGCTCTCCCAGCTGAGCTATAGCCCCGGATTTCTAGCCTCTCGGCCCAGCGACATCGAAACATCGCTTGTGCAAAACTGGCGTCCCCTAGGGGACTCGAACCCCTGTTACCGCCGTGAAAGGGCGGTGTCCTAGGCCACTAGACGAAGGGGACGAACCTTCTACCTCAAAGACCGGATTGCTGGAACCGATCTTTCTTCCCGACCAATCATGTTGATCGCGAAGCGGAATTTGGTGGAGCTAAGCGGGATCGAACCGCTGACCTCCTGCATGCCATGCAGGCGCTCTCCCAGCTGAGCTATAGCCCCACAATGTCGCTTTGAGCTGAAGTGCTGGCTGGGTGCCTTGCGCTTCATTTCACTCATCGCTGTGGACGGGGCGCATATTAAGTTCCGATTGCAGGGCTGTCAAACAAATTTTTGAAAAACCTCAAAAATTTTTTCACAGATAACAATCACTTACCGCCCTGCCCTGGTGCCTCTGGAGCACCGCCCACTGCAGGCGCGGGTTTATCCGCCAATGCAGAGGTGGATGCGCCACCGTAATCGCGGCTGAACCCGCTCCCGCAGGTTCAGCGGCGACCTTCGCAAAGCGGTCAGGCGATGCTCGCCAGCAGCTTTTCCCATTCCTTGTTTTCTTTCTTCGATACACCACCGAGCAGGTCCAGCGCCTGGCGCAGGCGGTAGCGGGTCAGGTCAGGACCGAGGATCTCCATGGCATCGAGCACCGACACCGAGCTGGCCTGGCCCGTGACCGCAGCGAACATCAGCGGCATGGCGTCACGTAGCTTCAGTTCCAGGGCATCGACCACCGCCTGGATGCAGCCGGTGATACGGTCCTTCTCCCACTGGCGCAGGCTCTCGAGCTTCCACAGGATCAATTGCATGACCTGACGCACCTGATCGGCGGACAGCTTCTTGCTCTCGAACAGCTTGGCATCGAGCTTGAGCGCACCTTCGAAGAAGAAACCTCCCAATGGGGCGATCTGGCTGAAGGTCTCCACCCGGCCCTGCACGTGCGGCGCGATTTTCATCATGTAATCGCTGTTGAAGGCCCACTTCTGCACGCGTGCGGCGAATTCTTCCACCGGCAGCTCGCGCAGCCATTGGCCATTGAGCCAGGACAATTTCTCGATATCGAAGATCGGCCCCCCCAAAGAGATGCGCGACAGGTCGAAGTGCTCGACCATTTCCGCCAGGGAGAACTTCTCGCGCTCGTCCGGCATCGACCAGCCCATACGGCCCAGGTAGTTGAGCATGGCCTCGGGCATGAAGCCCATGCGCTCGTAGAATGTCACCGAAGTCGGGTTCTTGCGCTTGGACAGTTTGGACTTGTCGGGGTTGCGCAGCAGCGGCATGTAGCAAAGCTTGGGCTGCTCCCAGCCGAAGTATTCGTACAGCTTGATCAGCTTCGGCGCCGATGGCAGCCACTCCTCGCCCCGCAGGACGTGGGTGATGCCCATCAGGTGGTCGTCGACCACGTTGGCCAGGAAGTAGGTCGGCAGGCCGTCGTTCTTCATCAACACCTGCATGTCCATGCGATCCCATGGGATCTCGACGTCACCACGAAGCATGTCCGGAACCACGCAGATACCTTCGCTCGGCACCTTCATGCGGATCACGTGGGGCTCGCCGGCATCCAGGCGACGCTGCACTTCCTCGGCGCTCAGCAAGAGCGCCCGGCCGTCATAGCGCGGGGTCTCGCCACGGGCCATCTGCTCGGCACGCATCTGCTCCAGCTCCTCGGCGGTGCAGAAGCAATAGAAGGCATGCCCGGCATCGACCAGTTGCTTGGCGTACTTGGCATAGATCTCACCGCGCTCGCTCTGCCGGTACGGGCCGTGGGGGCCGCCGACGTCCGGGCCTTCGTTCCATTCGATGCCGAGCCAACGCAGGGCGTCGAAGATCTGCTGCTCCGACTCACGGGTCGAGCGCAACTGGTCGGTATCTTCGATACGCAGGATGAACTCACCGCCATGCTGCTTGGCAAAGCAGTAGTTGAACAGGGCGATGTAGGCGGTGCCGACATGGGGATCGCCGGTAGGCGATGGCGCGATGCGCGTGCGAACGGTGGTCATGGAGAGTCTCGAACGAAAGATGAAACAAAGGCGGGATGTTAGCAGGGAGCGGGCGTCCGGCTCCAGCAATGGCGCGATTGTCACTTGTTAGGGCGCCAGTACTCGCTGTTAAATTTACTTACATTTCTGGAACCATAGTCCTCATGCCCGCCCAGCTCAAACGCCGCCTGCTGATCTTCTTCACCCTGGTCCTGCTCGTCGCCCTCGCCTTCCTGGCCCACTGGTACTTCAAGGGCCGCTTCTACGAGAGCACCGACAATGCTTACGTCCAGGGCGAAATCACGCGCATCTCGAGCCAGCTCGGCGCACGCATCGACAACGTCCTGGTCGAGGACAACCAACATGTGAGCAAGGGCGAGCTCTTGGTTCACTTGGAACTCGCCGACTTCGAGCTGGCCGTCGAGCGCGCCCGCGCTGCCCTGGCCACGCGCGAGGCCGAACGCGAACAGGCGCAAAGCCGGCTGACCCAGCAAGGCAGCCTGATTGCAGCCGGCCAGGCCCAGGTAGCGGCCAACCAGGCGACCTTCAACCGCTCGCAACTGGACCTCAACCGTGCCCAAGCCTTGCGTAAACCGGGTTTTGTCTCTGAAGAACGCGTCACCACCCTCTCGGCAGAAAGCCACGTGGCCCGCTCCCAGGTCGACAAAGCCCAAGCCGACCTGCAAAGCCAGCGCCAGCAGGTCAATGCCCTGAGCGCCGACCTCAAGCGTCTCGATGCGCAGATCGCCAATGCTCGCACCGACTTGGCCCAGGCCGAGCTGAACCTGAGCCGCTGCGAAATCCGCGCGCCGATCAGCGGCACCATTGGCCAGCGCAACGCGCGTAATGGCCAGGTGGTGCAAGCTGGAGCCTACCTGTTATCGATCGTTCCGGACGAAGACATCTGGGTACAGGCCAACTTCAAGGAGACCCAGATAGGCCGGATGCGGCCTGGGCAACGCGCGGAGCTGGTGTTCGACAGCTACCCGGACACCCCGATCGAAGGCCAGGTGGACAGCCTGTTCGCGGCTTCCGGTGCACAGTTCAGCCTGTTGCCCCCGGACAACGCCACCGGCAACTTCACCAAGGTGGTCCAACGCATTCCGGTCAAGCTCACCTTTGCCGCCGACAATCCGCTGCATGGGCGCATCCGCCCGGGCATGTCGGTGACCGCGACCGTTGACCTGCGAGATGCGGACGAAGGCCACGATGGCCGGTGATGCGCTGATACGCCCCACTGCACAGCCGAGCCGCCGCGATTGGATCGCGGTGATGAGCGCGATGCTCGGCGCCTTCATGGCGGTCCTGGATATCCAGATCACCAACTCATCGCTCAAGGACATTCAGGGCGCGCTCTCGGCCACCCTTGAGGAAGGTTCGTGGATTTCCACCTCGTACCTGGTGGCGGAGATCATCATGATTCCCCTCACCGCCTGGCTGGTGCAGCTACTCTCGGCCCGGCGCTTGGCAGTCTGGGTATCCCTGGGGTTTCTCACCTCTTCGCTGCTGTGCTCCATGGCCTGGAATCTGGAGAGCATGATTCTCTTTCGCGCCCTCCAGGGTTTCACCGGCGGCGCATTGATCCCCCTGGCATTCACCCTCACCCTCATCAAGCTTCCGGAGCATCAACGCGCCAAGGGCATGGCCATGTTCGCCATGACCGCTACGTTCGCCCCCTCGATCGGCCCGACGCTGGGCGGCTGGCTGACCGAGAACTGGGGCTGGGAGTACATCTTCTACATCAATGTGCCACCAGGGATCGTAATGATCGCAGGCCTGCTCTATGGCCTTGAGAAGAAGGAAGCACACTGGGACCTGCTCAAGCGCACCGACTACGCCGGCATCGTCACGCTGGGGCTGGGCCTGGGCTGCTTGCAAGTGTTTCTGGAAGAAGGCCATCGCAAGGATTGGCTGGAGTCGAATCTTATCGTCAGCCTGGGCACGGTCGCGCTGATCAGCCTGATCACCTTCGTCATCCTGCAGTTCTCCAGGCCTCACCCGCTGATCAACCTGCGCATCCTAGGCAACCGCAACTTCGGGCTTAGCAGCGTGGCGAGCCTGGGAATGGGCGTTGGGCTGTATGGCTCGATCTACCTGTTGCCGCTGTACCTGGCGCAGGTCCAGGGCTACAACGCCCTGCAGATCGGCGAGGTGATCATGTGGATGGGGTTGCCGCAGCTGTTTCTGATTCCGTTGGTGCCGCTGTTGATGAGAGTGGTCCCGCCCAAAGTGCTCTGTGCGCTGGGCTTTTGTCTGTTCGGGCTGGCCAGCTTCGGCTCGGGGGTGCTGAACCCTGACTTTGCCGGGCCGCAATTCGATCAGATCCAGATCATCCGCGCTGTGGGGCAGCCGATGATCATGGTGACCATTTCGCTCATCGCCACCGCCTACATCCTGCCGGAAGACGCGGGGTCGGCGTCGAGCCTGTTCAATATCCTGCGCAACCTGGGCGGGGCGATAGGTATCGCGCTGCTGGCCACGCTGCTGGATGCGCGGACCAAAGTGTACTTCGATTACCTGCGCGAATCGGTGGTACCGAACAATCCACAGGTGGCCGAGCGGCTGGCGCAGCTGGCTGAGCGACTGGGCAGTGATAACGCGGCACTGGGCAAACTGAGCGAGATCACCCACCAACAAGCGTTGATCATGGCCTACAACGATGCCTTCCACTGGGTTGGACTCGGGTTGGTGGTAAGCATGGTGGCCGTGCTGATGACCCGTAAGTTGCCCCCCGGGCTAAAACCAGGCGAGGCCCATTGACTGGAGTTGCCGCCTATACCGGCCTTTTCGCGGGCCACCCGCAAAAAAGCCGGGACCGGTCATAGATCTCAGCTGGTGATCAACAGCTCGCGCAGCTGGCCAATCTCGTCGCGCAGCTGGGCCGCGGCCTCGAACTCCAGGTCGCGGGCGAACTGGAACATCTTCTCTTCCAACTGCTTGATGCGCTTGGTGATCTGCGCCGGTGTCTGCAATTCGGCTTCGTCGCGGGCGCTCTCCTGCGCAGCCTTGGCCATGCCCTTGCGCTTCTTGCTGCGCCCACCCGGGACGCTCGCACCCTCCATGATGTCGGTGATGTCCTTGACCACGCCCTTGGGCACGATGCCGTGGGCCAAGTTGAACTCGATCTGCTTGGCCCGGCGTCGCTCGGTCTCGTCAATGGCGCGCTGCATGGAACCTGTGACCTGATCGGCGTAAAGGATCGCCTTGCCGTTGAGGTTACGTGCGGCGCGGCCGATGGTCTGGATCAGCGAGCGCTCCGAGCGCAGGAAGCCTTCCTTGTCCGCATCGAGGATGGCCACCAGGGACACCTCGGGCATGTCCAGGCCCTCACGCAGCAGGTTGATGCCCACCAGCACGTCGAAAGTTCCCAGGCGCAGATCACGAATGATCTCCACCCGCTCGACGGTGTCGATGTCCGAGTGCAGGTAGCGTACCCGCACGTCGTGATCGGCCAGGTAATCGGTGAGGTCCTCGGCCATGCGCTTGGTCAAGGTGGTGGCCAGCACTCGCTCGCCAGCGCCCACCCGCTTGTGGATTTCCGAAAGCAGATCATCGACCTGGGTCAGCGCCGGTCGCACCTCCACCTGCGGGTCCACCAGGCCGGTGGGGCGTACCACTTGCTCCACCACCCGTCCGGCGTGCTCGGCTTCGTAAGGGCCGGGGGTTGCCGAGACAAAAATGGTCTGCGGGCTGACAGACTCCCACTCGTCAAAGCGCATGGGACGGTTGTCCAGCGCCGACGGCAGGCGGAAGCCGTACTCCACCAGGGTTTCCTTGCGTGAGCGGTCACCCTTGTACATGGCACCGACCTGGGGAACGCTGACATGGGATTCGTCGATCACCAGCAGCGCGTCCGCCGGCAGGTAGTCATACAGGGTCGGTGGGGGCGCTCCGGCTGGGCGGCCGGACAGGTAGCGCGAGTAGTTCTCGATGCCATTGCAGTAACCCAGTTCGAGGATCATCTCCAGGTCGAAGCGGGTACGCTGCTCCAGACGCTGGGCCTCTACCAGTTTGTTGGCCTTCTGCAGGTAGTCGAGGCGATCCTTGAGTTCCTCCTTGATGCCCTCCACAGCCTCCAGCAAGGTTTCACGCGGCGTGACGTAGTGGCTCTTGGGGTAAAAGGTGAACCGCGGCAGCTTGCGGATGACCTCGCCGGTGAGCGGGTCGAATGCGGCGATGTTCTCCACCTCATCATCGAACAGCTCGATGCGGATCGCCTCGAGGTCCGATTCAGCGGGGAAGATATCGACCACGTCACCACGCACGCGAAAGGTGGCACGGGCAAAATCCATCTCGTTGCGGGTGTATTGCAGGTCCGCCAGTCGGCGCAACAGGGCACGCTGATCGAGCTTGTCGCCCCGATCGACGTGCAGGACCATCTTCAGGTAGGTCTCCGGGCTGCCCAGGCCGTAGATGCAGGACACCGTAGTGACGATGATCGCGTCGCGGCGCTCCAACAGGGCCTTGGTGGCCGACAGGCGCATCTGCTCGATGTGATCGTTGATCGAGGCATCCTTCTCGATGAAGGTGTCGGACGAGGGCACATAGGCCTCAGGCTGGTAGTAGTCGTAGTAGGAGACGAAATACTCCACCGCGTTGTTCGGGAAGAACGCCTTGAACTCGCCGTACAGCTGCGCCGCCAGGGTCTTGTTCGGAGCCAGTACCAGGGTCGGGCGCTGCACCTGCTGGATGACGTTGGCGATGCTGAAGGTCTTGCCCGAGCCGGTCACGCCCAGCAGGGTCTGGTGCGAAAGCCCGGCCTCGATGCCCTCGACCATCAGGCGGATGGCCTCGGGCTGGTCGCCGGCCGGCTGGAAACGGGTGACGAGCTGGAACTCGAACATGACGAACCTCGCGGTAACGCAGCAACTGTAAATTTAGCCAGTAGTCTATACCCAAATGCGCCCGCCCGGGACCGGAATCAAGGCCCAGGTGTGAACGCGCATTACAGTGGACCGGGCAATTCGACCAATGGTCGAAAAATATTCGCACAAAAGCCCGGAAAACCTGCGCCAGACTGTCGCCGTGACCGATCGGTATCACTATACTGACTCCCCGTTTGCGCACCACTTCTGTGCACTCGGCCGGAGTGTGCGCGTCCTATCACTCTCCAATCAGAGCCAAGGTAACAATGAGCCTGTTTTCCGCTGTCGAGCTGGCACCCCGCGACCCCATCCTGGGCCTCAACGAAGCATTCAACGCCGACCCACGTACCGACAAGGTCAACCTGGGCGTAGGCGTGTACTGCAATGAGGAAGGCCGCATTCCGCTGCTGCGCGCCGTGATCGAAGCCGAAACCCAGCGTGCTGCCCAGCATGCCTCGCGCGGCTACCTGCCGATCGATGGTATCGCCACCTACGACCAGGCCGTGCAGAAGCTGCTGTTCGGCGCCGAGTCGCCCCTGCTGGCCGCTGGCCGCGTGGTCACCGTACAGGCCGTTGGCGGTACCGGTGCTCTGAAAATCGGTGCCGACTTCCTCAAGCGTCTTTCGCCCAACGCCGTCGTGGCCATCAGCGATCCGAGCTGGGAAAACCATCGCGCCCTGTTCGAAAGCGCTGGCTTCCCGGTGCAGAACTACCGTTACTACGACGCGCCGAGCAATGACGTCAACCGCGCTGGCATGCTCGAAGACCTGAACAACCTGCCTTCCGGTTCGATCGTCGTGCTGCACGCCTGCTGCCATAACCCGACCGGCGTCGACCTGACCCTGGACGATTGGAAAAACGTTCTGGACGTCGTCAAGGCCAAGGGCCATGTGCCATTCCTTGACATGGCCTACCAGGGCTTCGGTGACGGCATCGCCGAAGACGCCTTCGCCGTGCGCCTGTTCGCCGAGTCGGGCATGGAGTTCTTCGTTTCCAGCTCGTTCTCCAAGTCGTTCTCGCTGTATGGCGAGCGCGTTGGCGCACTGTCGATCGTCACCGCCTCGAAGGACGAAAGCACCCGCGTGCTGTCGCAGGTCAAGCGTGTGATCCGCACCACCTACTCCAACCCGCCGACTCACGGCGCCACCATCGTCGCCACCGTGCTCAACAGCGCCGAACTGCGTCAGATGTGGGAAGCGGAACTGGGCGAAATGCGCGAGCGCATCCACGGCATGCGCAAGCAGATGGTCGAGCTGCTGGCCCAATATGGCGCCAAGCGCGACTTCAGCTTCGTCGGCCGCCAGGTAGGCATGTTCTCCTATTCGGGCCTGACCGTTGATCAAGTCGCGCGCCTGAAGAACGACTTCGGTATCTATGCCCTGGACACCGGCCGTATCGCCGTCGCCGCGCTGAACCAGAGCAACATCCACGTGGTCACCAAGGCCATCGTCGAAGTGCTGTAACCTATTGATTGCCCAGGGGGAAGCTTGACTTCCCCTTGGCTATCAGTAAGATACGCGCAGATTCCGCGATAGCTCAGTCGGTAGAGCAAATGACTGTTAATCATTGGGTCCCTGGTTCGAGTCCAGGTCGCGGAGCCAAACACTGAAAAACCTCCAGATGCGCAAGCACTGGAGGTTTTTTCGTTTCTGGCGTAGCGCTTTATTTCAGCGGCTCGGTGACCGGCTTGCTTTCCTCGACCAGGCTCCACACCAGCAGCTTGGCAGACTGGGTCGTGCTGGCGTTACGCGACACGCTATGCACGGTACCCGGTGTTTCATACCAGTACTCCCCTGCTGTGTAGGTCTTTTCTTGTTCATCATTGAGCCTGGAGGTCACCGCTCCTTCGAGTACATAGGCCATTACTGCACCAGGGTGCCGGTGCGCCGGCGAAGCCTGTCCCGGGGCATAGTTGACGGTGAGCATGACGGCCTTCTTGCCTGGGGCATTACTGGGGAGCTGTTCTTGCAGAACCTTGACCTGATCCGGTTGCTCGCCGTGGGCCCAGGCTGGCGCTTGGGCGCCCCACAAGCCAAGGGACAACAGCAAGGCAAAAGAATAACGGCGGATTTTCATGGGCTTCTCCTGATGGGTGACTGCCAGCAGGTTATGCCCCGAAACGCTTGGGACAAATGGCCAATTCAGCGAAAAAGCGGGAGGCCGATCAGTGCCAGCCCAGGGGCCGCTGCGCGGTTCATTGCACCCTTCGGCTGTTCACGGCCGACCGATCGGGTAGAACTCGCCGCCACTCCAGACACCCAGCCATGTGTGCCCATCGATTTCGCGCGGCACCGCCAACTCGACCAACTGGTAGAATACGTTGCGGTGAATCAACGCCTCTAAGTTGCTGCGCATGAGGACATAGGGCGAAGGCTCTTGAGTCCGCGGATCGATTTCGACGCGAAGGGGATGATCCAGGCCCGCAGCGACTTGGTCATCGACGTTGCTGGTAAAGCGCAGCACTTGGTGCTCGCCACTGCCTTCCACGTCCAGCGTGACTGCGACGAACGGTGCGTCATCGACGCGAATACCGACCTTCTCCACTGGGGTAACCAGGAAATAGTCATCGCCATCGCGGCGAATGATGGTGGAAAACAACCGCACCATCGGCTTGCGCCCAATAGGGGTACCCAGGTAGTACCAGGTGCCATCCCGGGCGATGCGCATGTCGATGTCACCGCAGAAGTCAGGATTCCACAGATGCACCGGAGGCAGGCCCTTCTCCTTGGGGATCTGCGCCAGAAGATCATTGGCCTTGCCGCTACCTGTCATGCCCCTGCCCTCAACGACTCATACCCACGAGACTACGAGCGTAATCGCGCATGGGTGGACCAAGCAAATCTTCAGGTGCCTTGTCGTGGAACGTCAACAAACCGCCACGGCTCTTGATGCGTACGGTGTCGATCAGGTAGCGGGTGCTGGTCTCGATCAGCATCATCTGAACCACGCCGGTGTCCACGCCCAGGCGATCCACGGCCTGCTCGTCATACCATTCGTCCCCATTGCCGATGCGGTCATCGGTACGGGCGAAGCGGGTGTACAGGACGTAATCAGCGCCGACCGAGCGCGCCTCGGCAATCGCCTCTTCCAGCCCCAGAGGCCCTTGCGCACGGCGTACCAGCGGGAAGTACTCGACAAAGTTCTTATACGCCTCCTCGGCCACTGCGTTCTGGCGCGGGAGCGGACCTTTGGCCGGCGGTACGAAGTGGCCCTGACCGATGAAGATGAACGAGTCAGGCTGCAGACGCACTGACAAGCTACGCCGGGTCTCGCTGTGGTCCAGTAGCCCAGCATCGCTCATGTGGTAGCGAACGCCTTCTCCCATATCACTGACATTCATGCAGCCGCCCAACGCCATCAGGGCGAGCGACAAGACCAGGCTACGCATCATTCCTCCAGAAACCGGCGACGAAAAACCGGCGAATAGCCGCCAGATGCAGCTTTTGCGCCAGAATCAGCCGCCGATCACTTTCATGATCGTCACACCACCGGAAAACGCCACGTCCTGCTTGTCGGCCAAGGCCTTGACCAATAGCCGCTGCAGGCTGGGGAGCGCCTGGTGACGCGGCTTGTCGAGCAGATCACCGACAAAATGCCGATTCCCCGACGACAGGCAGCCATGCAACCAGCCGGTAGAAGAAAGCCGCAGGCGGGAGCAGGTTCGGCAGAATGGCACGCTTTCGTTGGCGATCACGCCAAAATGCCCTTTACCCGGAATGCGATAGCGCAGCGCCGTGGCATCGATGGGCGCACTGGCCTGCTGATAGGCATGGGCCTGGCCGATCAACCCAAGCAGTTGCTCCAGGCTCACGAATTGCTGCAAGAACGCGTTGTGATCGCGGGCCAGATGCCCCATGCGCATGAGCTCGATGAAACGCAGCTCGTAACCACGCTCCAGGCAATAGTCGAGCAGCGGCAACACCTGATCGAGGTTCTGCCCCCGCATCGGCACCATGTTCACTTTGATGCTCAAGCCGGCGTCACTGGCTTGCTCCATGCCGGCCAACACGCTCTGCAGGTCACCCCCGCGGGCGATTCGGCGAAAAGCCTGAGGGTCGAGGGTATCGAGGGAAACATTCAGTCGGCGAATGCCAGCGGCCCGCAGCAGCGGCAGCTTGCGCGACAGCAATTGTCCGTTGGTGGTCAGGCCGATCTCGGCCAATCCCAGTTTGGCCACCGACTTTAGAAAGTCCTCCAACCGAGGACTGACCAAGGGTTCACCCCCGGTAATGCGCAGCCGCTCGATGCCTGCCGCTTCGACCAGATAGGCGACGCCGCGGGCGAGGGTTTCAGCCGGGAGTTCATCCTGTGCCGCCACCAGGCGCTTGCCATCAGGCACACAGTAGGTACAGGCGTAGTTGCAAGCAGCCGTCAGGCTGACACGCAGGTTGCGAAAGCGCCTGCCTTGACGATCGACGATCATGAATGAATGACTCCGGCATGGAAGAATCGGGCCTGCAAAACCTGACTCAAAAATCAGGTTTTTGCAAGCCTCATTGCCGGACGGTTACCGGGCGAAGCCCGGAGAGACCTTCAGTTTGCGATTTCCGGGTCGCGTTTACGCTTGTTGCCCATGCGTACGCCAATGTCCATGAGGAACTGGAAGAAGCCTTCCTGATCCTCCAATACATTGCTCCAGAACGGCGAGTGATACAGCGCTACAGCGCCGTGTACAAGCGCCCAGGCGGCACAATAGTGGAAGTACGGCGGCACGTCCTCGAGCTTGCCCTCGCTGATGCGCCCCTTGATCAACAGGGTGAGACGATCGAAGTTGGAGGCACGGATGCGGTGCAGTTCATCGACCATCTCCGGCACCTGATTGCCCTTGACCACTTTCTCTTCCAGGCGGTCGAACAACCGGTAGCGCTGCGGATCGCGCATACGGAACTCGAAGTAGGCGCGCGACAGGGCTTCCTTGTCACGGTCGACGTCGTCCGAATGCAACAGCGCGTTCAGGTCGCGCTCGTAGTCGAGCATCAGGCGCAGGTATATCTCCGCCTTGGACTTGAAGTGCTTGTAGATCGTGCCTTTGCCGATGCCCACGGCGTCGGCGATCATCTCGACGGTGACGCTGTCTTCCCCTTGTTCGAGAAACAGCTTGAGCGCGGTATCGAGGATCTCTTGTTCGCGGCGGCGAAACTCACGGACCTTACGAGGTTCTTTCTGCATAGGAAGGACTGGATGACAATCGAAGCGGTTTATTATGCCTAACTTGCGGGAAATTGCACGGATCATCCAAGCATCTATGTATCACGATACGTGTACGGACGCCCTTGCGGGCCCAGCAAATCCACCCGGCCATACGGGGATGGCTCAATGGTTCCAAGGCGTATTCCAAATCTGTTTAAAAAACGACCAGTTGTCGCTGGCACTGTGCCAAACCTGACCAATACTTGGAGTGTTGGCGCGGCGCATCCCCCCAAGTGGCGCGTCAATAAAGGTGCCCAGGGACCGCGGTACCTTTGTTTTACTCCTAATGGTCTTAACCCGGATTCCCCCCCCAGAACCCGGGTTTTTTTTTGCCCGGAGCCCACGAGGGAGCGCCTTGCAGGCGCGAGTGACACGCGCCGCGAGGGTCAAGCCAAAACGATCAGCCAGCCACCCGCGCCAGGGGGAACAGCCGCTTGAAGTTGGCCGTGGTCTGCTCGGCCAGCTTGGCATAGCTGGCGCCACGCAGCGACGCCACGTACTCAGCCACTTCACGCACATATTGCGGCAGGTTCGGCTTGCCCCGGTACGGAATCGGTGCCAGGTAGGGCGAGTCGGTCTCCACCAGCAGCCGGTCGGCAGGCACCTGGCGGGCGACATCGCGCAGGGCGTCCGCATTGCGGAAGGTGACGATGCCCGACAAGGAGATGTAATAGCCCAGGTCCAGGGCCTGTCGGGCCATGTCCCAGTCTTCGGTGAAGCAGTGCAGCACACCGGCCTGGGGCAAGTTGGCCTCGCGCAGCAACGCCAAGGTGTCGGCCCGCGCCGCACGGGTATGGACGATCACCGGCTTGCCGGTCTGGCGCGATGCCTCCAGGTGCAGGCGGAAGGACGCCTGCTGCAGCGCTGCCGCCTCCGGCTCGTAGTGGTAATCCAGACCGGTTTCACCAATAGCGACGACATGGGGGTGGGTCAGCTCACGCAGCAGCCATTCCAGCGCCGGCGTTTCTCCAGGCGCCAGGTCCAGCGGGTGTACCCCTACCGAGCAGTCCACGTCGGCGTACTGCTCGCTCAACGCTTTGACGGCACCGGCATTCTCGGCGCTCACACCGATGCACAAAAAATGCCCGACGCCCCGCTCGCGGGCTGCTTGCAGCGCAGCATCGAGGGAGCCCTGGTGGGCACTGAGGTCTAGTCGATCGAGGTGGCAATGGGAATCTACGAGCATGGAATGACGGCACACATGAGAAAACGAAAGAAATCAGCGGGCGCCTGGCAATTGGACCCAATGGGCTAGCAAGGCTTCCAGCAGCAAGACACGATTGAGATTGGCCTTGGCCAGGACCTTCTGGCGCTGCTCGAGAATCCACGCCTGGACCTCCAGCACCCTGCCCTGTCGGCTCTTCTGCGCCAGGTACTGAACCACCTTGCGCATATCGGCCAAGCCTAGCCCTTCTTCGTCCTGGGTCAATTGATAGCGCAGGATCAGGTGCGACCAGTCACAGAACCAATCGAACAACAAAAGCAAGGGTACGCTGCTCCAGGCCTCGGCGAGTTGACTGGGCGATTGCTGCTGCTTGAGCAGCTTCTTCACCCCCTCGGTGACCAGCGCACGCTGTTCGCGCACGCCCTGGCCCTGCAGGCTGACAGCCATCAGCGGCGAACCGGCGGCGAGGGTCAGCAGCTCATCACGCTCCTCGGCGCTGCTCTCGGGCAAGGCACCGGCCAGCCAAGCCTGGCTCTGGGCCAGACTCGGTTGCGGACAGGCAACCTGCTGACAGCGGCTCTTGATGGTCGGCAGCAGGCGGCTCGGCTGGTGACTGACCAGCAGCAACACGGTGTCGCCGGATGGCTCTTCCAGGCTCTTGAGCAAGGCGTTGGACGCATTGATGTTCATCGCTTCGACCGGCTCGATCAGTACCACCTTGCGCCCGCCCTGCTGGGCGGTCTGCACCACGAAGGACACCAATTCACGCACTTGGTCGATCTTGATCGGCTTGTCGGCCTCTTCAGGCTCGAGCACGAAATTGTCCGGATGGCTCCCCGCCTTGAGCAGCAGACACGCCTTGCACTGGCCGCAGGCATCCAACCCCTGGGGCTGCTGGCACAGCAGGCGCGCCATCAGACGCTCGGCCAGGGCGCGCTTACCGATGCCCTGCGGCCCATGCAGCAGGTAGGCGTGGGCGTGCTGGGCACGTCCGGCCAATTGTTGCCAAAGGCCTTGCTGCCAGGGATAGGCCTCAGCCACGGCACCGCTCCAGAATGCCCGGCAGCAGCGCATTGATGGCACGCTGCACCGCCTCCAGCGGCTGGGCGGCATCCAGGACGCTGTAGCGCTGCGGATCGCCTTGGGCGCGCTGCAGGTACGCCTGACGCACAGCCTCGAAGAAGTCCTGGCCTTCCTGCTCGAAGCGGTCCAGACGACCACGGGCAGCAGCGCGGGCCAGGCCAACCTCGACCGGCAGGTCGAACACCAGGGTCAGGTCGGGACGCAGCGAGCCTTGAACGAAGGTTTCCAGGGTGGCGATACGCGCCTGGGACAGTCCGCGACCACCGCCTTGATAGGCGTAAGTGGCATCGGTGAAACGATCGCACAGCACCACCGCGCCACGGTCCAAGGCCGGGAGAATGACCTGTGCCAAGTGCTGGGCACGGGCGGCGAACATCAGCAGTAGCTCGGTATCGACCGCCATGGTCTCGTCACTGGGCGCCAGCAACAACTCACGGATCCGCTCGGCCAGCGGCGTACCGCCGGGCTCACGGGTCATGACCACGTCCAGCCCCTGCTCGCGCAAGCGCTCGGCCAGGTATTCGCGATTGGTACTCTTGCCCGCGCCTTCGGGGCCTTCCAGGGTAATAAACAAGCCGCTCACGGGCAGTCCTTACTGTTGTTCGTCAGGTGCCGGCGCATCGCCCGGCGCAGGTTCGCTGGCAGGTGCATCGCCCTCGGGAGTCGGGCTGACGCCCGGCTCGGCCGGTGCCTGCTCGCTCGCATCCGGCTGCGTCTGCGGCGCGGGGCTGGAGCGGTAGTCGGAGCGGCGCTTGAGCTGGAACTCACGCACCGCGCTGTTGTGATCGTCCAGGTCATCCGAGAACACATGGCTGCCATCGCCGCGGGCGACGAAATACAGACTGGTGCCATCGGATGGGTTCAGCGCGGCATGGATCGCCTCGCGACCGACCATGGCGATCGGCGTCGGCGGCAAGCCGGTCATGGTGTAGGTGTTGTAGGGCGTAGGCTCACGTAGGTCGGCGCGGGTGATCTTGCCGTTATAGCGCTCGCCCATGCCATAGATCACGGTCGGGTCGGTCTGAAGCATCATGCCCAAGCGCAGACGGCGTACGAACACGCCGGCGATCTGCCCACGCTCCTGGGGAATACCGGTTTCCTTCTCCACCAGAGACGCCATGATCAGCGCCTGGTACGGGTCGCGGTACGGCAAGTCGGTGACCCGCTCGGCCCACTCCTTGGCCAGGACTTCCTCCAGGCGCATGTAGGCTTGCTGCAGCAGCTCGACATCGCTCATGCCCCGTACGAAACGATAGGTGTCAGGGAAAAAGCGCCCTTCAGGAAATACGCCGGTATGCCCCAGCTTGTCCATCACCTCGGCGTCGGACAGGCCATCGAGGGTATGCTTGATCTTCTCGTGCTTGGCCACTGCGGCGCGCACCTGGCGGAAAGTCCAGCCCTCGACCAGGGTCAGGTTGTACTGCACCACGTCGGCACGACGCCAGGCGTCGAACAGTTCGGCCACGGTCATGCCTGGGGTGAGGCGGTACTCGCCGGTGTGCAGCGGGGTTCCAGCCATGTTGAAACGCCAGTACAGGCGCAGCCAGACAGCATCATCCAGCAGCCCATCGCTCTGCATGCGATAGAACATACGATTGGGGGTGGTACCACTGGGCACGTCGAGCAGTTGCTCCTGCGTCACGTGCAGAGGCTGCTCCAGGACCGAGTTGACCTTCCAGGCCGACCAGCCCACGGCCAGGCCAGCCAGGATCAACCCCATTTCTAGCAGCAGCAGGAATTTGCGTCTCACGAATCAGGTTTCCAGTAACGTACGGGCAACGGCCTGCAGTTTACGGGTGAGCGGGCCTGGCGACCAGTCAAGCTTGAGCGCGGCGAACTCGCGCACCGGCCAGACGCCATACACACTATTGCACAGGAACACTTCGTCGGCCCGCTCCAGCTCCACCTGCTCGAGGTCGCGCACCTGAGTTGGGATACCGCTCAGGGCGGCCTGTTCCAGCAACGCCCCACGCATCACGCCCGCCACACCACAGCGGCTCAGGTCTGCCGTAAGCAGTACGCCGTCGCGCACCAGGAACAGGTTGCTGTACACCCCCTCGATCAATCGCCCGTGCATGTCGCGCATCAGCCCTTCGGCATGATCGGCACCTTGCCATTCCCCACGCGCTACCACTTGCTCCAGGCGGTTCAGGTGTTTGAGGCCGGCCAGCAATGGTTGTTCCGCCAGGCGGGTTTGGCAATCGAACAGCCGAACGCCGTGCTCGGCGTTTTCCGGGGGATAAGCAGGCAGCGGACTGCCCTGGAGAATGCGACGAGGCGCGGCGCCTACGACAGGTGCGTAGCCGCGCAGACTGTCGCCACGGGTGAGGATGAGCTTGGCCACCCCTTCACCGAGTTGGCTGGCGTAGGCGATGATTTCGTCGCGGATCAGTGGCAGGTCGGCCTCGATCGCCAGTCGCTGGCAACCCAGCGCCAGGCGGTCGAGGTGCTGCGTGAGCAGGCTGGGCCTGCCGGCACGCACGGCGATGGTCTCGAACAGGCCATCGCCGTAGGCCAGGCCGCGGTTCTGCAGGTTGAGTGCAGTCGCGCGCTGGCCGTCGATCCAGCTGTGCATCAACCGACGAACCGGCGGAATACCAGCGAACCGTTGGTCCCGCCAAAGCCGAAGGAGTTGGACAGCACCACATCGATGGGCATGCTACGGGCTTCGTGAGGCACGAAGTCCAGGTCACAGCCTTCGTCCGGCTCATCCAGGTTGATGGTCGGCGGCGCCATCTGGCTGTTGATCGCCAGCACGCTGAAGATCGCTTCCACCGCACCGGCAGCACCCAGCAGGTGACCTGTCATCGATTTGGTCGAGCTCACGGCCAGCTTGTAGGCGTGCTCGCCGAATACCCGCTTGATCGCAGCCACTTCAGCAATGTCGCCCGCAGGGGTCGAGGTACCGTGGGCATTGATGTAGCTGACCTCTTCCGGCTGGATGCCAGCATCACGCAGGGCATTGGCCATGCAGCGCGCAGCGCCATCACCCGTATCGGGCGGCGAGGTCATGTGATAGGCATCGCCACTCATGCCAAAGCCAACCAGCTCGGCATAGATGGTCGCGCCACGGGCCTTGGCGTGCTCAAGCTCCTCGAGGACCAGCGCACCAGCGCCATCAGAGAGCACGAAGCCATCACGGCCTTTGTCCCATGGACGGCTGGCACGGGCCGGCTCATCATTGCGTGTCGACAGCGCACGGGAGGCACCGAAGCCGCCCATGCCCAGGCCGCAGGCAGCCATCTCGGCACCACCGGCAATCATCACGTCGGCTTCACCGTAGGCAATGTTGCGCGCGGCCATGCCGATGCAGTGGGTACCGGTGGTGCAGGCGGTGGCGATGGCGTAGTTCGGCCCCTGCAGCCCCAAATGGATCGACAGGAAACCAGAGATCATGTTGATGATCGAACCCGGCACGAAGAACGGCGAAATCCGTCGCGGTCCCTGATCATGCAGGGTCCGGCTGGTTTCTTCGATGTTGGTCAGGCCACCGATGCCCGAGCCCATGGCCACACCGATGCGCTCACGGTTGGCGTCGGTGACCTCCAGACCGGCATTGCGCACCGCCTGGAAACCGGCCGCCAGGCCGTACTGGATGAACAGATCGAGCTTGCGAGCTTCCTTGGCCGACAGGTACTGCTCAACCTCGAAGCCCTTCACCGAGCCGCCAAAACGGGTGGTATAGGCAGACAGGTCCGTATGTTCGATCGGCCCAATGCCACTGCGGCCAGCCAGAATGCCCTGCCAGGTGCTCGGTACATCGGTACCCAGCGGCGAAAGCATACCCATACCGGTGACCACGACGCGTCTACGCGACACAGTACTCTCCTCTTCTAATAACAGAGTCTCTTGCCATTGCATTCAGGCAATGGAATGAAATGGCAACAGGCTCTCGGCGCTCGCAAAGAAAAAACCGCACGCCGGCAAAGGCAGTGCGGTTTTTCCCGACAAGAAGCGTCGACTACTGCGTCTTAGGCCTGGTGGCTTTTGACGTAGTCGATAGCAGCTTGAACGGTAGTGATCTTCTCGGCTTCTTCGTCAGGGATTTCGGTCTCGAATTCCTCTTCCAGAGCCATCACCAGCTCAACGGTGTCAAGCGAATCGGCACCCAGGTCATCGACGAAGGACTTCTCAGCAGTCACTTCCTCTTCCTTGACGCCCAGTTGCTCGGCGACGATTTTCTTGACGCGTTCTTCGATGGTGCTCATACCTAGTTTTCACTCCTAATGGACATATGTCAGGCAGCTGGCCGGTGACCAAGTTTATAGAAAGACGCCTGCTTTTCAAGCGGAACGCGCCGATCTCGAAGTCACCTGACCCCCTGCCTGGAATCTGGTTGCAGCTTTATAACGGATTTTAGGCTCCGTGTATGACACTTTTTTGAAGCAATCCGTCACATTGATGCTGCAGGTTTTTACATGTACATCCCGCCGTTGACCGGCACGGTGGCGCCAGTCACGTAAGCCGCGCCATCGGATGCCAGGAAGGAAACCACCTTGGCAATCTCTTCGGCATGACCCAGGCGGCCCAGCGGAATCTGCGACTGCAGGGCTTCGCGCTGTGCTTCTGGAAGCTCACGGGTCATATCGGTATCGATGAAGCCCGGAGTCACCGAGTTGACGGTGATGTTGCGCGAGCCCACTTCACGCGCCAGCGCACGGCTGAAACCTTCCAGACCAGCTTTAGCGGCAGCGTAGTTGACCTGACCGACGTTACCCATGGCGCCAACGACCGAGCCGATGCTGATGATACGACCCCAGCGTGCCTTGGTCATGCCGCGCAGTACACCCTTGGACAGACGGTAAAGGCTGTTGAGGTTGGTATCGACCACGTCGAACCACTCATCGTCCTTCATGCGCAGCATCAGGTTGTCACGGGTGATACCGGCGTTGTTGACCAGAATGGCCGGTGCGCCGAACTGCTCACCGATCGCCGCGAGCACGGCACTGACCGACTCATCGCTGGTCACGTTCAGTTCCATGCCGGTGCCGGTGATGCCGTGCTCCTTCAGGGTCGCAGCGATGCGCTCGGCACCCGAGGCCGAGGTAGCGGTGCCGATCACGGTCGCGCCCTGGCGGCCCAGTTCCAGGGCGATAGCCTGGCCGATACCGCGGCTGGCGCCGGTGACCAGGGCAACTTTACCTTGCAGGCTCATGCAAGCTTCTCCAGTTTCAGGCCAGCGCCGCACGGGTGGCGGCGACGGCGTCAGGGGTATTGAGGTTGTAGGTGGTCACGCCATCGGCGCAACGCTTGTTCAGGCCAGCCAGGACCTTGCCTGGGCCACACTCGACCAGATTGATCGCGCCATTGGCGGCCAGGGTCTGCACGCACTCGACCCAACGCACCGGCTGATACAGCTGGGCCAGCAGGTCGTGCTTGAGCGCAGCAAGGTCAGCGGCGATCGCGGCGGTAACGTTCTGCACGACCGGGATCTGCGGGGCTTTCCACTCGATGGCGTTGACCGCTTCGGCGAAACGCTCGGCGGCAGGCTTCATCAATGCACAATGCGACGGCACGCTGACCGCCAGCGGCAGCGCGCGCTTGGCGCCCTTGGCCTTGCACAGCTCGATCGCACGATCGACCGCAGCCTTGTTGCCTGCGATGACCACTTGACCTGGCGAGTTGAAGTTGACTGCGCTGACCACTTCATCTTCAGCCGCTTCGGCACAGATCGCCACGACATCGGCATCATCCAGGCCCAGGATCGCGGCCATGGCGCCGTGACCTGCAGGAACGGCCTCCTGCATGAGCTGGCCACGACGCTCAACCAGGCGCACGGCGTCCTTCAGGCTCAGGCTACCCGCGGCAACCAAAGCGCTGTACTCACCCAGGCTGTGGCCGGAAACGAAGGCCGGGTGTGCACCACCCTCTTCCAGCCACAGACGCCACAGGGCGATGGAAGCCGTGAGAATGGCCGGCTGGGTCTTGTCGGTTTGATTGAGTTGCTCTTCCGGACCTTGCTGGACCAACTGCCACAGGTCATAGCCCAGAGCCTCGGAAGCTTCCTTGAAGGTCTCGACGATTACCGGCTTCTCTGCGCCGAGTTCGGCGAGCATGCCCAGCGACTGGGAACCTTGACCGGGAAAGACGAATGCGAGGGATGCAGACATTGAACAAGCCCTTATGATCTTGTCGTCGGATAGGGTGCGTCGAGCCAAGGGCTGGACGCGGAAACTGAAAACTTGGATGGGAAAAGAGACCAAGCGGTCACATTTAACCATTTCACGGCGGGAATTAAAGCAAGAGATCTTCCAGGCGACCATGCAAGCGTTGCGGCAGGTTCTCCTGGATTTCGATCAGCGCCCGCTGGATGGCGCTCTGGAAGCCCTGCACCCCGGCAGAACCGTGGCTCTTGATGACGATACCCTGCAGCCCCAGGAAACTCGCACCATTGTGTCGCGCCGGGGCCAGGTCGGCCTGCAGACGCTTGAGCAAGGGCATGGCCATGGCACCGGCAGCCCGGGCCAACACACTCCCCTTGAACAATGCCTCGATGCGCGCACCGATCATGGTGGCCAGACCTTCGCTGGACTTGAGCAGGATATTTCCGACGAAACCGTCGCATACCACCACATCGGCCTCACCACGATAGAGACCGTCTCCCTCGACGAAACCGATATAGTTGAGCCCACGGGCATTCTGCAGAAGGCTCGCCGCCAGCTTGACCTGCTGGTTGCCCTTGATGTCCTCGGTGCCGACATTGAGCAGCGCCACCCGCGGACGATGGATACCCAGAGCCTGAGCGGCCACCGAACCCATCACGGCGAACTGGTAGAGGTTCTCGGCGCTGCAGTCGACATTGGCGCCGAGGTCCAGCAACTGGCAGTAGCCTGCCTGAGTGGGAATCGCCGCCACCATCGCCGGCCGGTCGATACCCGGAAGCGTCTTGAGCACGAAGCGCGACAGCGCCATGAGCGCACCGGTGTTGCCGGCGCTCACGCAGGCGTGCGCCTTGCCATCGCGCACCAACTCCAGAGCGACGCGCATCGACGAGTCGGGCTTACCCCGCAACGCCTGGGAAGGCCGCTCGTCCATACCCACCACTTCGCTTGCCGCCACAATCTGCAGGCGCGCGCGATCCGCAGCCGGCAGGCCACTGACAAGATCTTCAAGGAAGGAGGGTTGACCGACGAGGGTCAGGTGTAGCGAGGGGGTAGCCGAGAGGCAAGCAATACTTGCCTGAACAATGCTGCGGGGACCGAAGTCCCCGCCCATTGCGTCGATCGCGATGATCTGAGCGGACAAGGATTACTCGTCAGCGCCCTTGTCGATCACTTTGCGACCACGGTATACGCCTTCTGGCGAAACGTGGTGGCGCAGGTGTACTTCACCGGTGCTCTTCTCTACGGACAGCGCGTTTTCCGACAGGGCGTCGTGGGAACGGCGCATGTCACGGGCAGAGCGGGATTTTTTGTTCTGCTGAACAGCCATAATTGATTAACTCCTAAACGTTTGGGTCACGCTTTAACTGCGCCAAAACACTGAACGGGTTGGACCGCGATACCTCGTCCTTGCTCGATTCGGGCTCATCTGCGCCCGCCGGCTGCTGGCATTCTTCCGGATGATGAGCAGGCACGATCGGCAAGGCGAGCAACAGCTCCTCCTCGATCAACGCCTGCAGATCCAAAGGATCTTCGCCCAGTTCCAGCACGTCATAGCCTTTCGGCAACGACTGGGTATTCGCACCCTCCTTCACCACAGCGTACGTACATTCGCTGTGAATCGGCAGGGTGACCAGCTCAAGACAACGCTGGCAAACCATCTTGACTTCGACATCGAGTTCGCTGTGAAACACCACAGCGCCTTGCTCGTCTCGCTCAAAATCGAACTTCGCCTGCACCGTACCGACATCGTCGGACAGCGGGTCGCAGAGTCTTTCCAAATCAGCGAGTTGCAGCGAACCTTGGATGGTTACGCCGCGATCGGCCAATTTGCGCGGGTCAACGTGAGGTGGAATCGGGTCATTCAACATAGGCGCAGCATTCTAGGGATGCCCCCCGCCCCTGTCAAAGGAAATTCGGCGGCATCTCGCATGTTAGAATTTGGTTCATCTGCCCAGGAGTCTACCATGCTTCCTCTGTTACTGGCTTCCAGCTCTCCCTACCGGCGCGAACTGCTCGAGCGCCTGCGCCTGCCCTTTACCTGGGCAAGCCCCGATATAGACGAGCAGCGCCATGATGACGAACCGGCCGCAGCCCTGGTTCGTCGCCTGGCACGTCAAAAAGCCGAGGCGCTGGCCACCAGCCATCCCGACCACCTGATCATCGGCTCCGACCAAGTGGCGGTACTCGGCGAGCAGATCCTGGGCAAGCCACGCACCTTCGAACGCGCCTGCGAGCAACTGCTGGCCGCCAGCGGACAGCAGGTCACGTTCCTGACCGGCCTGGCGCTACTCAACAGCGCCAAAGGAGAATGCCAGGTAGATTGCGTGCCGTTTACCGTAAACCTGCGCGAACTGGATCGTGAATGCGTGGAGCGCTATGTCGCAGCGGAGCAACCACTGGACTGCGCAGGCAGCTTCAAGGCCGAAGGACTGGGAGTGAGTCTATTCCGGAGCACCCACGGCTGCGACGCGACCAGCTTGGTCGGGCTACCCTTGATCCGACTGGTGGACATGCTTTTGAACGAAGGCGTACAGATTCCCTGAAAGCAGCGCGGGGCAAGCCCACCCCTCCCCGCGCCGCCCCTCATGCACGAGCGACGCAGACGGCAAAGGAGCGGGCTCACCCCGCGACAGCATCACCAGACTTCCTCAGCGCAGCGATGGCCCCTGGAATCCCATCCACATGGCCAGGTGCTCGGCCACACTGGCGCCCAAGCGCTTGGAGAAGCGATCGAACGGCGACTCCTGGACAGTGAAGTCCACCAACTCCTTCTCGCCCACGATCTCACGCGCCACGTAGCTGGCACTGCCCAGCCCATCCACCAACCCCAGTGCCTTGGCTTGCTCACCCGACCAGACCAAGCCACTGAACAGCTCTGGATGATCCTTGTCCTTCAGGCGATCACCCCGCCCCTGCTTGACCATCGCGATAAACTGGCGATGCGTGGTATCGAGCACGCCCTGCCAGAAGGCGGTCTCCTCCGGTTTTTGCGGCGAGAACGGATCAAGGAACGCCTTGTGCTCGCCGGCAGTATAGGTCCGCCGCTCCACACCCAGTTTTTCCATGGCACCGACGAAGCCATAACCCGCAGCGGTCACACCGATGGAGCCAACCAGACTGGCCTTGTCGGCATAGATTTCGTCAGCCGCACTGGCGATGTAGTAAGCCCCTGAAGCCCCCAGATCGGCGATCACCGCATAGAGCTTGATCGTGGGGTATTCGCCGCGCAGGCGACGGATCTCGTCGTAAATGTAACCCGACTGCACCGGGCTGCCGCCAGGACTGTTGATACGCAGAATCACAGCCTTGGTCTTGGCATCCTTGAAGGCGTCCCGCAGGCTCTTGATGATGTTGTCGGCACTCGCAGGCTCTTCATCAGCGATCATGCCGCGCACCTCCACCAGCGCCGTATGACTGGCACTGCGCGAAGCGGCCTTGTCCACGTCCATCATGGGCGTGAACAGCACCAGCAGCCCGAACAGATACACAAAGGTCAGCAGCTTGAAGAAGATCCCCCAGCGCCGCGCCCTGCGCTGCTCCTGGACACCTGCGAGCAGGGTCTTTTCCAGCAGCTTCCAGCTCTTGCGATCCTCGCGCTCTTCAGACCCCTCGGGCTCGGGCGCCCGCCATTCGTCAGCCATGCTCACCTACCTTGGAATTGACTGCGCGTGAACGGGCGAGCCATTCGCGCAACTGAGAAAAATGATCGATGCATACCTGCGGACCGAATTCGCTCAAGGCCTGCAGCGACATAGCACCATACCCCACCGCAACCGAATGCATCCCGGCATTGCTGGCCATCTGCAAGTCGAACGCAGAGTCTCCGACCATCAACGCCTGATGGGGTTCGACCTGACAATGGGCAAGGATCTGCTCGAGCATCAGCGGATGCGGCTTGCCACGCGTCTCGTCGGCGGCGCGCGTAATGTCGAAGTATCGCTCCCAACCATTGGCCTTGAGTACCCGATCCAAACCGCGACGCGCCTTGCCGGTAGCGACCGCAAGCTGGTAGCCCTCAGCGCGAAAAGCCTCCAACGACTCGACCACGCCCTCGAACAACGGCGAGGGTTGCTGATCCAGGGCCATGTAGATATCGGCGTAGTGCTGCCGGAAAACCTCGACCTCGACAGCATCGAGATGAGGATAAAGCGTGGAGATCGCCTCCCCCAGCGCCAGACCGATGATGCCCTTGATCGCAGCATCGCTGCTCGGCGCCTCACCCGCACGCTCGGCGGCGACATTCATGGCCTCGACAATACGCCCGATCGAGTCGGCCAACGTGCCATCCCAATCGAAGATCAACAACTCATAGCGTTTATTCATGAACAATCAGGTCGCACTCAAGCGCTCCACGGTCTTGGCCCAGACTTCATCCACCGGCGCCTCGAGCTTGAGCTCGCCGCCATCGGGCAGCGGCACCGTCAAGGCATAGGCATGCAGGAACAGGCGCTTGCCGCCCAGGTCGCGAATCTCCCTGGAGAAGTCTTCGTCGCCGTATTTGTTGTCCCCCGCGATGCTGTGACCGGCATGCAAGGTGTGCACACGAATCTGGTGGGTACGACCGGTCACCGGACGCGCCTCGACCATGGTCGCGAAGTCGCCGAAGCGACGCAGGACGCGGAACAGCGTCAGCGCCTCCTTACCTTCTTCATCGACCTCGACCATGCGCTCGCCGGAGCGCAGATTGCTCTTTTGCAGCGGCGCATTGACCTGCTTCTTGGACGTTGGCCAGTGGCCACGCACCAAGGCCATGTAACGCTTGTCGACACCGTCACCACGCAGCGCGGCATGCAGGTGGCGCAGCATGCTGCGTTTCTTGGCGATCATGAGCAGCCCGGAGGTGTCGCGATCGAGGCGATGCACCAGCTCCAGCTCCTTGGCATCCGGTCGTAGCTGGCGCAGCGCCTCGATCACGCCAAAGCTCAGGCCACTGCCACCATGCACGGCGATGCCGGCTGGTTTGTTGAGCACGATCAGCGCCTTGTCTTCATAGACAATGGCTGCTTCCAGGCGCTGCAACAGGCCTTGGGCGACCGGCGCCGGCTCGTCGCGCTCAGGCAACCGGACAGGCGGCACGCGGACGATGTCGCCGGCCTGCAGCTTGTACTCAGGCTTGATCCGTCCTTTGTTGACCCGCACCTCGCCTTTACGCAAGATGCGGTAGACCAAGGTCTTGGGCACACCCTTGAGGGCCGTGATAAGGAAATTGTCGATGCGTTGGCCGGCAAGCTCCGGCGCGACTTCGATCAGCTGAACGCCGGAAGTCGGAGGGGTATTGGTCGTCATGGCGGAATCATAACAATTTTTTATGGAATTGAAGCACTTAATCATTGCTGCTATAGTCGCGAACGCCGCCAAAAGCGGCAGGCCAGCGGCAGCAGGCTCCAGGCCCGCCCCTGACCATCGCAATTCTCGAGGACGCGAGGCCGTCCGACGGGGTTTTCGCCAGTTTACCGAAATGCCTGGAATCGCCACCAGCGCCGTGTAGAGAAGACCGAAAAAAACGACAAGTGCGGTGTTTCACCTGCTTACCCGCTTCTTTTCGCTGTACCTCTGCCCGCCCCTTGGCGCTTGCACGCATCGCCCGGCGAATGCTTCGGAAATACCTGCCTTGGACATAAATGGCGCCAGTTCCCGAATCGGAACTGACGAAAAATGCAACCCGTTGCGGATTCAGCGCGCGGCAGCACCCGAACTATCAAGGATACGTGCAGGGTGGAGATGCACAGACCTCGGACCGTGTAGCACGGCATCCGGCCACCAGCCCCAGGCTGGTCTGGCGAGCGGACCCGGGCTTCGCAGACACCCCCGAGGGTGTCCACGGCCCCACGGCTGATTCCTCCTCCTGACTGAGTGCAAGTGGTCTGTACGGTTGTTCGAGGATTCAACTTCGAGTGCCAGGGTTTGCCAGGCAAGGCGCCACGTTCCGTCGTAGCCAAGCTACGCCGAGCAATGGCAATGCAGCGAGGCAAGTCTTGGCGCCGAGGTGAAATACTCGGCTCGACCACACCGACCACCAGGCACCGCAAAACAGGACGCGTCGTCGCGACCACGGCAGGCTGGGCAACCGGCTGGTGCCGAATGTCGCTGGACACGGGGGTGGCCCGCCACCCTTTGCGCACCTTGGCACCGACCATGAGAAGTCGTGTGTGCCGAACGCCGTTTCCGGCAGCCCGGAAACCGACGGTACAACATGAAAAGAATGCTGATTAACGCAACTCAACCCGAAGAGTTGCGTGTAGCCCTGGTGGATGGCCAACGTCTCTACGACCTGGATATCGAATCCGGGGCGCGCGAGCAGAAGAAGGCCAACATCTACAAAGGCCGGATCACCCGGATCGAACCCAGCCTCGAAGCCGCTTTCGTCGACTTCGGCTCCGAACGTCACGGCTTCCTGCCGCTCAAGGAAATCTCCCGTGAGTACTTCAAGAAGGCGCCCGAAGGCCGCGTCAACATCAAGGAAGTACTGAGCGAAGGCCAGGAAGTCATCGTCCAGGTCGAGAAGGAAGAGCGCGGCAACAAAGGCGCCGCCCTTACCACCTTCATCAGCCTGGCCGGCCGCTACCTGGTGCTGATGCCCAACAACCCACGCGCTGGCGGCATCTCCCGCCGCATCGAAGGCGAAGAGCGCAATGAACTGCGCGAAGCCCTCAACGGCCTGACCGTGCCAGGCGACATGGGCCTGATCGTGCGCACCGCCGGCCTTGGCCGCAGCAGCGAAGAAATGCAGTGGGACCTCGACTACCTCCTGCAGCTGTGGACCGCCATCAAGGAAGCCTCCCAAGATCGCGCCGCACCTTTCCTGATCTACCAGGAAAGCAACGTCATCATCCGCGCCATCCGCGACTACCTGCGCCAGGACATCGGCGAAGTACTGATCGACAGCATCGACGCCCAGGAAGAAGCCCTGACCTTCATCCGCCAGGTCATGCCGCAGTACGCCAGCAAGGTCAAGCTGTACGAAGACAGCGTCCCGCTGTTCAACCGCTTCCAGATCGAAAGCCAGATCGAAACCGCCTTCCAACGTGTGGTCGACCTGCCATCCGGTGGCTCCATCGTCATCGATCCGACCGAGGCCCTGGTCTCCATCGACATCAACTCGGCGCGCGCCACCAAAGGCAGCGACATCGAGGAAACCGCCCTGCAGACCAACCTGGAAGCGGCCGAGGAAATCGCCCGCCAGCTGCGCCTGCGTGACATCGGCGGCTTGATCGTCATCGACTTCATCGACATGACCCCGGCCAAGAACCAGCGTGCCGTCGAAGAGCGTGTGCGTGAATGCCTCGAGGCCGACCGCGCCCGTGTCCAGGTTGGTCGCATCTCGCGCTTCGGCCTGCTGGAAATGTCCCGTCAGCGCCTGCGCCCATCCCTGGGTGAAAGCAGCGGCATCGTCTGCCCACGCTGCTCCGGCACCGGCATCATCCGTGACGTCGAATCGCTGTCCCTGGCCATCCTGCGCCTGATCGAGGAGGAGGCCCTGAAGGACCGTACCGCCGAGGTCCGCGCCCAGGTGCCAATCCCGGTTGCAGCCTTCCTGCTCAACGAAAAGCGCAACTCGATCACCAAGATCGAACTGCGCACCCGCGCACGCATCATCATCCTGCCGAACGATCACCTGGAAACCCCGCACTTCGAAGTCCAGCGCCTGCGCGACGACAATCCGGACGTGCTGAACAACCAGTCCAGCTACGAGATCGCCGCTACCGAAACCGAAGAAGCGCCGCAGCCGACCGCCACCCGCACCCTGGTTCGCCAGGAAGCCGCGGTCAAGACCGCCCCGGCCCGCGCCAACGCACCCGTGCCGAGCACGCCGGAACCTGCGCCAGCCGCCCCGGTCGCACCAGCGCCGAGCGCGCCGGAGCCGAGCCTGTTCAAAGGCCTGGTCAAGTCGCTGGTAAGCCTGTTCGCCGGCAAGGACGAACCTGTAGCCGCCCCGGTCGCCAACACCGAGAAGCCTGCTGCCGAGCGTCCACAGCGTAACGAAGAGCGCCGTAACGGTCGCCAACAGAGCCGCAACCGCAACGGCCGTCGCGACGAAGACCGCAAGCCGCGTGAAGAGCGCAGCGAGCGCGCCCCGCGCGAAGAGCGTCAACCACGTGAAGAGCGTGCACCTCGCGAGGAACGTGCTCCACGCGAAGAGCGCCAACCACGTCAGCCACGCGAAGACCGCCGCGGCAACCGTGAAGAGCGTGTGCGCGAACTGCGCGAGCCTCTGGATGCCACCCCTGTCGCCCGTGAAGAGCGCCAGCCACGTGAAGAACGCGCCCCGCGCGAAGAGCGTGTAACCCGCGAGGAGCGCGCACCACGTGAAGAGCGCCAACCACGCGAAGAGCGTCAGCCTCGTGAAGAACGTGCGCCACGTGAAGAGCGCGCCCCACGCGAGGAGCGTGCTCCGCGCGAAGAACGCGCCCCACGTGAAGAACGTGCCGAGCGTGAAGAGCGTCAGCCTCGTCCACCTCGCGAAGAGCGTCAGCCTCGCCCAGTTGCCGAGCTTGCCGAGGCCACCGAGGAACAACTGCCAAACGAAGAACTGCTGCAGGATGAGCAACAGGACGGCGCCGATGGCGAACGCCCGCGTCGCCGCTCCCGCGGCCAGCGTCGTCGCAGCAACCGTCGCGAGCGTCAGCGCAACGCCAATGGCGAGCTGATCGAAGGCAGCGAAGACGAAGCCACGGGCGATGAGCAACCGGCACAGCACCAGGCGACCGAGCTGGGTGCAGAGCTGGCCGCCGGCCTTGCCGTCACTGCCGCCGTCGCCTCCAGCAACATCAGCGCCGAAGCTGAAGCCCAGGCCAACCAACAGGCCGAACAGGCCACCACCGTGGTTGCCGAAGCCCAGGAAGCGGCCCAGCCTGCCGAGCAGTTCGTCGAGCAGACCGTCCAGGTCGAGGAAGTCGCCATCGCGCCTGCGGTCGAGCAACCGGTCAGCGAACCTGTCGCAGTGGTCGAGCCAAGTGCCGAACCTGTGGTCGAAGTGGCCCCACAACCCGTCGTCGAAGCCCCTGCTGCCGAAGCGGTCGTCGAAGCGGCTGTCGTGGAATCCGGTGAAGTCGAGCAAGCCCCTGCCATCGAACAGGCCGCTGCGCCAGCACCGGTTGCCGAACAGGCTGTCGAGGTTGTCGAGGCCAAGCCAGAAGTGGCCGAGCCTGCGCCGGTAGCCGCCGAAACCGAAGCACAAGAGCAAGCAACCGCTCCGGTCGAGCCTGCCACTGTCATGCTGCCGAACGGCCGCGCACCGAACGACCCACGTGAAGTGCGTCGCCGCAAGCGTGAAGCCGAGGCCGCTGCCAAGGCTGCCGCCGAGCCACAGGCTGTCGAAGCGCTGGAAACCACCGAAGAGCAGAAGCCTAACCACGGTTGATGCCACCGGTTGAATGAAAAAGCCCCACCAGTGCGAACTGGCGGGGCTTTTTCATATCTGGGACAGTCAACGCGTGGCTGCCCTGAATGTGTAGCGCTCTTTCGGAAACTTGGGGTAAAGCGACACCTGCGATGGGCTGCACCGCAGCCCGCAAGCATCAGTACAGGTTCGGCTCCATCTCCAACTCGACGCCAAAGCGCTCGAAGATATCTGCCTGGATCCTGCACGCCAGGTCATGCAACTGCGCCCCGCTCGCCTGGCCATAATTCACCAGGACCAACGACTGCAGACGATGCACACCGGCATCCCCGTCCCGGTACCCCTTCCATCCCGCCTGCTCGATCAGCCAGCCCGCGGCCAGCTTCACGTTCCCATCGGCTTGCGGATAAGCCACCACGCCCGGGAAACGCTCACGGATTTGCTCGGCCAGCACCGCCGGCACCACCGGGTTCTTGAAGAAGCTCCCGGCATTGCCCAGCTCGGCCGGGTCAGGCAGCTTCTCTCGGCGAATACTGCAGATGGCCTCGCTGATAGCCATGGCTGTCGGCGTCTGCACGCCCTGCTCCAACAGGCGCTGGCGAACCGGCCCGTAATCCAGGTGCGCATGCAGGGTACGGCTGAGGGCGAAACGCACCCGCAGGATCAGCCAACGCCCGGGGTTGCGCTTGAACAGGCTGTCCCGGTAGGCGAAGGCGCATTCCTCCAGAGCAAAATCCCGCAATTCGCCGGTTTCCCGGTCCAGGGCGGTGAGTCCTGCAAATACGTCCTTGATCTCCACGCCATAGGCGCCGACGTTCTGCATGGGCGCAGCGCCAACGGTGCCGGGGATCAGGCTGAGGTTTTCCAGGCCGCAAAAGCCTTGCGCCAGGCTCCATTGCACGAAAGGATGCCAAGGCTCACCGGCCTCGGCCTCGACCACGACACGATCACCCTCATCTTGCAACACGCGCTTCCCATGGCTCGCCATGTGCAGCACCAAGGCGTCTATATCGCGGGTCAACAGCAGGTTGCTTCCCCCACCGATCACCAGCACCGGCACTTGTCGCTCATCCGCCTCGGCCAGGGCCTGGCGAACCTGCGCATCGTCATGGGCCTGGGTGAAGTAGCGTGCCTTCACGTCGATGCCAAAGGTGTTGTAGGGCTTGAGCGAGACCCATTCCTGCCAGCTCGTCATAACCGCCCCTTGATTTCCACGACCAACGCCTGGCACGCGGCTTCGATCAGGTCCAAAACCTGTTCGAAACCTTCGGCACCACCGTAGTAAGGGTCCGGCACCTCATCCAGGGCTGCACCGTAGCGACGCAGGAACAGGTCGAGCTCGCCGCCAGCGGCCTGGGGACGCATGGTTTGGAGATGACCCAGATTGCTCTTGTCCATCGCCAGAATCAGGTCGTACTCGACAAAATGTTCTGCCTTGACCTGCTGGGCGCGCTGCCGGGACAAGTCATAACCACGCGCCAAGGCCGCGCGACAGGTACGGCTGTCAGGCGCCTTGCCCACGTGCCAGTCACCGGTACCGGCCGAGGCCACATGCACCTGCTCGGCAAGCCCTGCGGCCTGCAGTTGGTGACGCAATACGCCTTCGGCAGTCGGCGAACGACAGATATTGCCCAGGCAGACGAACAGAACGCGCATCAGGCCTCCAGCAAGCGCCGTACGCGCTCCAGGTCTTCAGGGGTATCCACGCCCACCGCCGGGGCTTCGATGGCGTCTGCGACGTGGATGCGCACGCCATGCCACAGGGCGCGCAGTTGCTCCAGTGCCTCGGTCTGCTCCAGCCAGCAAGGGCCCCAGCTGACGAAGTCCTGGAGAAAGCCCACGCGGTAGGCGTACATGCCGATATGACGGCGGTACGGGACACCTGTGGGGACGCTGTCACGGCTCTTGGCAAACGCATCCCGGGCCCAAGGCAGCGGCGCCCGGCTGAAAGTCAGGGCCAAGCCGTGCTTGTCGCTCACCACCTTCACCGCGTTGGGGTTGAACACGGTTTCGGGTTCGGCGATCGGCTCGGCCAGTGTGGCGATGCCCGCTTCCGGATGCGCCGCGAGATTGGCAGCTACCTGGTCGATGATCACCGGCGGAATCAGGGGCTCGTCACCCTGCACATTGACCACGATGGCATCAGCCGGCAGGCCCAGACGCGCGGCCACCTCGGCAAGTCGATCAGTGCCTGACTCGTGGTCGGCGCGGGTCAGCAGGACCTCGGCGCCGAAAGCCTGGCAAGCCTCGACGATAGAGGCATCGTCGGTGGCGATGACCACGCGACTGGCACCGCTCTTACGGGCCTGCTCCCAGACATGCTGAACCATTGGCTTGCCGGCAATCGGCAGCAGTGGCTTGCCCGGCAGGCGCGTGGAGCGCAGGCGGGCGGGAATCACCACGGTGAAGTTCAAGCTCATTTGTCCAGGCGCTCGTCGTCGGTCAGGGTACGCGCTTCGCTTTCCAGCATCACCGGGATGCCATCACGAATCGGATAGGCCAGGCCCGCGCCCTTGCTGATCAGCTCGGTCTTGTCGGCGCTGAGTTTGAGCGGGCCTTTGGTGATCGGGCAGGCCAGGATATCGAGCAGTTTGGTGTCCATGGAGGCTTCCTTGAGGCCAGAGGCCGGAAAAAAGAAAAAGGCTCAGGGCTGGAGACGTTCGGGCAACAGGCGTTGCAACTGCCCGTCGAACCAGCTGGCAAAGGCCTGGGAGGGTACGGCGTCGACCGCCAGGTACCACCAGTCGTCGGCCGCGAAGGCCCGGCACTTCACTGCATCCTTCTCGGTCATCACCAGCGGCAGCGCCGGGCTGAACGCCAGGCTCTCGACGCTGAACTGCGCATGATCGGCGAAGGGATGCGGTATCGGCTGCCAGTTTAGCCCTTGCAATGTATTGAAGAAACGCTGTGGATTGCCGATGCCGGCCACGGCGTGCAACGCCTGGCCAGCAGGAAAGTGATCGAGCGGGCGGCGCTCGCCGCTGCGCAGGTTGACCAGGGCCGAGGGCCGCAAGCCGAAGGCGAAGCCGTCGTTCTGGTCCGCCTTGGCGCCGTTGTACAGCACCGCATCGGCCTCGGCCAGACGCTCGACCGGCTCACGCAATGGCCCCGCCGGCAAGCAGCGCCCGTTGCCCAGGCCGCGGGCTGCATCGATCAGCACCAGTTCCAGGTCACGCGCCAGGCGGTAGTGCTGCATGCCGTCGTCGCACAGGATCAGGTCCACCGGCTCACTGGCCAGCAACGCCTGCACGGCACGGGAGCGGTCGGGGTCGATCATCAGAGGCACGCCTGTGCGCTGAACGATCAGCAGCGGCTCGTCACCGGCATGCTGCGCGCTCTGGTCTGCCCGGACACGCCAGGGCAGGCTTGGCGGCGTTGCACCATAGCCCCGGCTGACCACACCGACGCTGAGCCCGCGAAGGCGGCAGTGTTCGATCAGCCAGAGAATCATCGGCGTCTTGCCGGTCCCGCCGACGGTGATATTACCCACCACGATCACCGGCACCGGCGCCCGATAGCTGGCGCTGTCGCCACTGAGAAAACGCGCGCGCTTGCGCGTGACCACGCGCCGGTACAGGGACTCGAGCGGACGCAACAGTGCAAGCGCCGGGTGCCCGTCATACCAGGCCGCGAGCAGACGGTCAGCGAAGGCCATCAGGGGGTACCCTGCGCGGCCTCGACGGTGGTCATGCGCAACTTGCTGAAGCCGAGCTTGCCGGCCGCATCCATTGCGGTGACCACAGCCTGGTGCGGCGTCTTGCCGTCCGCGCTGATCGCCAGCGGCAGGGTGATGTCTCCGCCCGACTCGCGCTCGATCGCCTCGGTCAGCGTGGCCAGGTCGCTCTTGGGCAGCAGGTGATTGTTGACCGAATAGACGCCATCCGCACTGATGGTGATTTCCACGAGCTTGCCCTCCTCCGCTGGCGCCTGGCTGGCACTGGCGGCCTCCGGCAGCTCGACACGCAGTTGGGTCTCGCGAGTAAAGGTGGTGGTAACCACGAAGAACAGCAACAGGACGAACACCACGTCGATCAGCGACGCCAGGTTGATGTCCACATTCTCCCGTTGCCGGTTGCGCCGGAACTTCACGCCTTGCCTCCGGCCACTTCCACTTCGCGATCGCCCTGCAGCACCTCGACCAGCTTGATCGCCTCCTGCTCCATGCCGACTACCAGCTCATCGATGCGTCGCTGCAGGAAGCGATGGAAGAAGACCGCCGGGATCCCCACCATCAGACCAGCAGCGGTGGTGACCAGCGCCTTGGAAATGCCGCCTGCCAGCACGGCCGGGTTGGCGGTCATCTGCGAGCCCATGAAGGCGCTGAAGATATCGATCATGCCCAGCACCGTGCCCAGAAGGCCCAGCAAGGGGGCCATTGCAGCGATGGTGCCCAAGGTACCGACATAGCGCTCCAGCTCGTGGATGACTCGGGATGCGGCCTCCTCGATGCACTCCTTCATGATCTCGCGACCATGGCGTGAGTTGGCCAGGCCCGCGGCGAGGATCTCGCCCAACGGCGAATCGGCGCGCAGGGCTTTGAGCTTGTCACTGGTCAGTTGCTTGTCCTTGATCCACATCCATACCTGGCCAAGCAGGTGCGGCGGGGTCACGCGACTGGCGCGCAGGGTCCATAGGCGCTCGGCGACGATAGCCATGGCGGCGATGGAGCTCAGAATGATCGGCAGCATCATCCAACCACCGGACTTGACCAATTCCCACACAGTAAGCATCCCCTTGAAAAAGGCCGCCACTCTACCATAGGACCGTGGGGGGCTCATCTGCCGAAGGTCAGGGAGTCGGCCGTTCATGCCACGGGCAACGAACAGGCAGATCATTGCACCTGCCGCCAGAACCGCCGCTGCGCCCGTACCCCTTCAACCTCGCCATGGCTGCCCAGGCGCAAGCGCAACGCCCCCTCCAGCGCCGTGTCATGAACGCTCACCCCATACCGCTGGTAACGCGCCACTACTTGGGGATGCGGATGGCCGAAGCCGTTGTAGCGCCCCCGCGAAATCAATACGCCACGTGGCGCCGTGGCGCGAATGAACGGCTCTGTGGACGAACTGCGGCTGCCATGGTGCGGCGCCTGCAACCAGTCGATGCGCGGTGTGTCGGTGGCGCCCAGCCAGGCCCGCTCGGCACCGGCCTCCATGTCCCCAGCCAGCAACAGTCGCTCGCCCTGGGCCTGTACCAGCAGGACACAGGATCGCTCGTTGCCGGCCGGCCCTTGGGCCCACTGCCAGAGCATGAAATCCACCCCGTCCCACTGCCAGCGCTCACCGCTGACACACGGTTGTGCCTGCAGTGCCTCCGGCAACTGCTCAGGCTCTCCCGCAAGCACCCTGCCCAGCGGCAGCCCCCGCCCAATGGCCCCGGCGCCACCGGCATGATCGGCGTGACCGTGGCTGATCAGCATCAGGTCGAGCTGCTTGACGCCCAGCTTGCGCAAGGCCGGCAACACCACGCGTTCGCCCAGGTCCACGTCACCCTTGGCGGGGCCGGTATCGTACAGCAGGCTGTGCGTGCGGGTTCGCAGCAGGACCGCCAGGCCCTGCCCCACATCCAGTTGCAGGACCTCGACCTGCCCCTGAGGCACCGGCTCCCGAGGCGCCCACAATGCCATCAACATCACGCCCCCCAGGCCACGCAGCGGGACGCCCCGGGGCAGCAACAGCAACAACGCCCCCAGGCCCACCAGCAACCCTGCCCACAACGTCAATGCCTGGGGCTCCCAGGCCGGACGCCACCGTGCCAACAGCGCCAACTGCTGAAACAACACCTCCAGCCACCCACCTGCCAACCACAGCAACAGCTCGCCGGGCTGACCCAGTGGCAGCAATGCACTGCCCAGCAGCGCCAGCGGCAGTACGGCAAAACTGACCCAGGGCACCGCCAGCAGGTTGGCCACAGGCGCCGTCAAACTGATTGGCAAGCCCAATGTCAGCAAAGCCGGTAACAGACCCACTGCGACCACCCATTGCGCCCTGCTCCAGGCCTGCCAGGGCCGCCAACCGCCGAGGCGCCCGGCAAAACAGAACACCAGCACCGCAACCGCGGCGAACGACAGCCAGAACCCCGGCAGCAGGCTCGCCAACGGCTCGATCAGCAGCACGCCACACAGGGCCGCCAACAACGGCATGAGCGCCCCCAGTTGGCGAAAGCGCAAACGCCAGAGCAAGACCATCGCCAGCATCAGGCAGGCGCGCTGCACCGGCACGCCAAACCCGGCGAGCCCGCCATAACCCAGCGCCGAGATCAGACTCAACGCACATGCCCAAGGCAACCACGGTACGCGCAAGGGCCATAGACCCAGGCGCGCCAACCCGGCCACCAAGCCATAGACCAGCCCGGCCACCAAGCCAATGTGCTGGCCGGAGATCACCATCAGATGCACCGTCCCGGTGGCCTGCAACGCCTGCCAGTCAGCGCGTGCAAGCCCTGAGCCATCCCCCAGCACCAGTGCCGCCAGGGCGGCTTCGCGTCCCTGCGCATCGACCGCCAGCAGCCGCTGGCGTAGAGCGTCGCGCCAATTGCTCGTGGCAGGACCTAGCAATTGACCGGCCTTGACCGTGCCGACAGCACCGATTCGACGCGCCAGCAAAAGCGCCTCCCGATCCGGGGCATGAGGGTTGAGTAGCCCATGAGGGCGCTTGAGCGTGACAGCCAGGCGCCAATGTTCGCCGGCCCTCGGTTGCGGTCCCTCGAACCAGCTCAACTGAAGCCGCTGCGGCAGGACCGCACGACGTGAAACAGCCTCTTCGAGTTCGAAGCCCACGGACTGGCCGCGCTGCACCGGCAAACCCACCACGCGACCCTCCAGCCACAGGGTACGCCCGTCCAGCGCCGCCTCCAGACGGTCATCCAGCGCTTGCTGCGCCGACCAGCAGGCCCAGCTCAATCCGAGTAGAAAGCAGCCAACGGGCCTGGCCCTGCCAGAGAGGCAGAACATGCCAAGCACCAACATCGTCAGCATCGCGCCGACCGATGGCAAAGCAGGTAGAAAACGCAGGCCCAACAGCCCGAGCGCGAGCGCGAACATCCCTGTGCGCATGAGATAGAGCTCCAGAAGCGAAACGGCCTTCTGAGGCTTAGCTGAAAAGTCGACCGACCTTGCTCAATAATTGTCACAAACTCTGAACAAGGTCGTCAGGCAAAAAAGGCATACTGCCCCTATTCACCCCGCCGGGAGCGTACATGCCGCGCCGTCTATTCAAACGCTACATGCCGGATCCAACCAGCATTCGGGAACACAAGTCCTTACGCTTTTTCGGCAAATTGCTGCACGATCCGAACCTCTGGCACCTGAATCGCCATTCGGTGGCGCGGGCCATGGGCGTGGGTCTGTTCGCGGCACTGATCCCCATGCCAATGCAGATGCTGTTGGCGGCCAGCCTGGCAATCCCACTTCGGGGCAACCTGCCGATCGCGGTCAGCCTGGTCTGGCTGACCAATCCGCTGACCATGCCGCCGGTGTTCTTCGTCACCTACATGACTGGCGCCTGGCTGATGCAGGTACCGCCGCGCACCCTGCCGGACGAAATCACCGTCCAATGGGTCACCGACCAACTGTCGACGATCTGGCAACCCTTCCTGCTGGGCTCGGTGGTGTGTGGGCTGGTGCTAGGCGTCTTCGCCTACTTCGCCACCATGCTGTACTGGCGCTGGTGGGTTGGCCGGCAGTGGCGCCGGCGCAAGGCCCAAGGGTCAGGCAAGCACGCCTCAGGCGCGCATGCCGCGGCCGCTCACCAGCAGACGAACGCACAACAGATAAAGCACGGCAGTGGCCACCAGCATGAAGGTGATCGCAGTGCCAATACGGATATCCGACACCCCTAGGATGCCGTAGCGGAACGAGTTGACCATGTGCAGTACCGGGTTCGCCAACGACACGGTCTGCCAGAACGGCGGCAGCAGGCTGATCGAATAGAACACCCCGCCGAGGTAGGTCAGCGGCGTCAGCACGAACGTCGGGATGATCGAGATATCATCGAAGTTGCGCGCGAACACTGCGTTGACGAAGCCCAACAGCGAGAAGATGGTCGCGGTCAGCAGCACCACCACGACGGTCACCCCCAGGTGATGGACCTGCAGGTGGGTGAAGAACATCGACAGAATGGTCACGATCACGCCAACTGCCAGGCCACGCAACACACCCCCGAGCACATAGCCGACGAGAATGGTGTGCGGCGATACCGGCGAGACCATCAGCTCTTCGATCGAGCGTTGGAACTTGCTGCCAAAGAAACTCGAGACCACGTTGCCGTAGGAGTTGGTGATCACCGACATCATGATCAGCCCCGGCACGATGTACTCCATGTACGTGAAGCCGCCCATGTCGCCGATCTGCCGACCGATGAGATTTCCGAAGATCACGAAATACAGGACCATGGTGATCGCCGGCGGCAACAGGGTTTGCGGCCAGATGCGCAAAAAGCGCCGGACTTCACGGTAGACGATAGTGTTGAGGGCGACCCAGTTGGTGCGCAGGTCCAGGCTCATACCGCCACCTTCGACAGGTTTTTTTCCACCAGGGACACGAACAGCTCCTCGAGTCGGTTGGTCTTGTTGCGCAGGCTCTGCACTTCGATCTGCTGCAGCGCCAGTTGGCCGAACAACGCAGTGATACCCATTGCTTTGTCCACCTGCACTTCCAGGGTGTGCGGCGTGATCAGCCGGCACGGGTAGCCCTGCAGCACCGGCGCCTGGGCAAGGTCCTGCTTGAGGTCGAGGACGAACGTTTCCACGTGCAGCTTGCCCAGCAGCTTACGCATGCTGGTGTTCTCGACGATGGTGCCGTGATCGATGATGCCGATGTTCCGGCACAGTTGCTCGGCTTCTTCCAAGTAATGGGTCGTCAGGATGATGGTGATGCCTTTCTGGTTCAGCTCGGTGAGAAAACTCCACATCGAACGGCGCAACTCGATATCCACACCCGCGGTTGGTTCATCGAGAATCAACAGGCGCGGTTCGTGAATCAGCGCTCGGGCGATCATCAAGCGGCGCTTCATGCCGCCGGAGAGCGAGCGCGACTGCACGTCCCGCTTGTCCCAGAGGCCCAGCTGGGTCAGGTACTGCTCGGCGCGCTCCTTGGCCAGCTTGGGCGGGATGCCGTAGTAGCCCGCCTGGGTGACCACAATGTCGAAGGTCTTCTCGAACTGGTTGAAGTTGAACTCCTGGGGCACCACGCCAAGGCAGCGTTTGAGCGCGGCGGGGTCGCGATCTAGGTCATGCCCGAAGACATTCACCGTGCCGCTGGTCTTGTTGACCAGGGTCGAAAGGATCCCGATGGTGGTGGATTTGCCTGCGCCGTTGGGGCCGAGCAGGGCGAAGAAGTCACCCTCGGCGACATCCAGGTCGATGCCCTTGAGGGCCTGGAAGCCGTTGCCGTAGGTCTTGGTCAGCTGTCGAATGGACAGGGCGGAACTCATAGCGGGTCAGGTACCGAGAAAAGGGTTCAGGACACGCCAGGGCTGATCACTGGCGCAGTGAGTGCGACCAATGGTGCAAGCCTTGGCCGCGCAAGTACAGTCATGTGTATCGATAATGACTATCGAACTGGCCACGGTGTTCAGGTCAATGCCGTCATCACCGCTGCCTGGTAGGCCGGGCGTTGACGCAGACGCTCGTACCAGGCCCGCAAGTGGTGCATGTCAGGCCGTTCGATCGGCATCTCGAACCAGGCGTAGATGAAACTGCCCAAAGGGATGTCACCCATGCCGATCTGCTGGCCGGACAAGTAGGGCTGGTGCGCCAAGGCTTGGTCAGCGATCGACAGCAGCTGCGCACATTGCTTGTGGGCGGCATTGATCGCCACCCAGTCACGCTGGTCCTCTGGCGTGCGTAACAAGCCCCAGAACAACGGCCGGAACGGCGTGGCGAAGGACGAGGTGGTCCAATCCATCCATTTGTCCGCCAGGGCGCGCTGGCGAGGGTCGTCCAGATACCAGCCCTGGTCGCGACCATACTGGGCGCACAGGTAGCGCACGATGGCGTTGGACTCCCAGAGCACCAGGTCGCCATCTTCGAGCATCGGCACCAGGCCATTGGGATTGCGCGCCCGATAATGCGGCTCGTCCACCACCCCGAAGGCGCCGCCAGCGTCTATCGCTTCGAAGTCCAGGCCCAGCTCATGGGCAATCCACAGCGCTTTGCGCACATTGCTTGAATTCTTCCGGCCCCAGATCTTCAGCATGACAGCGTCCTTTGGTATGCAGAGGGCCGATAGTCTACTCCAATCCACTCGCTGGTTTGGTGAAACACCCGACCGGGCTGAACGCTCGCTGCCATACCCTGTCACTGTTCAGGTCGGGCCGTCCCGCCAGGCAGGTCTAAGCTCTGTGGGATAGCTCGAACCCAATGTTCCATGGAGGAAGGACTATGTTGCTGCTGTGGTTGGTGGTGTTGGTGCTCGGTGCGGCTTACCTCACGCATCGACGCCTGGCCCCCCTGAAGATCCTGGGGGCCGTCGCGGTGTACGTGTTGCTGATGGGTATCTGGGGGCATGCCCCGGGCTGGCTGCTGGCATTGATCTGGCTGGTGTTGGCCATCAAGACCGCATTCCTGGTGTTGCCGCAATGGCGGCGCAAGTTGTTCACCGCCCCGGTGTTCCAGTGGTTCCGGCGCACATTGCCGCCCATGTCGCGGACCGAACGCGAGGCCATCGATGCCGGTACGGTCTGGTGGGATGGCCAACTGTTCAGCGGCCGCCCCGACTGGAAGGTCTTGCTCGACTACCCGGCGGCCAAGCTGACCGACGAAGAGCAGGCCTTCATCGATGGCCCTACCGAGGCCCTCTGCGCCCTGGTCAGCGACTGGCAGATCAGCCAGGATCTGGATCTGCCACCGCAGGCGTGGGCGCATATCAAGGCCCACGGTTTCTTCGCCCTGATCATCCCCAAGGCCTACGGCGGCAAGGGTTTCTCAGCCTATGCCCACTCCCAGATCGTGATGAAGCTGGCCACCCGCAGCGCCGACCTGGCCTCGACGGTGATGGTGCCCAACTCCCTGGGCCCGGCCGAACTGCTGTTGCACTACGGTACCGACCAACAGCGCGATCATTACCTGCCACGCCTGGCCCGCGGCGAAGAAATTCCCTGCTTCGCCCTCACCGGTCCGCTGGCCGGCTCTGACGCCAGCGCCATGCCCGACACCGGCGTGATCTGCAAAGGCCAATGGCAAGGTGAAGAGGTGATCGGCCTGCGCCTTACCTGGGAAAAGCGCTACATCACACTCGGTCCGATCGCGACGCTGCTGGGCCTGGCGTTCAAGGCCTATGACCCGGAACACCTGCTGGGCGACACGGAAGATCTGGGCATCAGCCTGGCACTGGTGCCCACCGACACAGCAGGCGTTGAAATCGGCAGGCGCCACTATCCGCTGGGCGCGGCCTTCATGAACGGCCCCAACAGCGGCAAGGATGTCTTCATACCGCTGGATTACCTCATCGGCGGCAAGGACATGCTCGGCAAAGGCTGGATGATGCTGATGAACTGCCTATCCGTGGGGCGCTCCATTTCCCTGCCCGCCGGTGGCACGGGCGCGGCCAAGTACAGCAGCCTGGTGACCGGCCAGTACGCGCGTATTCGGGAACAGTTCAATGTACCGCTCGCGACTTTCGAAGGCATCCAAGCCTCCCTGGCCCGCATTGGCGGCAATGCCTGGCTGGCCGACAGCGCCCGGATACTCACCGCCAAGGCCGTCGACCTGGGTGAAAAGCCCTCGGTGCTGTCGGCCATTCTCAAGTACCACCTCACCGAGCGTGGCCGCGAATGCATCCAGCACGCTATGGATGTGCACGGTGGCAAAGGCATCATCCTGGGCCCGAACAACTACCTGGCGCGCAACTGGATGGGCGCGCCGATCTCCATTACCGTCGAAGGGGCCAACATTCTTTCGCGTAACCTGATGATCTTCGGGCAGGGCGCGATCCGCTGCCACCCGTTCGTGCTCGATGAAATGGCCGTGGCCGGGCACGAAGATGCCGCCCAGGCCTTGGTGGAGTTCGACGAACTGCTGCTCAAGCATATCCTGTTCGCCGCCGGCAACGCCGCCAGCAGCCTGATGCTGGGGCTGGGCCTGGGGCGCTTCGAACAGGTGCCTGGCGATGCCCTCAGCCAAGGCTATTTCCGCGCGCTGAACCGCCAGGCTGCGGCTTTCGCCCTATTGGCGGACCTGTCGATGATGATGCTGGGCGGCGCGCTCAAACGCCGCGAACGCCTCAGTGCCCGACTGGGCGATGTGCTGAGCTACCTGTACTTGGCCTCAGCGTCGCTAAAGCGCTACCACGACCTAGGCTCGCCTGAGCACCTGCAACCTCTGCTTCGCTGGGCCCTAGAGGAAAGCTTGGGCCAAGCAGAGGCCGCGCTGGATCGGCTGCTCGACAATTTCCCCAACCGCTTCGTTGGCTGCGCCTTGCGCGTACTGGTCTTCCCTCTGGGCCGTCGCCACACTGGGCCAAGCGACGAGCTGGACGCTGAAGTGGCAGAGCTGATCGGGCGACGCAAGGGCGACCCTGCGCTCGAAGAGTTGCTGAACGGCTGCTTCCGCCCACAGGCCGATGCGGACCCCGTGGCAGCCCTGCAACGGGCCAGCGACCTGCTGGAGGAGTGCGCGCCTCTTCGCAAAGCGCTGCACGAGGCGATCAAGCACAGCAAGGTCCACCCTGCTCCTGGGCAGTCAGCGATAGACGCTGCCGTGGAGGCTGGCGTGTTGCAGGCATCCGAAGGGCAGCGCCTGCAAGAGGCTGAGGCTGCGCGGCGGCGGGTGATCGATGTGGATGCATTCGACAAAGAGGCGCTACGCCCGATGCAAGGCACGGTACGCTGATCTCATGACGCCCGGGCCGTGCTAAGCGACTCGCTCAGCACGGCCCGCACAACCGGCGTATACTCCGCCCCCGTTTCAGCCATACCGAGGACCCTTTCCATGGCCAACCCGCATCTGGAATACCACCTGCAACTGCTTCAGCACCTGCGCACCATTCTGGTCGCCTTGGGTGAAGCCGAGCAGGTGCCGGAAGAGAGCCACGCCCTGTTCCTCGAACGCTTCGATGAACTGCTCACCCTGCTGCCGCAGGACCCACTGGAAAGCCAGTACCTGGGCCAGGATCTGATTTGCCAGGTCATTCAGCGCTACCCACAGATCGCTCACCTGGTACCACGGGATCTTCTGTGGTTCTTCGGCGGCGATTGCCTGCACTTCATGCCCGATGAAGAACTGGACATGTACCAGCAACTCGAAGACCTGCGCTATGAAGCCGAACAAAACGGCGAGGCTTTCGATTGGAACCAGCAAAAACAACTGCTGAGTCTGCCGGAACAAACGCCGAAGCACTGACGACATCCATTGGGGCAAGCACACACTTGCCCTACCCCCTCAAACAAGAACACAGGGGTAAATCCAGAAAACCGGGCACAAAAAAAAACGCCCTCTCGTATGAGAGGGCGTTTTCGATTTGGAGCGGGAAACGAGACTCGAACTCGCGACCCCGACCTTGGCAAGGTCGTGCTCTACCAACTGAGCTATTCCCGCAAATTTTGTAGCAAACTGCTGTTTGGCATGAAGCGCCATACCGACCTTCACCACCCCTGCATCGTTAAACGACACAGCTTGAAAAATGGAGCGGGAAACGAGACTCGAACTCGCGACCCCGACCTTGGCAAGGTCGTGCTCTACCAACTGAGCTATTCCCGCATTGGCGTCCCCTAGGGGACTCGAACCCCTGTTACCGCCGTGAAAGGGCGGTGTCCTAGGCCACTAGACGAAGGGGACATACCCGACGCTTTTCAGCGCACCAGCACGTTGCCTTTCGACAGCGACTGGATTTTTAGAGCTCTGCCAAAGGCAAAACTCAAGAAAACTGGAGCGGGAAACGAGACTCGAACTCGCGACCCCGACCTTGGCAAGGTCGTGCTCTACCAACTGAGCTATTCCCGCATTGGCGTCCCCTAGGGGACTCGAACCCCTGTTACCGCCGTGAAAGGGCGGTGTCCTAGGCCACTAGACGAAGGGGACACACACTACAACTTTTCACTCCCTGCCGCGCTTTGCTGTGAGCTTTACGCTGCAAGTGGCGCGCATTCTATGGATGCCTTGAGGGGTCGTCAACCCTTTTATGGAAATTTATTTAAATCAATGACTTCCAGCGACAGGAAGCCAACGGGCAGCATGCGCCCAACGACTGGCGTTGATTTTTTGACAGCAGGTCGGCAAGCTCGTGGCAAAGTGCTAGCAGAGCAATTCGTAATCCCGTCGGATAGGTCTACCCGGCCATAGGCGAACTCTCCTACACTCAAGTCGGAAAACATCTATTTGACGAGGCGTTAACGGTGACACCACTTCTGATCACCTTGCTCATCGTGGCAGGTATCGCGCTACTGATCGTGATCGGCTATCTCAACAATGTCGTGGAAAACGCCAAGCTTGAGCGCGCTCGCCTGAAGATAGAACTGGCCGAACGCCTACGGCGCTGCGGCGAAATCAGCGAAACCTTCCCCCGGCAACTGATGACGCCGGCCCTCAAGACGTTGCTGACCCGCCTGGAGCTCAACCTCTATCAGCGTCAATTGGCGTTGGACAAGCAAAACACCGAAATCAAGGGACGCATCAGCGAGCTGGAAAGCCTCGTTGCCCAAGGCGACGGCATTGCGATCAACAACCCGCCCAGCCCGATCCAGACCGAGGCCAAGGCCAAGGAAGTCCGTTTTCTCCTGGAGTCGCTGCACAACCAGATCGTGCGCGCCACCCAGGAAGGTTTCCTGCAGACGAACGAAGGCAAGTATTGGGTCAAGGAGATTCGCCACCTCCTGGTCCTGCTGCACATCGAATTCTTCAATAACCTGGGCCAGCAAGCCCTGCAGCAGAACCAGCCCGGCCAGGCACGGTTGGCCTTCGACCGAGGCGTGCAGTACCTGCGCAAACAGCAGGACCCCAAGCAGTACGACGAACAGCGCATCTATCTGGAAAAACTACTGGCCCGCGCCGACGCCCTGGTGAAGGATCAGATGGAGCCTGCCGAAAACGACGAAAATGCGCTGACCCAAGGCTTGAAGACCGACGAAAGCGAAAACTGGAAAAAGAAAGCCCTTTACGATTGAGTGCGTGATCACTCCGACCGTTTCGTCAACCCTGCTTGTCGCGCCAAGCAAGTAACGCGTTCGGTGTTCACGCGCTGCAAAGATCACCACCAACCCTGTGAGCGGGTTTACCCGCGAAGAAGTCTCCATGGGGCCAGACAGTTGGACCCACAAAAAACACACCAAAGACAAGGGGCCCTCGCAGGCCCCTTGTCGTTTTCAGCAGTCCGTCAACTCAAGGAAGATCGCCGCCAGGCGCTCCAGCCCGATCTGATCCACCTCGCTGAACCGCGCCAACTTCGGGCTGTCCAGATCCAGCACACCAATCAACCTGCCCGCCTTCACCAGCGGAATCACCAGTTCGCTGTTGGAAGCGCTGTCACAGGCGATATGCCCCGGGAAGGCATGCACATCCTCGACCCGCTGGGTCTGACGCGATGCCGCGGCCGCGCCGCACACACCCTTGCCGAACGGAATACGCACGCAGGCCACCTGCCCCTGGAACGGGCCGAGCACCAATTGCTCGTCGCGATTGAGATAGAAACCGGCCCAGTTCAGGTCCTCCACCTGTTGATAGAGAAACGCAGAGAACTGCGCGGCATTGGCGATGAAGTCGCGCTCATCGGCGAACAGCGCCTGCACTTGCGCGGCCAGCAGGTCATAGCCATCGAGGCCGGAGCCGCTGGCGTTGAGGTCGATCATTGTTTCTGCTCCAACAATTGCCGCCCGACCCAATAGCGGGCGTACTGATAGGCACAACGGCCATTACGGTTGCCGCGGCCGGACGACCGGCGCACGACGAATTTGTCCAGGGCTTCGCACGACGCCAGCCCACGATTCAGGTGCCGTTGAACGCTCCTGTCATTGGCAATATCACGCCGTCCAACAGTGTCTGATCAAGGAAGGATGAACCTGAAACCAACCGCAGCGCCGCGAGTAGCCTGGCTGTATCGGCTATGCTTGCGCAGCGCAAGGGACGTAAACCGGCTCGGACTCCATGGATATCAAGTTCACCAATCGCCTGTCATACAAGCAAGCCCGATTGACAGTCCTGGTCGGCTTCATCCTGGGGGCGCTGCTCAGCCTCGTGCAGATCGGCATCGATTATGCCAGCGAAGACGCGTCCATCAACCGCGAAGTGCAGGCGCTGCTGCAAATCAGCCACGATCCGCTGTCACGCATCACCTATAACATCGACGCCGAGCTCGCCGAAGAGCTGATCGGCGGGCTGCTGCAATCGCCGGCGGTGATCCGCGCGCGCCTGGTCGACAACAACGACACGGTATTGGCCGATGCCAGCCGACCCCGCCTGGAAGATCGCTACCGACCACTGAGCGATTTCCTGTTCGGCGAACAGCGCCAGTTCCAGGAACGCCTGTTCCTGTCCAGCCTCCCTCACGAATACCTCGGCACCCTGTACCTGGACGTCGACACCTATGCCTTTGGCGGCCGCTTCCTGGACCGCGCGGGCATCACCCTGGTCAATGGCTTCGCCCGCAGCCTGGTACTGGCTGGCATTCTCCTGGCGTTGTTCTACATGATGCTGACCAAGCCGCTGGTGACGGTGATCGCCGCCCTCAGCGGCAGCGACCCGCGCCATCCCCACCAAGGGCGCCTGACGTGCCCCCATGGCCATGAGCAGGATGAGATCGGCGTCCTGGTCAAGGTCGCCAACCAGCAGTTCGTCAGCATGTCCACCGAGATCCAGCAGCGCCGCAATGCCGAAAACCGCCTGACCGAGTACCTGAACGAGCTGGAGGACATCGTTTCGGCCCGCACCGACGAGCTCAAGGCCAGCAACAACCGCCTGAGCCAGTCCAACCAGGAACTGGAGCACGCGCGTCAGCAGGCGCTGGACATGGCCCAGGCCAGAGCTGCATTCCTGGCCAACATGAGCCATGAGATCCGCACGCCGCTCAACGGCATGCTCGGCATGATTTCCCTCGCCCTGGACAGCCCGCTGGCCGCCGAACAACGCCAACAGCTGTCCATCGCCCACGACTCGGGCAAGGTGTTGGTGGAGCTGCTCAACGATATCCTCGACCTGTCCAAGTTCGATGCCGGGCAATTGGAACTCGAGCGCATCCCTTTCGACATGGGGGCGATGGTCGAAGACACTGCCAATCTGCTGTCACAGAACGCGGCGGCCAATGTCGAACTGACCTGCCTGATCAGCCCCCATTTTCCCAGCACGGTGTTGGGCGACCCGACCCGGGTGCGGCAGATCGTCAGCAACCTGCTGTCCAACGCCCTCAAGTTCACCCGTTTCGGCCGGGTCGATGTACGCCTGGCGCCTATCGTCGGGGGCGTGCGCCTGGAGGTGTGTGACACCGGCATCGGCATCCCCGAACAGGCCCAGGCGCGCATCTTCCAGCCCTTCACCCAGGCCGGCGCCGGCATCACCCGCCAGTACGGCGGCACGGGGCTGGGCCTGGCGCTGACCCGCAACCTGTGCAAGGCCATGCAAGGCCATCTGCACATCGACTCCGAAACGGGCTTTGGCAGTCGCTTCACGGCTGAGCTGCCGTTGCTTCCGCATACCGAGGCTATCCCGCCCACCCCCTTGCATGGGCGCATCGTCGTCCTGAGCAACGCCGCCAGCGGCCTGACCGAACTGCTACACAAGCTGCTGCCCGGCTGGGGCCTGTCGTACCACGGCTTCGATGATGCGGCGCAGGCCGCCGATACTGCCCCCGACCTGGTGATCACCGACGATGTGGAGCACCTGGATGCCCTGCGCCCTGGCCTGCAGGCACCGATCCTGCTGGTGACGGCGTACGGCAACTTCCTCACCCAAGAACACGCCACGCAACTGGCGCCGCTGCTGCAACTGGCGCGCCCCCTGGCACGCAACACTCTGTACCAGACACTGCGCCGCGCACTGGAGGGCGCCGAGATCAACGCTCCCCTGCCCCACCAGCAGATTCAGCCCCAACACCGACGGGCGCGCGTGCTGCTGGTGGAGGACAACCCGGTCAACCAACTGGTGGCCAAGGGCATGTTGGTCAAGCTCGGTTGCCAGGTTCTGCTCGCCACCCAGGGCGCCGAGGCCCTGGAACGACTGGAGCAGGAAGCGGTGGACGTGGTGCTGATGGACTGCAACATGCCGGTGATGGACGGCTACGAGGCCAGCCGACGCATCCGCCAGGACGGGCGCTGGTCAGGGCTGCCGATCGTTGCCCTGACCGCCAACGCCATGCCCGAGGAGCGCGAGCGGTGCCGCGCCGCCGGCATGAACGATTACCTGGCCAAGCCATTTCGCCGCGAGGAACTGCTGGCGTTGATCGACCACTGGGTGCCGCTCAGCGACTGAGCAAGGCCTCGATCGATGCCTTGAGCGCCTCGGGCTTGGTGTTGGGGGCGTAGCGCGTGACCTTGCCGCTGGCCGGGTCGACGAGGAATTTGGTGAAATTCCACTTGATCCGCTGCGTACCTAGAATGCCCGGGGCGCGCTTTTTCAGCTCGACGAACAACGGATGGGCATCCGGGCCGTTGACCTCGATCTTGCGAAACAACGGAAAGCTCACGCCGAAGTTGCGTTCGCAGAACTGCGCGATATCCAGCGCGTCTCCCGGCTCCTGCTTGCCAAATTGGTTGCAGGGGAACCCCAGGATCACCAGCCCGCGTTCGCGGTATTGCTTCCACAGCTGCTCCAGGCCTTTGTACTGAGGCGTGAAACCACACTGGCTGGCGGTGTTGACCACCAGCAGCGCCTTGCCCGGGAAGTCGCCCAGCACCTTCTGCTCGCCACTCAAGGTGACGCAGCGGATGTTCTTCAGCGTATCGGCCATCGCAGGTCTCCGGTCAGTCACGCGGCTTGAGGTCCAGGCACACCGAGTTGATGCAGTAGCGCAGGCCGGTCGGTGGCGGGCCATCGGGGAACACATGGCCCAGGTGGGCATCGCAACGCGCGCAGGTGACTTCGGTGCGGATCATGCCGTGGGAGGTGTCGCGTATCTCGATCATGGCGCGCTGTTCGATCGGCTCGTAGAAGCTGGGCCAACCGCAGCCGGAGTCGAACTTGGCACGCGAGTCGAACAATGGCAGGTCACAGCAGATGCAGTGGTAGATGCCATCGCGGCGCTCGCTGTTGTACTTGCCGCTGAATGGCCGCTCGGTGCCCTTCAAACGGCACACCTGATACTGGGCCGGATCCAGCATCTGGCGCCATTCATCCAGGGTTTTGTCGATCTTTTGCATGGGGGGACCTCGGCAGGCTGAATTTCACCTCGCGCCGTCTTTCTTTATGGCGGGGGTGACACGTATATTAGTTGGCTTCTTTTGCCAGCCAGTCTGGCATGCACTCCGCCCTTTTCAAACCTTTTGACGGCGGCGCGCCGCGACTTCTCAATCGGGATCACATCATGCAGTTCAGCAAATCGAACAAGCTCGCCAATGTCTGCTACGACATTCGCGGCCCAGTGCTCAAGCACGCCAAACGCCTGGAAGAGGAAGGCCACCGCATCCTCAAGCTGAACATCGGCAACCCGGCGCCGTTTGGCTTCGAGGCGCCGGACGAAATCCTCCAGGATGTGATCCGCAATCTGCCCACCGCCCAAGGCTACAGCGACTCCAAAGGCCTGTTCAGCGCGCGCAAGGCAGTCATGCAGTACTGCCAGCAAAAGCAGATCGAGGGCGTGGGCATCGAGGACATCTACCTCGGCAATGGCGTGTCCGAGCTGATCGTGATGTCCATGCAGGCACTGCTCAACAACGGCGATGAAGTGCTGATCCCGGCCCCGGACTACCCCCTGTGGACCGCGGCCGTCAGCCTGGCGGGCGGCAAGCCTGTGCACTACCTGTGCGACGAGCAGGCCGACTGGTTCCCGGACCTGGACGACATCAAGGCCAAGATCACCCCGAACACCAAGGCCCTGGTGATCATCAACCCGAACAACCCGACCGGCGCGGTGTACTCCAAGGAACTGCTGCTGGGCATGCTGGAACTGGCCCGCCAGCACAACCTGGTGGTGTTCTCCGACGAGATCTACGACAAGATCCTCTACGACGAAGCCGTGCACATCAGCACCGCGTCGCTGGCCCCGGACCTGCTGTGCCTGACCTTCAACGGCCTGTCCAAGTCGTACCGGGTGGCGGGCTTCCGCTCCGGCTGGCTGATCATTTCCGGGCCCAAGCAACACGCCCAGAGCTACATCGAAGGCATCGACATGCTGGCCAACATGCGCCTGTGCGCCAACGTCCCGGCCCAGCATGCCATCCAGACCGCCCTGGGTGGCTATCAGAGCATCAATGACCTGGTGCTGCCGCCTGGCCGTCTGCTCGAGCAGCGCAACCGCACCTACGAGCTGCTCAACGACATTCCTGGCGTGAGCTGCGTCAAGCCCATGGGCGCGCTGTACGCCTTCCCCAAGATCGACCCGAAAGTCTGCCCGATCCACAACGACGAGAAGTTCGTCCTCGACCTGCTGCTGTCGGAGAAACTGCTGATCGTCCAGGGCACGGCCTTCAACTGGCCTTGGCCGGACCACTTCCGCGTCGTGACCTTGCCGCGGGTGGATGACCTGGAACAGGCCATCGGGCGAATCGGAAACTTCCTGCGCACCTACCAGCAGTAATTGCGCCCCGTCGCGGGTTATCGCCGCCGCCTGGCGATGACCCGCGATGAGCTGCTCAGCCGTTTCCATGCGTTTTCTCGCAGGAGAGTTCTTACATCCTGCAACGCTCTATCCCACAGCCCCCGCACTATCCTCTGCCATACTCCGCCGTACACAGTTTGAAATAGTCGGCCGGTTGAATCCGTATGACCCGCCCCTTATATAGCCCGCAGTACGCGACATTTTCATCCGTCAGGAGAACGTAACAACCATGATGCGCATTCTGTTGTTTGTAGCCACCAACCTCGCGGTGGTGCTGGTTGCAAGCATTACCCTGAGCCTGTTCGGCTTCAACGGGTTCATGGCGGCCAACGGCGTTGACCTCAATCTCAGCCAACTGCTGGTCTTCTGCGCCGTGTTCGGTTTCGCCGGCTCGCTGGTCTCGCTGTTCATCTCCAAGTGGATGGCGAAGATGACCACCGGCACCCAGATCATCAGCCAGCCCCGCACCCGCCACGAACAGTGGCTGCTGCAGACGGTCGAGGAGCTGTCCCGCGAGGCCGGTATCAAGATGCCCGAAGTGGGTATCTTCCCAGCCTACGAGGCCAACGCCTTCGCCACCGGCTGGAACCGCAACGATGCCCTGGTGGCCGTCTCCCAGGGCCTGCTCGAGCGCTTCTCGCCTGATGAAGTACGCGCCGTGCTGGCCCACGAGATCGGCCACGTGGCCAACGGCGACATGGTCACCCTGGCACTGGTGCAAGGCGTGGTGAACACCTTCGTGATGTTCTTCGCCCGGATCATCGGCAACTTCGTCGACAAGGTCATCTTCAAGAACGAAGAAGGCCAGGGCATTGCCTACTACGTGGCGACCATCGTCGCCGAACTGATCCTGGGCATCCTGGCCAGCATCATCGTCATGTGGTTCTCGCGCCGCCGCGAGTACCGCGCCGACGAAGCCGGTGCCCAATTGGCCGGTACCGGCGCGATGATCGGTGCCCTGCAGCGCCTGCGCGTGGAACAAGGCATGCCTGTGCACATGCCCGACACCCTGAAGGCGTTCGGCATCAACGGCGGCCTCAAGCACGGCCTGGCGGGTCTGTTGATGAGCCACCCGCCGCTGGAAGACCGCATCGAGGCGCTGCGCCGCCGCGGTTGATCCAAACGCAAACAGAAAAGGGCGACTTCGGTCGCCCTTTTTCATTTGGCTGTCGTAAATCCCCACCTCAACGCAGCAGCCGATATACCCGCTCGACCAGGCTCGTCATCCCGGCCTGTTCGAATTTCGGGCTCTCCTGGATGATCTGCCGCTCCTCGAGCGTATCTACCTGCCAGCTGGAAAATCCTGCCCGAATCTCGTCATCCGCCACCGAGAAAGGCGGCCCGTCGAGCCGTGACTGGTCGTAGTCGAGCGTCACCAGCAAGCCCTTGCAAGCAGGCGGCAACAGTGTCGACAGCAACGCCAGATAACGCTCACGCATGGCAGGCGGCAGGGCAATCACCGCCGCGCGGTCATACAGGCCTACGCAATCACCCACATCCTGCGCCTGCAGAGCAAAGAAATCCCCGCACCACAACTCCACGTCACCGCTGCGCCAGACTTCGAAGGCACCCTGCTGGATCACCTGAGGTGTCAGACCGTGCTCGCTGAAGAAGTCCTCCACAGCCCGTCGAGACAGCTCCACGCCCAGGACCCGATGCCCCTGCCCTGCGAGCCAGGCCAGGTCCAGGCTCTTGCCGCACAACGGCACCAGCACGCGACTGCCCTGTGCCAGGCCCAACGCAGGCCAGTAGGTTTGCAGGTAAGGGTTGACGCGCGCCTGATGAAAGCCGATCTGATTGTCCGCCCACCGCTTGTGCCAGAACGCCGGCTCCATGCTTCCTCCCGGTTTTTCGATGAAATGCGCTGAAAACTTATATTGGATCTCGATCGGTAACTGATCGAAGATGAATGCATCTTAACCGCCAGGACTTTGCCATGCTGCCCAGCCTGTTCATTTCCCATGGTTCGCCCATGCTCGCCTTGCAACCTGGTGCCAGCGGGCCAGCATTATCCAAGCTGGCCAATACCCTGGCACTTCCCAAGGCGATCATCGTGGTATCGGCACATTGGGAGAGCCGCGAGCTGCTGGTGACAGGCAATCCACATCCGCCAACCTGGCATGACTTTCATGGGTTTCCTGCCGCGCTGTATGCCGTGCAATACCCTGCGGCGGGCGAGCCGGAACTGGCCCAGCAGGTGAGTGCCCGCCTGACAGCGGCCGGCCTACCCACCCGGCTGGATACCCACCGCCCCTTCGACCATGGCGCCTGGGTACCGCTGTCGCTGATGTATCCGGATGCCAGCATTCCCGTCATCCAAGTGTCACTGCCCAGCCAGCTTGGCCCTGCCCTTCAACTCAAGGTCGGCGAAGCGCTTGCGGGATTGCGGGCCGAAGGCGTGCTGCTGATCGGTTCCGGCAGCATTACCCATAACTTGGGCGAACTGGATTGGCACGCCGGGCCGGATGTGATCGAACCCTGGGCGCTGGCATTTCGGGACTGGGTGGTGGAGAAGCTGACACAGAACGACCGGGAGACTCTGCTCGACTACCGGCAGCAGGCCCCGTTTGCAGTGCGCAATCACCCGAGCGATGAACATTTGCTGCCGTTGTTCTTCGCCCTTGGGGCTGGCGAACGGTTTGGTATCGTCCACCAAGGATTCACCTTGGGGGCGTTGGGAATGGATATCTATCGGTTCGACTGAAGGGCCCTTTGGCGGTTAACCCCGCAGGTTACGCCGCGCTCAAAAATGCAGCGGCAAAAAAAATCCCCAGCCTAGGCCGGGGATTTTTCATTGCGCCAGGATCAGTCCTCGCGGTAGCGGCGCAGCTTCAGCTGCTTGCCAGCCACACGGGTGTCCTTGAGCTTGGACAGCAGACGCTCCAGACCGTCTTCGGGCAGCTCGATCAGGCTGAAGCTGTCACGGACCTGGATACGGCCGATGGCGTCACGCGCCAGGCCACCTTCGTTGAGGATCGCGCCGAGCAGGTTCTTGGCGGCGATACCGTCACGGGCACCCAGGGCGGTACGGCAACGCACGCGGCCTTCAGCCAGCGGCATCGGCGCACGACGCTCGCGATCACCACGCTCGCTGCGCTCACCGCGATCGGAACGCTCACCACGCTCACGCGGAGCGAAGGTCGGCACCAGCGGCTGCTCACGCTCGACCGAGGCCAGGTCCAGGGCTTGGCCGTTGGTGGCTTTGCGCAGCAGGGCCGAAGCCAGGGCGCGCGGGCTGCAACCCAGGTCTGCGGTCAGGCGATCGAACAATTCGCCATGGCTGGCCTCCGCCTCGGCAACCATCGGCGCCAGGCTTGCGGTCAGCTTCTTGATACGCGCATCGAGCACGGCCTGCGGGTTCGGCAGACGGGCTTCAGCGACCTTCTGCCCGGTCACGCGCTCGATGACCTGCAGCATGCGACGCTCACGCGGGGTGACCAGCAGCAGCGCACGACCCTCGCGACCGGCACGGCCGGTACGGCCGATACGGTGCACGTAGGACTCAGGATCGTACGGCATGTCGACGTTGAACACGTGAGTGATGCGCGGTACGTCCAGGCCTCGGGCGGCGACGTCAGTGGCGACGACGATGTCCAGGCGGCCATCCTTGAGCGAGTCGATGACGCGTTCACGCTGGTTCTGGGCGATGTCGCCGTTCAGCGCGGCAGCCTTGTAGCCCTTGGCTTCCAGCGCGGCGGCCAGGTCCAGGGTGGCTTGCTTGGTACGCACGAAGGCGATCAGCGCGTCGAACTCTTCCACTTCCAGCAGACGCAGCACAGCCGGGATCTTCTGGTCGGCATGGACCATCAGGTGGGCCTGGTCGATCGCGGTGACGGTCTGGGTCTTGCTCTGGATCTTGACGTGCTTCGGCTCGCGCAGGTGGCGCTCGGCGATGGAACGGATCGAAGACGGCAGGGTGGCGGAGAACAGCACGGTCTGGCGCGACTCAGGGATGGCCTTGAAGATCACTTCCAGGTCGTCCATGAAGCCGAGCTTGAGCATCTCGTCCGCCTCGTCGAGTACCAGGTACTGGACGGTGGACAGGACTTTCTCGTCGCGGCGCAGGTGGTCGCACAGGCGGCCAGGGGTGGCGACGACGATCTGTGCGCCGTTACGAATGGCGCGCAGTTGTGGGCCCATCGGGGCACCACCGTACACAGCGACCACGTTCACGCCTGGCATCTGCTTGGCGTAGGTTTCGAAGGCGGTGGCTACTTGCAGCGCCAACTCACGGGTTGGCGCCAGGATCAGGGCTTGCGGTTCGCGCTTGCTCACATCGATCTTGTTGAGGATCGGCAGGGCGAAGGCAGCGGTCTTGCCGGTGCCAGTCTGCGCCTGGCCGATCATGTCGTGACCGGCGAGGATGATCGGGATCGATTGTTGCTGGATGGCCGATGGCTCTTCATAGCCTGTGGCCAGCACGGCGGCAACGATGTTCGGATGAAGATCGAGAGCGGCGAATCCGCCGGTTTCCTGGGTCATGGGTCTGCCTCTATGTGCATCCGCAAAGACCCATGCTCCAAAGCTGCACATGCCTTGAAAGACCAAAAGGTCACCCAGGCAGCTTTGGCGGCGGGGATTTGCGAAAACGATTGAAAAAGGAACGTCTTGGGAAGGTCCGCCTAGCGGACGTGCAGCCGAAGCTGGACTCGGAGGGTTTGCACCACCTGATTTTGGGGTCCGCTAAAAGACCGGCGCGTACTATACCCGAATTGATGCCGGACCGTGAGATTTTTTTCAGTTGTGAAGGCCAGCACGCAGCAGTCAGCTACATGCGGCTGAATCGTTTCCACCAGCGTAATGGTAAGGGGCCGCTTCGCGCCCCAAGCGCAGGCTATCGCCAGCGCCTACAAGATGCCCCTGCCCGTCAGGTCGCCGGCCGGACCTCCTTGATCAGGTACTCCAGCGAATACCCCAGCCGCGGCGCCAGGGCCTCGGCGCGCTCGCGCAAACCATTGAGGTCCAGGGTTTGGTCCAGGTCTGCCGGCACCAGCAGGATGACGTTGCCTTCCTTCACCGGAAGCTCCCAGTAATGGCGGTGGTACAACCCACGCAACAGGGCCGCGCCCAGCGGCCTGCCATCATCGCCAGCCCACTGGTTGATCACCAGCCAGCCGCCGGGGTTGAGCTGCTTCTGGCAGTTTTCCAGAAAGCCCCAGGCCAAGTGGCCGACGCCCGGCCCATGGTCGGTGTAGAGGTCGACGAACAGCAGGTCGGCTTTTTCGGCCGTGGGCAGCAGCTCCAAGGCATCGCCGACCCGTACATACAGCCGCGGATCATCATCAAGGCCCATGTACTCCATGGCCAGGCGCGGCACATCCGGCCGCAGTTCGATGGCTTCGACATCATCCAAAGGCAGGAACTTCAAGCACGCCTGAGTCAATGTCCCGGCGCCCAACCCCAGGAACAACGCGCTCTCGGGCTGTTCATGGCACAGCGCGCCCACCAGCATGGCGCGGGTGTAGTCGTACTCCAGCCAGCTGGGGTCGGCGGTAAACGTGCAGCTTTGCTCGATGGCATCGCCAAACTCGAGGAAGCGGTAGTCCTCCACCTCATAGACGCTGATGACCCCGAAGGCATCCTCGACCCGGGCCAACAACCGCTCTTCCCGCTCCGTCCCCATGACCGACACCTGCCCGCGCAAAAGCCGACATTGTCCGCCAATGCCCCCGGTGCAACAAGCGCGCCGCCAACTGTTACCATGGCGATCATGCCTATAGCCGACAACACCGAGCCTGTGATGAACCGACCCTGGAGTCCCGATAGCTGGCGCGCCCTGCCGATCCAGCAGCAACCGACCTACCCCGACGCCGCGCACCTGCTCAAGGTCGAGCAGACCCTGGCCAGCTACCCGCCCCTGGTGTTCGCTGGCGAGGCGCGAGAGCTGCGCCGGCAGTTCGCCGAGGTCACGCAAGGCCGGGCGTTCCTGCTTCAGGGCGGCGACTGCGCCGAAAGCTTCGCCGAGTTCTCGGCAGCCAAGATCCGTGACACCTTCAAGGTATTGCTGCAAATGGCGATCGTCATGACCTTCGCCGCCGGCTGCCCAGTGGTGAAAGTCGGACGCATGGCCGGGCAGTTCGCCAAGCCGCGCTCCGCAGGCGACGAAACCATTGGCCAGGTGACGCTGCCGGCCTATCGGGGCGACATCGTCAACGGCATCGGTTTCGACGAGCAAAGCCGCGTCCCGGACCCGGAGCGTCTGCTACAGGCCTACCACCAGGCCACTGCCAGCCTGAACCTGCTGCGTGCATTCGCCCAGGGCGGCTTTGCCGACCTGCACCAGGTACATAAGTGGAACCTGGACTTCATCGCCAATTCGGCGCTGTCGGAGAAGTACCACCAACTGGCCGGACGGATCGACGAAACCCTGGCCTTCATGCGCGCGTGCGGTCTGGACAGCGCGCCACAACTGCGCGAAACAAGCTTCTTCACGGCACACGAAGCCTTGCTGCTCAACTACGAGGAAGCCTTCGTGCGCAGCGACAGCCTGACCGGCGACTACTACGACTGCTCGGCGCACATGCTGTGGATCGGCGACCGCACCCGGCAACTGGATGGCGCGCACGTGGAGTTCCTGCGCGGGGTGCACAACCCCATCGGGGTCAAGGTCGGCCCAAGCATGAATCCCGAGGAATTGATCCGCCTGATCGACACCCTCAACCCGGCCAACGACCCGGGACGCCTGAACCTGATCGTGCGCATGGGCGCCGGCAAGGTGGGCGATCACCTGCCCGGGTTGATTCGCACCGTCGAGCGCGAAGGCCGCAAGGTGCTGTGGAGTTCCGACCCGATGCACGGCAACACCATCAAGGCCAGCAGCGGCTACAAGACGCGGGATTTCGCGCAGATTCTCGATGAGGTGCGCCAGTTCTTCCAGGTGCACCAGGCCGAAGGCTCGTATGCCGGCGGCATCCATATCGAGATGACGGGGCAGAACGTCACCGAATGCATTGGCGGCGCACGGCCGATCACCGAGGACGGATTGTCGGATCGCTACCACACCCACTGCGACCCACGGCTCAATGCCGACCAGTCGCTGGAACTGGCATTCCTGATCGCCGAGACGCTCAAGCAAGTGCGCCGCTAAGGCCTCAATCGCGTCAACTGTTTCGCGAGTAAACCCGCTCCCACACGATCAGCGGTGATCCTGTGGGCGTGGGTTTACCCGCGAAACGACCACAGCAACACCCGATCATTTGCGCAGAGGGTCATCCCAGAATGGCCGCTCGGCCTCCTGCTGGATGTCCGCCCGGCTCAGCCCCAGGTCATGCAAGGTCGCATCGCTCAGGCTGAGCAGCTCCCGACGCTGACGGTACAACTGGTACCAGCGAAGGATCTGCGCCAGTGCGACCTCTCCCAGATGGGTGAACGAAAAGGCAGGTTTGACGTACAGGGAAGTGATCTGACCTTTCATCTTGAAGCCCTCCGTGAAGATGGCTTCAGTCTCGCGCCCGGCCTAAGATCAATCCAACGAATGTTTCTGATGCGATGCATCTCGGAGATTGATGCAATGTCCCAGTACCAGAACCTCGACGCCGACGTCCTGCGTACCTTCGTCGCCATCGCCGAGCAAGGCGGCTTCACCCGTGCCGGTGAGGTGGTCAACCGCACCCAGTCGGCGGTGAGCATGCAGATGAAACGCCTGGAAGAAGACATCCTCCAGCGCCAACTGTTCGAGCGCGACGGCCGCCAGGTACGCCTGACCGCCGAAGGCCAGGTCCTGCTCGGCTATGCCCGGCGCATCCTCAAGCTGCAGGGCGAGGTGTTCAACACCCTGCGCATGCCGCACATGGTCGGCGTGGTGCGCATCGGCACGCCAGACGACTATGCCATGCGCTTTCTGCCCACCATTCTTTCAAGCTTTGCCCAGGCGTATCCGTTGATTCAGGTCGAGGTGCACTGCGACTCGTCCAAGCAACTGATGCTGCGCCAGGACCTGGACCTGACCATCGTCACCCGCGAACCCGGCAACGAGATCGGCCAGTTACTGCGCCAGGAGCGTCTGGTCTGGGCGGCCGCCCAGGGCTTTTGCCCCCAGGAGCAACGGCCCATGCCCCTGGCCTTGTTCAACACCGATTGCTTCTGCCGCGCCTGGACGTGCAATGCCCTGGAGAGCCAAGGCATCGATTACCGCATTGCCTACACAAGCCCGAGCCTTGCGGCGATCTTCGCCATCGTCACCGCAGGCCTGGCGGTGACGGCGCAACTGCAGAGCCTGATCAGCGGCAACTTGCGCACCCTCGGCGAGCAGGAAGGCCTGCCACAACTGCCCCTGGCCAACGTGATGCTGCTGCGCAACACGCAACATCAGTCGCCCATCACCGACTGCATGGCCGATTACATCGTGGAAGGGTTCAAGTAAGGAGCGGAACTGCCGCTGTCTACAGCTCAAAGGCCAGCATCACCGCACAGACCACCAGGAAGACACAGAACAGCGTGCGCAGTACTTTTTCCGGCAGTGCGTGGGCAAGTTTCACACCCCAGCTGATGCTGAGCAGGCCACCGATGGCCAACGGAATCCCCACGTGCCAATCGACGCTACCGTGCACGCCATAGGTGACCAGAGTCACCAGGGTGCTGGGTGCGGCCAAGGCCAGGGACAACCCTTGCGCCACCACCTGGGTGGTGCCGAACACGCTGGTCAGAATCGGCGTGGCCACTACTGCCCCGCCCACACCGAACAACCCGCCCATGGCACCGGCAAAGCTGCCCAGCACGCCCAGCCATGGCCAGGGATAACGCAGCTCGGTGCTCGGCGGTGCGACCGGCAGGAACATCCGCGCCACGTTCCACACCGCCAGCGCCACCAGAAAGCCCACGAAGCCCAGACGCATGGAGTGGGCATCGATGCCGACCGCCCAGATCGACCCGAGCCAGGCGAACAGAAAGCTGCACGCCGCCAACGGCAGCGCATGGCGCAGCTCGATGCGGTTGCGCTGGTGATAGCGCCACAGCGCCAGCAACACGTTCGGCACTACCATCACCAACGCCGTCCCTTGGGCCAATTGCTGGTCGAGGCCGAACAGCACGCCAAGGGCCGGGATGGCGATCAGGCCGCCACCAATGCCGAACAGACCTCCCAGGGTGCCCAGGGCCGCGCCCAGCGCTATGTACATCAACCACTCGATCATCAGGGCCTCACCTACGTTCAACGATGCCTGCATGCTAGCGACGGATACCTGGCGGGGAAACGCACAGCAGCGCACAATGGCTTTGCGTATTTCGCACAAGCAGAGTCGACATGAGCCCCGATATCCTCACCGAACAACTGAGCCTATTCCTCGATGTACTGGAAACCGGCAGTTTTTCCGCCGCTGCCCGGCGCTATCCGCTGACGCCTTCGGCCGTGGCCCGGCGCATCGACAATCTCGAGCAAGCGGTGGGTAGCCGCTTGTTCGACCGCAGCACCCACGCCGTACGCGCCACGCCCGCCGGCAAGGCCTTCTCCGAACGGGCCCGGCGCATCATCGAGGAGCTGCGTCTGGCACGGGCCGAAGCAGTGTCGTTGAGCAGCGCGCCGGAGGGCCTGATCCGCGTCGACGCCCCCGCCGCGTTCGGGCGCCGCCACCTGGCCCCGGCCATTGCTGACTTCCTGGTGGCCTACCCGGGCCTGGACGTACAGTTGCGCTTGATCGACAGCTTCGTCGACCTGCACGGCAGTCATCTGGGAGAAGTCGATCTGGTACTGCGCGCAGGCCCTCTGGCCGATACCCGACTGGTGGCGACGCCCCTGGCGTACATGGTGCGCATTGCCTGCGCCAGCCCCGCCTACCTGGCCAGCCGCGGCGTACCCGCCAGCCCCAGCGAGCTGCCGGAGCACCATGGCCTGGACTGGGACGGCCTGGCGCCCCCCTTCGCCTGGCGTTTCACAGTGGATGGTCAGGCACGTCTGTATCGCCCCGCGCGCATGCGCATGGCTGCCAACAACGCCGAAACCTTGCTGTTCGGCGCCTTGGCCGGGCTCGGCATCGCGCATCTGCCCACTTGGTTGATCAGCGACTACCTGTTGCGAGGCGAACTGGTGCCCTTGTTCTGCGACAACGGCCTGCCTCCGGCAGAAAGCAGCGGCATCTATGCAATGCGCCTTGCACATGAAACGAACTCTCGCAGTCGCTTGCTGCTCGAATTCCTCAAGAGCCGCTTCAGCCCGATCCCTCCTTGGGACCTGGCCCTGCGCAGCGAACTGCGCGGGTAGTAAGCGCGCTAACCATCAGCGTGCTAGATTTTCACCTGAACTCATTGAAGGACCTGCATGAACGCCACCACCAACGCCCCTTGCGACGAGCTGCTGCTGGACAACCAGGTCTGCTTCGCCCTGCACTCCACCTCGTTGCTGATGACCAAAGTCTACAAGCCGCTGCTGCAAGCCTTGGGCCTGACCTATCCGCAGTACCTGGCCATGCTCGTGCTTTGGGAGCAGGACGGCCTCACCGTGGGCGAGATCAGTCAACGCTTGCTCACCGATCCCGGCTCGCTCACGCCCTTGCTCAAGCGCCTGGAAAGCGAAGGCCTGCTCAAGCGCACCCGCAGCCGCGAGGATGAACGGGTGGTACTGGTCGAACTGACCGACAAAGGCCACGCCCTGCAGGAGGAGGCCAAACGCGTGCCACCATGCATCCTGCAAGCCAGCGGGCGCAGCATCGAACGCCTGCAACAACTGCAAGCGGACCTGCTGGAGCTGCGCGCCAGTCTGCAAAAAAACCTCTGAGGACTATGCTGGGAAGGCCGTTCCGATGAGCGGCGGCAAATTTATCTTGCGCGCAAAATAATTGAACGCTAATTTAAATCCCGTACTCACCCAGCGCCATGGCGCACAGCACACAAGCGAGGCTCAAGATGCAAAAGGTCACTCCTCTGTACATCGCCGAAGCAACCTCCACTGGCGGGCGCGATGGCAAATCCCGCTCCAGCGACGGCAAGCTCGAGGTCAAGCTGAGCACCCCCAAGGAACTGGGCGGCGCAGGCGGTGAAGGTACCAACCCGGAGCAGATGTTCGCCGCTGGTTATTCCGCTTGCTTCATCGGCGCTCTGAAGTTCGTCGCGGGCCAGGCCAAGCAACAACTGCCGGCAGACACCTCGATCACGGCCAAGGTCGGCATTGGTCAGATCCCCGGTGGATTCGGCCTGGACATCGACCTGCACATCAACCTGCCGGGCCTGGCCCAGGCACAAGCCGAGGAACTGGTGGAGAAAGCGCACCACGTGTGCCCTTACTCCAACGCCACCCGCAACAACGTAGATGTAAGGCTGCATGTGACCGTCTGAGCCTTTTGACGGATCAACCCGCTTCCACCGGGCTTGTGGTGATACTTGTGGGGGGGTTAACCGCGAAGAAGGCACTGCAGTGCATGACATGAACACGTTGCAGTGGCATAAAAAACCCGGCCGAGGCCGGGTTTTTTGCGATCGCAAGAAGGATTACTTCTTGGAACGGCCCTTGAAGCTGCCGTCGCGAGTGTCGATGTCGATCATCTCGTCGATCTCGATGAAGTCGGCAACCTGTACTTCGGTGCCGTTGGCCAGTTTGGCCGGCTTCATGACCTTGCCCGAGGTGTCGCCACGTGCAGCGTTCTCGGTGTAGACAACCTGACGGCTGATGGTGGTCGGCAGTTCGACCGATACGACTTTCTCTTCGTACATGGTCAAGGCGCAGACGTCCTGCATGCCTTCTTCGATGTACGGCAGAACGGCGTCGATGTCTTCGGCGTTCAGTTCGTACATGGTGTAGTCGGTGGTGTCCATGAAGGTGTAGGCATCACCGCTGATGAAGGACAGGGTGACTTCCTTGCGATCGAGGATCACGTCGTCCAGCTTGTCGTCGGCGAAGTAGACGGTTTCAGTCTTGTAGCCGGTCAGCAGGTTCTTCAGCTTGGTCTTCATGATCGCGCTGTTGCGACCGGACTTGGTGAATTCGGCTTTCTGTACCAGCCACGGGTCGTTGTCGATCCGCAGTACGGTACCGGGTTTCAGTTCTTTACCAGTTTTCATTACGAAGTATCCGAATCTGGATGGATTTATAAAAATCGAGGCCGCATATCATAGCCAATTTCGGTAAAACTGTACCAGCGTCGTGGCAAGGTCCGGCCGAGCGGCCTGTGCGGCGCTCCATTGCCGGGCATGGGCGACGAGCTCCGCCCAATGCTCACGTACCCTGCGCCAGGCGGCGCCCATGTCCTGATCCATGTTCCAGGCACGCCAGAGCGCGACCAGCGCATCCCCTGCTTTTTCTGATAGGCCCTGGCGATAAAGCGTGAGAAAGGCCTCGAGCTTTTCCCAATGGGCATTCTCTTCCTGGACATAGATGTGCCACAGCAGCGGCCGGCCGGCCCACTGGGCACGCACGAACGAATCCTCGCCACGCACGGCATTGAAGTCGCAGGCCCAGAGCAGCCGGTCGTAGTCCTCCTGGCTGACGAAAGGCAGGATCTGCACCGTCAACGCGCCCTTGCGCCGCACATCGCCAACACCCAGGGTCGGCGCCTCGAGCCAACGACGCACATCGGCCAGGATGCGCCCCTCTGGCACCAACAGATGGCTGGGTTGGACATCCTCGACCAAGGCATCGAGCCAGTTGCCCAATTGTGCGTTCTCGTAGGCGAACAGCGAAATCAACTGCGCGCCCTCCTGCGCTTGCACGCCCAGCCCCTGGAGAAACGCCTGACGCGCCACCGGGTCCGCCTCGAACGCTTCTCGCTGGGCCAGTAGCGAGTCCTCGCGCAGCAAGCCGCCGGTCCTGTCGGTGAATCCAGGGAAGAAAAAGATCGTCCGCAGGCCATTGGGCTGTGGCGAAGGCAAGCCGTGGCAACCCTCCACCCAGTCTTCGGCACTGAGGTACTCAAGGTTCAGCCACAACGCAGGGGTGGTGCGCAAGCGCAGGGCCTCGACGTAGTCCGCAGGCAGGCGGCAGCCGAAGGCGCCGATCACCACATCGGCGGGCTCCGCCGGGTGCCACTGGGCAGGCCAGTGTCGTACCTCGACGCCCGCCTGCCATTGCTGCGAAGCGTCGGCATCGGCTTGCGGGCACAGGCGCACGAACGCGGCCAGGTCATCCACCCACAGGCGCACGGCCAGGCCCTGTTCGGCCACCAGTTGCCGGGCCAGGCGCCAGGTCACGCCGATATCACCGTAATTGTCCACGACCGTGCAGAAGATGTCCCAGGTGGCTTTCATTGCCCACTCCCCTCACCGCGCGGAAAAACCACCGATTTTGCGGATAAATTGTCGCAGACGAAAGCGCGAGGCTGAAAATATCGACCATCGCCATGCGACAATGCTGGCCACGAACCGCTTGCCAGGAGGCCATCATGCCCCGTCACCGCGAACTGAAGATTACCCTCAAGCCTGTGCAGTTGGTCCTCTGCGTGGCCTTGGGCCTGTGGCTCGGTGCCGTCGCCATCGCCCTGAGCCTGTGGCTGGCCTGGCAGTGGTGGCCGCAGCAGGTGCAACCGGTGGCCCAAGCCATTGCGCCGAGCACCTATGCCCCCGCGCCAGCGCCTGCCCAGCCCGCCGACGCCCAGGCCGAGATGTTCGAGCGCTACAAGGTCATCCTGCAGGAACAGGAGGCCCGCCAGGCCGCCGATGCCGCCCAAGGCAACCCGCGCAACCTGAACAACCCCAAGTGTCAGTTCTGGCTGCAGCAGAACCGCACCGCCCCCACCGACAAGAGCCAAGCCAACGTGCTGGAGTTCTGCTACTGACCATGGACAAGCCCACCCTGCTCGCCCGTATCGTCGAGACCCTCGTACGCGATGAAGAGGTGCTCCGGCGCGCCGCCCAGGCCGCCTACGAAGCCGCCACTGCCGAGGAGAACATCGCCGAGAACAAGTACGACACCCTGAGCCTGGAAGCCTCGTACCTCGCCACCGGCCAGGCCCGCCGTACAGCCGAGATCCGCCAGTCGCTGCTGGCGTACCAACAGTTGCTGCTGCGCGACTATGATCCAGCGCGCGGCATCCAGATCAGCAACCTCGTCACCCTGGAAGACGAAAGCGGCGATCGGCGCCTGCTGTTCCTGGGGCCGGAAGCCGCCGGGCTGAAGATCGGCTCTGGGGATGAGCAGGTGACGGTCATCACCCCGCGCTCACCCTTGGGGCAGCAGTTGCTGGGCAAGAAGGTCGATGACGAGGTGAGCCTGATGGTGGCCGCAGTGGCGCAGGTCCAGGTGGTGGTCGAGGTAGTCTGAACGCCCCCCCTTCGCTGGCTTCCCGCGAACGGATCACCGCCAACCTACAACGCTTCCAGGGCATTGAAGCGCCTCGCCAACCCCTGCTCGCCAAAGCGCTGTACCACAAAATCAATGAACGCCCGGGTCTTGCCCGGCAGCAGCTTGTGCTCGGCGTAGTACAGGCTGATATGCCCATCGTCGACATACCAGTCCGGCAGTACTCTGCGCAGCCGCCCGGCCACCAGATAGGGCACTGCGAAAGGCAGGCTGACCAGGGCAATGCCCAACCCCTGCTCGGCCACTACACAGGCGGCGTCCGAATCGCTCATGGTCATCGCCTGGTGCAGTTGCAAGGGCCTCTGCTCCTGCCAGCGGCTGGTCAACGGCCAGGAACGCACGCGGCCGGTCTGCGGCGAACGAATCAGGATGCCGGCATGCCGTGGCAAGACCTCGGGCGCATCAATCGACCCGTGCCGTTGCAAATAGTCAGGTGCCGCCACCAGCACCCGATGCGCAGGCGTCAACTTGCGCGCCACCACGCCCGGTGGCAGCTCGAAGCCGCCGCCGATGGCTGCATCGAAGCCCTGGCCAATGAGATCGACCTGGCGGTTGTCGAAATGCCAATCGGGGATGATCGCCGGATAGCGCTGCAAGAACTCCCCTAGCAACGGCAATACGTACAGCCGCCCGAACACCGTACCCATGCTTACCCGCAACGCCCCGGCCGGCTGGCCCTCGGCACTGGCCAGGTTGGCCATGGCGTACTGGATGGTACGAAAGCTGTCGCTCACCTCGCCCAGAAACCGCTGCCCCGCTTCGGTCAGGGTCAGCTTGCGGGTGCTGCGCTGGAACAACCGCACCCCCAAACGTGCTTCCAACTGGGCAACGTTCTTACCGACGGCCGCCGGGGTCAGGGATAGCCGCCGGGCCGCCTCGGCGAAACTGCCGACTTCGGCGCTGCGAATGAAGCATTCCAGCGTGCTGAACGATTCCATGGCCATGATTACCAACCCAAGGTTTACTCTGCTAATAGCGATTGCCATCTTATCAGCAGGTAATCCACGGTCGATACTGGCGTCCATCCAAGGCATCGGGCCTTGCTTCGAAGCAGGAGATCAGCATGTCCAACGCATTCAACCTCAACGGCAAGGTGGCCCTGGTCCAGGGCGGTTCCCGCGGCATCGGCGCGGCCATCGTCCGCCGTCTGGCCAAGGAAGGCGCCCAGGTCGCCTTCACCTATGTCAGCGCTACCGACACCGCCGCCGCACTGGCTGCCGACATCAACGCCAATGGCGGTCAGGCCCTGGCCCTGCGCGCTGACAGCGCCGACGCCGTCGCCGTGCAGCAGGCCGTGCAGGCCACCGTCGAAGCCTTCGGCCGCCTCGACATCCTGGTGAACAATGCCGGTGTGCTCGCCGTGGCCCCGGTGACCGAGTTCGACCTCGCCGAGTTCGACCGCATGCTGGCCATCAACGTGCGCAGCGTGTTCGTCGCCAGCCAGGCCGCGGCGCGCCACATGGGCCAGGGCGGACGCATCATCAACATCGGCAGCACCAACGCCGAGCGCATGCCGTTCGCAGGCGGCGCGCCCTATGCCATGAGCAAGTCGGCGCTGGTCGGCCTGACCCGCGGCATGGCCCGTGACCTGGGCCCGCAGGGCATCACCGTGAACAATGTGCAGCCTGGGCCGGTGGACACCGACATGAACCCGGCCTCCGGCGAGTTCGCCGACAGCCTGATCCCGCTGATGGCCATCGGGCGCTATGGGCAGGCCGACGAGATCGCCAGCTTCGTGGCTTACCTGGCCGGGCCCGAAGCCGGCTATATCACCGGCGCGAGCCTGACCGCCGATGGGGGCTTTGCCGCCTGAGTATCGCCCTGCTCATAGGTCAACCCGCTCCCGCCAGATCACCGTGATCCGCTGGGAGCGGGTTGACCCGCGAACACCAGGGCGAGGCCTCAAAGTGGTTGCAGATGCGCTTGGAGCAACTCGAGAAACGCCCGCGCCGCCGGCGTCGGACTACTCGACCACACCGCATACAGATGACGCACCGGCGCATCGTCCAGGTGTGCCATGGCCACGCCTTGGAAGCCCTGGGCGATACGTTCCGGGACCAAGCCCACGGCCATACCGCGCTGGACGAACTTTTCCACCAGACGGATATGACCGATCTCGAACTGCACCCGGCGCTGCACACCCGCCGCCAAAAACGCTTCATCGGTCTGCCGGCGCGCACCGGTACCCTCGGGAAAGTCCACCAACACCTGGTCCGAAAGCTCCGCCAGGGCCAGTTGCCCACGATTTGCCAGAGGATGGTCCGGATGCAATACCGCCACCAAGGCCTCACGCGCCAGCAAACGATGCTCCACGCCCTGCAGCGTCTCGCCTTGCCAGAGGCCAATGAACCCGACGTCCAGGCGGCGCTCGCAGACATCGGCCACCAGCCATTCGCTCTTGGCGGTCAACCAGCGGATGTCCACATCCGGGTAGCGTTGGTGGAACACCGCCAGCAGGTCGACCAGATCGAGCGCCGTGAGCGAACTGATTTCACCGATCGCCAACCGTCCTCGCACTTGGCCGCAGGCTGCGGCGACGTCCTCGGGGATGCGCAACGCCGCCTCCACCGCAGGGCGGGCGCTGAGCACGAAGGCTTCACCGGCCGGCGTCAGTCGTACCCGCCGCGAACTGCGCTCGAACAGGCTCACCCCCAGTTGCGCCTCCAGCCGCGCCACCTGATGGCTGAGCGCCGACTGCACCACATGGCAACGTTCGGCGGCGCGGGTGAAACTGCCGGTGTCGGCCACGGCCAAGGCATATTCGAGCTGCTTGAGGTTCATGGATTGATCTGTTTTCGAGATAGATAAGTTGAAAACTATACATTGGCGTCATGCCGTGCACTTCCCGATACTTGCCTTCACTTCCGATTGCCCGCAACGAGAGCAGCCATGACCACCCCCTCCCTGAGCCGCGCCTTGATCCTGCTGATGGCCACCGCCACAGGCCTTGCCGTGGCCAGTAACTACTACGCCCAACCTCTGCTGCACAGCATCGCTGAACAGTTCGGCCTGGACACCGCCAGCGCCGGGACCATCGTCATCGCCGCCCAGCTCAGCTACGGGGCCGGCCTGTTGCTGCTGGCACCGCTGGGCGACTTGTTCGAACAGCGCCGGCTGATCGTCTGCATGGTCGCCATCGCCACCCTGGGCCTGGTGATCAGCGCCTGCGCGCCGAGCCTGCCCTGGCTGTTGCTGGGCACAGCGCTGACCGGCCTGTTCTCGGTCGTGGCCCAGGTGCTGGTGCCCATGGCCGCCACCCTCAGCGCCCCGGAGCAACGCGGCCGCGCGGTGGGTACGCTGATGAGCGGCCTGCTGCTGGGCATTCTCCTGGCGCGCACTGCCGCAGGGTTCATGGCAGAAATCGGCGGCTGGCGCAGCATCTATGTGCTGGCCGCGGTATTGATGGCGGTGACCGCCATCGCCCTGTATCGCAGCCTGCCGCAGCATCATTCCCATGCAGGGCTCAAGTACCCGGCCCTGATCGGCTCGGTGTTCCGCCTGTTCGTCGAGGAGCCGGTACTGCGACTGCGCTCGCTGCTGGGCCTGCTGGCGTTCAGCCTGTTCGCCTTGTTCTGGACACCCCTGGCCTTCCTGCTGGCCCGTGAGCCCTACCAGTATTCCGACGCCGTGATCGGCCTGTTCGGCCTGGCAGGTGCGGCCGGTGCGTTGTCGGCCAACTGGGCTGGACGCCTGGCCGACCGTGGCCAAGGCTCGCTGGGCACCACCGTCGGGTTGATCGCCCTGCTGCTGTCGTGGGTGCCGCTGGGCTTTGCCCAGAGTTCGCTGGTGGCCTTGCTGATCGGGGTGCTGGTGCTGGATCTTGCGGTGCAGTTGATACACGTCAGCAACCAGAACGCAGTGATCGCCCTGCGCCCGGAAGCCCGCACACGGCTGAATGCCGGGTACATCACCTGCTACTTCATTGGCGGCGCGCTGGGTTCGCTGCTGGGTACCCAGCTGTTCCAACGCCAGGGCTGGATGGGGATCGTCGTGGCTGGATTGATCATCGGCACGCTGGCCCTGGTGGTATGGGCGCTGGCCGAGCGCAAGCGCAAGCTGACTGTGCAGACGGCATGACTGTCTGACCTTTCGCGCCCCCACCGGACCTGCGCAGCTCTTGTGGGGGGTATCGAGACGTCGAACCGCCAGGCAGCAGACTCCGCGGTGGATGGCACCGCCGAACCTGTGGGAGCGGGTTCACCCGCGAAAGGGCCGGAGCAGATGATCATCGTTGTTCCTGCCCGTGGGATAACCCGCAGAAACCGCACCATCCTGCGGCAATGCGCCATCCACCCTCCGTCGCCTGCCCGTTGACTTGCTGAGCGCCACAGCGCTCAGTAGGCGCTGGTCAAAGCCCTTTCCCGGACAGGACGACACAATGACAAGACTCACGGTGCAATCCGGCGATTTCTTGCAAGGTGAAGGCGAGTATCGCAATGGATCGCTCACACTCAAGACCCCGCGCAGCCCATCGCCAGGCGAGCGGATTTCCCTCACTCGTATCCAGGACCTCAGGCTCGCGAGCCTCGAGCCCAGTCGCAGCCTGGGCAGTGCCATCGGCTGGGGCGTGGCAGGTGCCTTGGTGGCCGGGCCGGTCGGTCTGCTTGCCGGGCTCTGGCTCGGCGGCAAGGACGAAGAGGCGACATTCCTGGCGACCTTCAAGGACGGTCGCAAATTGATGGCCATCACCGATGGCAAGACCTGGTCGAAGATCGACGACAACTGGCGCAAACAGCAGCGCGCCCCCGCTGGCTAAACATTTTCGTCACCCAATCGTTTCAGTCGCCAGGCACCTGCGAAATGCAGGCGCCTGGCGCGTTTCTGCCTGCTACCATGGCGCCCTTTTTGCCCGCCCGACGCAACGTCGGCGGCGCCACCCTGCCTGACACCCCGGCATCCGCCCGACCAGCGCCCAGCCTTCAAGGAGCCCTGCATGACCCCGCTTCGCCCTCGCCTGCCCCTTCGCCTGCTTGGTCTTGGCCTTGCCCTGCACAGCGCCCAGGGGCTGGCCGATGACAGCGTCACCCTGGCGCCACTGCGCGTATCGGAGGTATACGGCGAGGAGGGTTATCAGGTACGCGAAGCCCAGGTGGGCGGTCTGCAGCCAGGCCCGCTGCTCGATACGCCAGCCTCGGTCAGCGTGTTCGGTCGCCAGCTGCTGGACGATCGCCAGGTCCGCACGCTCAGCGACGTGCTGCAAAGCGACGCGTCGGTTGGCGAAAGCTACGCGCCGGTCGGTTATTACGAGAACTTCAATGTGCGTGGCTTCGAGCTCAACGCCGCCAGCAGCTACCGCATCAACGGCCAGACCATCGCTGGCGAGCAGAACGTGGCGCTGGAAAACAAGCAGCAGGTGGAACTGCTCAAGGGGTTGTCCGGTTTGCAGAGCGGCGTGTCGGCGCCGGGTGGCCTGATCAACTATGTGACCAAGCGTCCCGAGGACGTGCGCAGCGTCAGTGTATCGACCAACGAACAAGGCGAGCGCTACCTGGCCACGGATCTCGGGGGCTGGTTCGGCAGCGAGCGCCAGTTCGGCCTGCGCGCCAACCTGGCCCATGAGGACATCCGCTCCTACGTCGACCATGCCGATGGCAAGCGCGACTTCGCCTCCCTGGCATTCGACTGGCAGATCAACCCCGATGCCACGCTGCAGCTCGATGCCGAATACCAACACCGCGAGCAACTGTCGGTTCCCGGGTATCAATTGCTCGGCGGCACCGAGGTGCCCCATGGCGTCGACCCTGACGACCACCTGGCCTACCAGCGCTGGGCCAAGCCTGTGCAGAACGACTCGCTGAACCTGGGTGGGCGGTTCGAGTACCGCTTCAGCGATGCCTGGAGCGGCACGCTGAGCGCCTCGCGCAGCAAGGTGGTGATCGATGATTACAGTGCGTTTGCCTGGGGCTCGGGAACCGATGCCTTCTTCGGCAGTAACGGGGACTATGAAATGTATGATTTCCGCAGCCCTGATGACACTCGACGCATCGATGAAGCCCAAGCCATGCTCAATGGTCATTTCGACGTATTAGGCGTGATGCATGAATTGACTGTCGGTTCTAGCGCCCAGCGCCGCACGCTCGATCAGCGCCCGAGCTACATGGAATGGATCGGCACCGGCAATATCTATACCGGCGCGCCAGCGAAAGACCCTTCCGACAAGCCCATCGGCTCCAGCGAACGCCGCCTGGACAGCCGCCAATACGGCCTGTTCATCAGCGACAAGATCACCTTCAACGAACAATGGCAAACCATCATCGGTGCCCGCGAAGTGCGCCTGGACGAAAAAACCTGGGATGAGAACGGCGATGCCGGCCGCCATACCCAGCAATACCAGTTGCTGCCCAACGCCGCGCTCATCTACAAGCCGCAGCCGGACACCACGCTCTACGCGAGCTACTCGAAAGGCCTGTCCGCCGGTGGCACCGCGCCTTGGTTCGCCAGCAATGCCACGGAAATCCTCGCCCCCACCCTGTCGCACCAGACGGAGCTGGGCATCAAGCATGACTGGCAGGGCATGAGCTTCAGTGCCGCACTGTTCCAGATCCGCCAGGCCTACCAATACGCACGCCCGGACAGCGGCGGCTTCACTTATGTGCAGCAAGGCCAGCAGAAGAACACCGGCCTGGAAGTGGGCGCCAGCGGCTGGGTGACCTCGCGCCTGCAAATCCAGGCCAGTGCCGCGGCCATTCACGCCCGGGTGCAAAATAGCGGCACCGACGCCTACGAAGGCCACCAGGCGATCAACGTCCCCCGGCTGCGCGCCGCAGTGCAGGCCGACTACAGCCTGCCGGTCCCGGGCCTTGCCCTGCTCGGCGGCGCCCGCTACAGCGCCAGCAAGTACGCAAGCCAGGCGGGTAATGTGGAGGTAGGTGGCTACACGGTGTTCGATATCGGCAGCCGCTATCGCACCCGCATCGGCGGCTATGACACCGTGCTGCGCCTGACGGTGGATAACGTCTTCGACAAGCGCTACTGGCGGGATGTGGGGAACTACCTGGGGGACAACTACCTGTTCCAGGGCGCGCCACGCACGGCTCGGTTGTCGGCCTCGGTCAGCTTCTGAGGTCTGGCGGCCCTACAGCCCATCACGGGACAAGCTCGCGCCTACAAGGTCATCGCACCCCTTGCAGGCGCGGGCTTGTCCCGCAGTGGGACGCACGGCACTTTTGGACAGGAAACAAAAAGCCCCCGGCATTTCTGCGCGGGGGCTTCTTGTGGAATGTGGCGGTGAAGAAGGGATTTGAACCCTTGATACGATTTCTCGTATACACACTTTCCAGGCGTGCTCCTTCGACCACTCGGACACTTCACCGGATCTCTTCAAGCAGTTCAGCCTGTCGAGGCGCGCTAATTTAGTAGAAGCCTTTTCCTTTGGCAAGCATTTTTTTCAGAATTTTCATGCGCTTAAGCCAATTGGCCAAAACACCGGGCCTGCCAGGGCGATGCTGCCAATCTCGCCAGTGCTTTTACAAGCCGCCTTGACCCCCACCCCGCCGCGACAAGGGACGCAGCCCAGACGCTGACCGACCAGTCAGCCTTATTGCTTTACCTGATCGGCGCCGCTGGGTACCGTCGTCGCCACGTTACCCAAAGGACTCTGTCATGAGCGAGCTGATTACCTACCATGCCGAAGACGGCATCGCCACCCTGACCCTGAACAACGGAAAGGTCAACGCCATCTCGCCGGACCTCATCACCGCCTTCAATGCCGCCCTGGACCGCGCCGTGCAAGAGCGTGCGGTGGTGATCATCACCGGTCAGCCGGGCATTCTCTCCGGCGGCTATGACCTCAAGGTGATGACCTCCGGCCCGAAAGAGGCCGTCGGCCTGGTCACCGCAGGTTCCACCTTGGCCCGTCGCCTGCTCAGCCACCCCTTCCCCGTGGTGGTCGCCTGCCCAGGTAACGCCGTGGCCAAGGGAGCGTTCCTGCTGCTGTCGGCCGATTACCGCATCGGTGTCGAAGGCCCCTACAAGATCTGCCTGAACGAAGTGCAGATCGGCATGACCATGCACCACGCCGGCATCGAATTGGCCCGTGATCGCCTGCGCCGCTCGGCTTTCCATCGTGCGGTGATCAATGCCGAGGTGTTCGACCCGCAGGCCGCCGTGGACGCAGGCTTCCTCGACAAGGTGGTGCCCGCCGAACAACTGCAGGAAACCGCCCTGGCGGCCGCCCGCGAACTGAAGAAGATCAACATGCTGGCGCACAAGAACACCAAGCTGAAAGTACGCAAAGCCCTGCTTGAAACGCTGGACAATGCCATCGTGCTGGACCAGCAACAAATGGGCTAGTCGAGAGCGCTGATCGCTGAGCAAGCCCGCGCCTACAAAAAGCACCGCCACCTGTAGGGCAGGCTTGCCCCGCTCCGCCACACCCAAAGGTTTGCCCCGGGCAGTGCACACCCGTACACTGCGCCGCGACTGTCTGGTGTGTGAGTCGTCCCATGCTCTATATGCTCCGCATGCTCCTTCTGGCGCTGCATTTTCTGGTCGTCGGCGTGGCAGGCCTGGTCATCGGCCTGTGCCGGCCATTCAACCCCGATAACAGCCGCGTCTTCGCCCGCCTCTACAGCCTCCCTGCTGCCTGGCTGATGCGCATCCGGGTCAAGGCCGAGGTCGGCCCGTTGTGGGACCAGCCGCCCGGCTGCGTCATCGTCGCCAACCACCAATCCAACTTCGACCTGTTCATCCTCGGCCAGGTCGTGCCGCAACGCACCGTGGCCATCGGCAAGAAGAGCCTGGGCTGGATCCCGCTGTTCGGCCAGCTGTTCTGGCTGGGCGGTAACGTGCTGGTGGATCGCAAGAACGCCTATCAAGCGCGCAAGGCCATGCAGGTGACCACGCGCATCCTGCGCAACGACACCTCGATCTGGATTTTTCCCGAAGGCACCCGCAACCCCGGCGAACAATTGCTGACCTTCAAGAAAGGCGCCTTCCACATGGCCGTCGAGGCCGGCGTGCCCATCGTGCCGGTGTGCGTCAGCCGCTACTCCAAGCGCCTGGGTCTGAACAGCTGGCGCCAGCGCACGGTGATCGTGCGTTCGCTGCCGCCGATTGTCACTGCAGGCCTCAGCCAACAGGACCTGCCGGAATTGATCGAGCAATGCCGCACGCAGATGCAGCAGTGCATCGACCGCATGGAAGGTGAGCTGGCGCAGCACTGATTCGAGCCACGGTATGCGTGTCGCCCGCCAGCGGCTTTGGCGGGCAGACGATGGTTGCTCTATGACGTGACAGAGCCCAAGCTGTATCGGGTGTTCAACCGAAGAAGCGGACAACCATGGGGCGAGTCGTGGCATCGGCGGTATACAGCGCCGGCAGAAAGGTCACCAACATCAGCATCGATGAAGGCAGCGAGTGGGCACGCAAGCCCGGGCACTTCGTCTGGATCGGCCTGGAGGAGCCCAACGCCGAAGAGCTGGCCAACCTGCAGCGTCAGTTCGGCCTGCATGAACTGGCCATCGAAGACGCGCTGGAAAAGCACAGCCGCCCCAAGCTCGAGACCTTTGGCGACGCCTTGTTCATCGTCACCTATTCGCCGGTACGCCATGAAGGCAAGCTGGAATTCATCGAAACCCATATCTTTGCCGGCAACGGCTACATCATCACCTGCCGCAACGGCCACTCCAAATCCTATGCCCTGGTGCGCCAACGTTGCGAGGCGCGCCCGTTGCTGCTCGAGCATGGCGAAGACTTCGTGCTGTACGCCCTGCTCGACTTCGTCACCGAGAACTACCAGCCGGTCAGCGAGGCCATCCACGGCGAGATCGAGGAGCTGGAGCAAAGCGTGCTGAGCAACTCGCTCCAGGAAGAGGATATCCAGCGCCTGCACAGCCTGCGTCGGGACATCCTGCGCCTGCGTCGCTACGTGGCGCCGATGGTCGAAGTCAGCGAAGAGCTGCAGCGCCTGAACTTCCCCTTCATCGACAAGAACATGCGCCCGTACTTTCGTGACGTGCAGATCCATGTCACTCGGCAGATGGAAGACCTGGCCAGTATCCGCGACATCGCCAGCCAGACCATCGAGATCGGCATGCTGCTGGAGTCGTCACGCCAGAGCATCGTGCAGCGCAAGTTCGCAGCCTGGGCGGCGATCCTGGCGTTCCCCACGGCGATTGCCGGTATCTACGGGATGAACTTCCAGAACATGCCGGAACTGGGCTGGCATTACGGGTACTTTGGGGTCTTGGGCGTGATTGGCGTGGGGTGTAGCGCATTGTTCGCCAGCTTCAAGCGCTCCGGCTGGCTATAGCGGCGCCCGCTTCGCGGGTGAACCCGCTCCCACAAGGGCCTGAGCAAATCCAGGTGGGAGCGGGTTCACCCGCGAAAAGGACGCCACAGACGCCTCGGTACAACGCAGCTCTGAAACACCGCCCAATGCCTGCAGGACAGGCCTTGACTAGGCCTAGGCCGCGTTCTCCTTCGCCTTGTCCGAGTGACCGATGAACCGCAGCATCCATTCGCCCACCAGATCGCCCTGGTGGTCTTCCTCCAGGCTGGCGATCGCCCGCTGGTAGACTTCTTCGCCCAATACCTCCTGGCGCGCATTGAGCAAGGCGCGGGAGTAGTCATGGACGAACTCCGGATGCCCCTGGAAGCACAGCACCTGATCGCGGATGTGGTAGGCCGCGTTGGGGCAGAAATCGCTGGAGGCGATGACCGTGGCGCCCTCAGGCAGTTCGGTCACCTGGTCCTGGTGGCTGATCAGCAGGGTCAGCTCGGACACCTCAGGGTCCATCCACGGGGCGTGGGCGGCCAAAGAGTAACGGTGGATCCCCAGGCCCCAGCCCTGATCGGCCCGCGCGGTCTTGCCGCCAAGCACCAGCGCCAGCACCTGGTGGCCAAAACACACGCCCAGCAGCTTCTCGCCACGTTCGTAGAGCTTGAGCAGATAGGCCTTCAGCGTCTGGATCCAGGGATCGGAGCCGAACGAGTCCGCCTTGCTGCCGGTCACCAGGTACGCATCGAAGGTTTCGCCTTCGGGAGGGTACTCGCCGTTCATCACGTTATAGACGCGAAACTGCGCTGCGATCGGCTGACGCGAGAACAGCTGCTCGAACATCCTTCCGTAGCCCTGATACTGCGCGGTCAACTCCGGTCGCAGGACATCGGTTTCCAGGATGCAGATGCGTAACGACATAGGGATAGTCCTGAACGACGTGTGTGGGATTTTTGCTGTAGAGACTGACGCGAAACCTACCTACAAGCAAGTAGGATGCACTGACGAACGGTCACTTATTTCAGCGGGTCGGGCATTGGGGGCGCAGCTGTCTAGCCAGAGCATGCCAGCGTGATAGCCCTTGGCCTCATAAGCGAAAGAAATCAACGGGCCAACCAATAGAACAAAGGGTTCTCAAACATGGATAACGCACACCCTACTGTTGGTTGTATATCCAGACACAAGAGACAAGAGGCATGCGGGACCGGCGTCACCAAACGCCGTCGCGATCGACCCGAAGCGAGACAAGGAAGCCAAGGGCTATTCAGGAATAACAACAAGAAGGCGGTCCGCCATGTTCAGACAATCGAAAGTACGCCAAGCCGGGCTCATTCTCTTCGCCACGACCTTGCTGCTCATTCTGCCGAACCTGACACGCTTGTTCGGATAAACGCAGCCGTGGCCTTTACAGGCATCGCGCAGGTAATCTGCCGACCAAAAATGGTTGGAGATTACCCATGCGCCATTGCCTTGCCCTATTGACCTTGCTGTTCTGCCTGCCGCTGTCGGCGGCGCAATTGCATCTGGAGCTCGGTAATACCGCACGCCAGTGGCAAAGCGAGGCGTTGCTGGCTCATCCGCAGGCCCAGGACATCAGCATCGAGCAGGATGTCTCCTACAAGCGCCCCATGCACTACCGCGCGGTGCCCTTGAGCGCGTTGCTCGAAGGCGTGGGGGCCGACGATCACCTGCAAGCCGTCGCACTGGATGGCTTCGCCGCCGAAATGCCCGCGGCGCCCTTGCTGCAGGCTGGGCCCGCACGGGCGTGGCTGGCGGTGGAAGACCCCGCCAAACCTTGGCCCGCCCTGGGTAACGGCAAACCGAGCGCCGGGCCGTTCTATCTGGTCTGGACCAACCCTCAGGCCAGTGGCATCCGCCCCGAGCAATGGCCGTTCCAGATCACCACGATTCGCCGCCTGCCGCCGGTGCAGGCGCGCTTCCCTGCCCTGCTGCCCGACCCCAAGCTTTCAGCGAACGATCCGGTGCGCCGAGGCTTTGCCCTGTTCCAGCAGAACTGCCTGGCGTGCCACCGCCTCAATGGTGCAGGCGATGCTCAGTTCGGCCCAGACCTGAACGTACCCCATAACCCCACCGAGTACTTCCAGCCAGGCTTTTTGCGCCGCTACATCCGCGACCCGCAAAGCCTGCGGCAATGGCCTCAGGCGAAGATGCCAGGGTTTGCCGAAAACGTGCTGAGCGAACAGGAGCTCGACGAACTGATCGCCTACCTGGCGCACATGGCCAAGCGCAAGCCTTGAGGGGCGCCCAAAGCACTGTAGAACCTGCGCTGTTGTGGATCTTTCCAAACACCGTGGAAGCTGGCGCAGCCTGCGATGGGCCGCGCAGCGGCCCCAGGCCCAAGGTATTCAGGCGACCGGCCGCTCCTGCTTCACGCCCCAGCCCTCGACCTCGCCGCCAAACGGCGAGACGACCTGCTCGAAGGCTTCCTCGAAGGCGCCGATCCCTCGGTAGGTGGCATACATGATTTTGCTCAGTTCCAGGTGCCACGCGCCATCGTCCAGCTCGCGCACCTGGGCATTGAGGGATTCACCACGGAACTGCCCGGCCGCACGCCGCGCACCGGCCTCGTCGGGGAACACCGCATAGAACTCGATGGGATGGATTCGGGTGAAGTCAAAACCGCCAGCTTTCATCTGGCGAAGGACATTGCTGCTGATATCGTCGTTCTGGCTGCTCATGAAACGTCCTCCTACAAACGCAATGGATAGACTTTCCGTGCACAACGCACCTGCTTTGCACAATCGAGTGCCTGGCAGATCGAGCTAATGAGAGACGCGAATGGAGCCGACGCGGATCCGCAGAAAGACCCGGGCCTCGTCTGAGCGTAGTGCCTGCTGGCTCACAGCGCCAGCGCAGCGCGCTCAGGGCCGTTCATCGATGCCGGTGATGGAGACGCCGTTCTGCTCCTTGAGCCAGCGCACCGTGGGGGAAGGACTGCGGTCCTGGAAGTCATTGAGGTCCAGTTCATCGATGACGGGGAACAAATGCGAACGGATCAACCGGGCGGCTTGCTCATCGCTTGGGCGTTGATCACCGTTGTACAGCAGTGAACTCTGTACGCCATTCTGGTCGACGAAGGTGACTTCCCACTCTTTCATTGAATTGCCCTCTCAATCAAAGAATACCGGGTGTGTGCTGCCAGTATCCTTGACCGTCGGCGAGGGCGTTTGTTCAGTTAAGCCGCTTTGGTGGGGCGAGCCCCGCCCCCACAGATGCAGGCTTGCGCATCATCTGTGGGGGCGAACGCGCGCGGCGTCAGTCCTTGGGTGTGCCGTGGACGACACCGGCGGTGTTCTCCATCAGGCTCTTGGTCGCCGTCTGGATGTAGGACTCGAGGCTCTTCAACAGCTCAGGCTGGTCGGGGCTCTCGATCAGCTCGGCCTTGAACTCGCGACCCAGCTGGTAGCGGTACAGGCGCGGGCTCATGTCCTTGGACTCGATCAGGATGCGATCCCCCTTGACCAGGCCGACGATCTGTTCGCTGCCCGACGGCTTGATGATGCCCACGCCCGGGTCGCCCTCAGGCAGGTTGAGCAGGTCGCGGCCCCAGCACTGGTGACGGGTCTGGCCACCCAGGCGGCCCATGATGGTCGGCACGATGTCGACCTGGGTACCCACAGTGTGGTTGACCGCGCCGAACTTCTCCTGGATGCCCGGGGCGATCAGCAACAGCGGCACGTTGAAACGGCCCAGGTCCAGCTCGGTGACCTGCTGCTGGTTGCCGAAGCCATGGTCGCCGACGATGACGAACAGGGTGTCCTTGAAGTAAGGCTCCTTACGTGCCTTCTCGAAGAACTGGCCCAGGGCCCAGTCGGAGTAGCGCATGGCCGTGAGGTGCTCATCCAGACGGCCAAGGCCTGTGACCTTCTCGACCGGCAGGTCCTTGGGCAGTGCATATGGCGTGTGGTTGGAGAGCGTCTGCAGCAGCGCGTAGATCGGCTTCTTGCCGTCGTGCTTGGCCAGCTCTTCATTGCCACGGTCGAACATATCCTGGTCGGACACGCCCCAGGTCGGGTCGGAGAACACAGGATTGACGAAGTCGTTACGGCCGATGAAGGTGGTCATGCCCTGGTTGCCGAAGAAACCGGACTGGTTGTCCCAGGCAAAGTCACCGTTGTAGACGTAGACGTCGTCGTATTTACGCGCGCTGAGCAATGCCGGCAGGCCAGACAGCTTGTGACCACCCTCCGGGGTCTGCATCAGGTACTCGAAGCCCGGCAGGTTCGGGAAGCAGGCCATGGTGGCGAACATGCCCTGGTGGGTATGGGTGCCATTGGAGAAGAAGCGGTCGAACAGCAGACCCTCCTTGGCCAGTTTGTCGAAGTACGGCGTGATGTTGTTGGGGCTGCCCAGGGCGCCCACCGAGTGACCGGCGAAGCTCTCCATGAGGATCACCACGACGTTCTTGACGGCCAGGGTGCGGTCGGCTGGCGGCACGAAGTCGCGACGCACGGCAGCTTCATCGGCATCGACCAAGGTGTCGTTGGGGGTCAGCAGCAGGTCACGCACAGCTTGGGTGGCCGCGTCCTGCTCGACGGTGGGCTTCCAGATATTGGCACGGTCCTCGCCGAAGCGGCTATGGGCCGCGTCGATCAGGGTCAGGGTGCCGTTCAGGCCAAGCTGGTTGACGAAGTTCGAGTCGGTGGTGAAGGCATCACCCCAACGCATCGGAGGGCCCTGGCGCAGCGTGCCACGGGCAGCGGCCACCGCCACCAGCAGGACCACCATGAACACCGCCAGGCGGTGGTACCAAGGGGCGACACGACGTGGCGCCAAGCCTTGGGAGACACCGTCACCGCGAGTCAGGCGGTCGATGCCCTTGAACAGCAGGCTCAGCAGCCAGGTGCCAAACAGCCAGGCCAGCAGGTAGCGCACGACCGGGAAGCCGTACCACAGCATGCTCAGGACGGTCTTGGGGTCTTCCTTGATGTACTGGAACACCAGGCCGTTCAGACGCTGGTGGAACTCGCGGTAGAAGTCCATTTCCATCAGGCCAAGGAACATCACCACGCTGGAAGCCAGGGTCAGCCACAGGCGGAAGAGCCCGCGACGGGCCATCGCCCAGGGACTGAGCAGCGCCAGCAGCAGCGGAATGCTCAGGTACACCACCACCCGCAGGTCGAAGCGCAGGCCGTTGAGAAAACCTTCGGCCACAGTGGAGGACGGTGTATCGCCGATCATGTCGCTGTTGTAGATCAGCAACGCCAAGCGAACCAGGCTCAGCATCAGCATGATCACCAGGCCGCTGAGTAGCGTGTAGGCCAGGTGCGATTTGAGGGTCGGCGCGAACGAAGCCGGCACGGCCCGTTGCTTCAAGGCATCCGTGTTAGCCATGAATGGGGGGATCCTAGGATTGCGGGTTTGCGGAAAGGCGAAATCGCCCTGCTACCTGAAGGGCCCGGCCATCAAAGCACGGCTATTGGGCCAACGCAGCATTGTGCGGCGCGGATTTTCGATAATCCAGTGTGAAAATTTTGTCACGAGCCGGCGTTTGCGCTGTCTAGCGGGCCCATTGGCGGGTAAACCTGCCAATGGGCCGGATTTATGCCGGCGCCTTCAGAACTTCAGGTTGCCCCTGGGCCCGGCAATGGCCCAGATGATCAACCCGAGCACCGGCAACAGGACGATCAACAAGATCCAGAGCACCTTGATGCCCACCTCGGCACCGCTCTTGAGCACATGAAGAATCGCCCAGATGTCCAGGGCGAGGATGATCAGCCCGACCAGGCTGTTGAAGGTGGAACCCATGCGACCGCTCCTGCCAAAAGGTTTGCCGCCAAGCATAGCCGGCTATTGCGTCGATAGAATGGAATGCTTGGCCGCGGCGGCAGGTCAATGGCTAGACTGCGTTCATACATTGTCACGAGGTCCGCATGCCCCCTGCCCACGCCACTGAAAGCCCTGCTCCCGTCTCGCTGTTCAACGCCTGGCGACAACAGGCCGCGAGCACTCCCTGGCTCAGCGCCGGCCTGGCCCTGAGCCTGCTGGTGGTGCTCGGCCTGCTCGCGGCCAGCCTGTGGAACGCGATTCATGGCGACCATGCCGACAACCTGCACCTGGCGCTGCTCGGCGGCCTGTCGGGGTTCGGCGCCACGGCTCTGGGCGCGGTGCTGGCGGTGGTGCTGCGCGATGTCAGCACGCGCAGCCAGGACGTGATGCTCGGCTTTGCCGCCGGCATGATGCTCGCGGCGAGCTCGTTCTCGTTGATCCTGCCAGGCCTGGACGCAGCCCGGGAGATCACCGGCAATGGCCCGGCTGCAGCCTTCACCGTGGTATTGGGGATGGGATTGGGTGTGCTGTTGATGCTCGGCCTCGATCGCTTCACCCCGCACGAGCACGAAAGCACCGGGCCTTGCGGCCCAGAGGCGGAGCGCATCAACCGGGTGTGGCTGTTCGTGCTGGCGATCACCCTGCACAACCTGCCCGAAGGCATGGCCATCGGTGTGAGCTTCGCCAACGGCGACATGAACATCGGCCTGCCGCTGACCAGCGCGATCGCCATCCAGGACATTCCTGAAGGCCTGGCGGTGGCGTTGGCCCTGCGTGCGACAGGTCTGTCGAACCTCAAGGCGGCGCTGGTAGCGATCGGCTCCGGCCTGATGGAGCCACTGGGTGCGGTGATCGGCCTGGGCATCTCCACCGGCTTCGCCCTGGCCTACCCGGTGAGCATGGGGTTGGCGGCAGGCGCCATGATCTTCGTGGTGTCCCACGAAGTGATTCCCGAAACCCATCGCAATGGGCACCAGACCTCGGCAACCCTGGGCCTGATGGGTGGGTTCGCGGTGATGATGTTCCTCGATACCGCGTTGGGCTGATCTGTACCAACCTCTTCCAAGTAAACCCGCTCCCATCAGGCCAGCGTTGAGCCCTGGAGCGGGTTTACCCGCGAAGTAGCAACGGCCGAGCTGACGTCAGACGTGAACCGCGACCTTCAACGCCTCCAGCGCCGGCTCGACCTTGATCCCCACCTCTGCCCCCAGCTCCAACACCCGGGCCAGATCGTTCTGCCCCACCATCACCATTTGCAGCTCGTCATCGAGCAACTGACTGAAGTTGACCAGCACATAGCCGCCGGCTTCCTTGTTCAGGGCGCCCATCTGGACCTGGATACGATTGAGCGCGGTCAGCGGCTCGGTGCGCGCCAACTGCTTGGGCTTGAGGTTGAACGGGACACTCTTGTCGAACGACTCGGTGATGCGCTCGAACAGTTCCTGATAGCTGTCGGCCTGGAACAGCACGGTGTCCGGCAGGCTGCCGACCACGACCCATTCACCCAGCGGGATAGGGAAGCTGTCGTCGTAGTTGATGTCCGGATTGGCGGCCAGGAAAGCGGCGGGATCGGCGTAGGCCTGGGCGGCCTCATCGGCGATGCGCTCGATGTCTTGCTCGCGCATGCAGCCGGCGCCGATGAGGCTGATGAGTTCGAACAACTGGTTTTTCATGGGGGGCCCCTGCGCTGGCGAAAAAGTCGCCAAGGATAGCCGCAAATGCCCCCTGAGGGTTAGCCGGCCAGCGCCTGCAGGCGCGCGCCGGTGTCCGCCGCGCCCATGGTCTGAGCGGCGGCCAAGGCGGTGGCGCCCCGGGCATCCTGACGCGCAGGGTCGGCGCCTTGGGCCAGCAGGAATTCGAGGATCTCGCTACGGTTGAACATCGCCGCCAGCATCAATGCGGTACGACCGTCCTCGGCGGCAGCATCCACCGGTACGCCGTGTTCGATCAGCAGGCGGATCATCGCCAGGTCCCCCTTGAACGCCGCGCCCGCGATAGGCAGTTGCCCGTTGTCGTTGGCGATCAGCGGGTCGGCGCCATGGGTCAGCAGCACTCGCACCGCCTCAACGTGGCCATGGTAGCTGGCCAGCATCAGCAAGGTGTCGCCCTTGTGGTTGCGCAGGTTGGCCGGCAGGCCGCTCTGCAGCAGACGCTCGAGCATGGGCGCATCCCCCCGCCGGGCGCGCTCGAAGACTTCTTCGGCAAACGCTGCGGTCTCTTCATCGGTCATGGCGGTGGGCTGTTGGTCGGACATCTGGAACCTCCTGGCAGGAATAGAGCCCAAGTCTTTGTCAGGCAGTGCCAGGCGGTCAAAGGTTCAGATTCTATCGGCCCGAGAGACAAACCTTATGAACCTTGCAAATTGCACTGTACAAAATGCACGACCATGCGAAATGCACGGTCGACGAAACTCAATCAACAACCAACATATTGATTTAAAAGGATATTTTTACCAGTCGTAGGCTGGCACGGTCACTGCAACGCTCAACTCACGTCTGCCCACCCAACAGTCAGGAGTTGAGATATGGACCTCATCCAGGAAAAGTTCGCCTCGGTATTCTGCGCCTATCAAGTCCAAACCCAGCCTCGCCCCGACGGCGGTATCCAGCTGACCTTGCGGGCAGCCGATGGCAAGGTGACTCGCCGTGCCTTGACCTACGCACAGTTGCACAGCGCCGAGCAGTTGTCCTGGGCGATCAGCGCCATCCGCCGCGATCTGGCCGAGCAGGCCAGCGAACTGCCGGTGATCTCCATGTTGCAAAGCCAGCAGCGTTTCGCCCTGCCGACCTATCGCTGAATGCGCCGCAGCCTTCGCGGGTAAATCGGCAGGCCGATTTATCCGCGAAGTCGCGTGCATCAGAGCTCGTCCATCCCCGCAAACTGCCGAGCCGAAGCATCGCCAGTAAACTGCGGCTGCATCCCCGCTTCGCTGCCAAACAGGCGCAAGGCCAGGCAGAACGGGTTGTCCCCAAGATCCACCCAGCGGCGCAGGCCAGCCGGCACCACCAGCACATCGCCCTTCTCGCACAACACTGCCTGCACGTAGTCGCCCAGGCGCAAGCTGACCTGTGCACGTCCGCTGATCACGGCAAACACCTCGACCGCCTCGTGCACGTGCTCCTCGCGAAGATCGGCCTGGGTCGGGTCAAGGCCGTCGCGGTTGAGCAGGCCGAACGCTACGCTGCCATGGGCGGTCATCAACTGATCCAACAGCCCTTGGCATTCGGCCAATACCTGCTCCTGGGCGGTGCCCGGGCGGATGCGCAGCTCATCGGTGCGGCGCTCCAGGCGCACGCCCTGCTCGGCCAGGGTGGCGGCGATATCGTCGTGGTGGGTCAGCACCTTGTTCGGCAGCTCGGGGCTGGAGAGATGGAAAACGCTGAGAATGCTCATCAGGGGCTGGTCCTGGTCTGTTTCGAACAAAAGGCAATGATAACGGCTGCGGCCAGTGCCGCGATGCTGGCCATACCAAAGGTGAAGGCCGGGCCCAGCAGTTTCCAGCTGTAGCCCGAATACAACGCGCCCAGGGCGCCGCCCGTGCCAGACAGCGCCGCGTACAGGGCTTGGCCCTGCCCCTGCTGGCGGGCGCCGAAGCTGGCCTGGACGAAGGCGATGGCCGCGGCATGGAAACAACCAAACGTCGCCGCGTGCAGCACCTGGGCGAATACCAGCACAGCCGGGATATCCGCCAGATTGCCCAACAGCAGCCAACGCAGCGCCGCCAGCAGGAAGCTTGCCAGCAGCACATGGCGTACCGACACCTTGGCAAAGATCCGGCTCATGGCCATGAACACCAGCACTTCGGCCACCACCCCCAGCGCCCACAGCAAGCCGATGGCACCCCGGGTGTAACCCAGGTGCTCCAAATGCAGGGTGAGGAAGGTGTAGTAAGGGCCGTGGCTGAGCTGCATCAGCGCCACGCACGCGTAGAACGCCAGCACACCCGGCGCCGTCAATTGCCGCAGAAAGCCCCCTGCTCCCTTGCGCTCGGCATGCTCTACCGGCTGGGCGTTGGGCACCCACAGGCTGGCGACGAAAATACCGGCCATGATGGTCACCAACGCCAGCGGATAGATATCCAGGCTCAGCCACTCGAACAGCCGGCCCAGGCCCACCACGGTGAGGATGAAACCGATCGAGCCCCACAGGCGCACTTGGCTGTAGCGTGAGGTTTGCCCGTGCAGGTGCGCCAGGGTGATCACTTCGAACTGCGGCAGTACGGCATGCCAGAAGAACGCGTGCAGGGCCATCACCAGCGCCAGCCAGGCATAGCTTTTGTCGACGAAGATCAACGAGAAGGTGGCCAGGGTCGACAAGGCGCCCAGGCGAACGATCAGCAACCGCTGGCCGCTACGGTCCCCCAGCCAGCCCCACAGGTTCGGGGCGATGCAGCGCATCAGCATGGGGATGGCCACCAGTTCGCCGATGCGCGCCGGTGAGAAGCCTAGATGGTCGAAGTACAGCGCCAAAAACGGAGCGGTGGATCCGAGCAGGGCGAAATAGAAGAGATAGAAGCTGGACAGGCGCCAGTAAGGGATCGGGGGCATGGGTCGGGCCTTTTGTTGCCTGTGCCGGCCCCTTCGCGGGTAAACCCGCTCCCACAGGAACTGCGATGATCCTGTAGGAGCGGCTTTACCCGCCAAGTGACCAGTGCAGACGAATCAGCGCTGGCCCAGCACCGGGGTATTCACCTTCACATCGGCATTCTGCGCGCGGTGGCGCAGCAGGTGGTCCATCAACACGATGGCCATCATCGCCTCGGCGATCGGCGTGGCACGGATGCCCACGCACGGGTCGTGACGGCCCTTGGTGATGACCTCGACCGGGTTGCCGTCGACATCGATGGAGCGGCCCGGAGTGGTGATGCTCGAGGTCGGCTTGAGCGCCAGGTGGGCGATGATCGGCTGGCCGGACGAGATCCCGCCGAGAATGCCGCCTGCGTTGTTGCTCAGGAAGCCCTCAGGGGTCAGCTCATCGCGATGCTCGGTGCCACGCTGGGCGACACTGGCGAACCCGGCGCCGATTTCCACGCCCTTGACAGCGTTGATGCTCATCAGGGCATGGGCGAGTTCGGCGTCCAGACGGTCGAAGATCGGCTCGCCCAGGCCAGGCATCACGCCCTCGGCGACCACGGTGATCTTCGCGCCGACCGAGTCCTGGTCACGGCGCAGCTGGTCCATGTAGGCCTCCAGCTCCGGGACTTTGTCCGGGTCGGGGCTGAAGAAGGCGTTGTCCTCGACCGAATCCCAGGTCTTGAACGGGATCTCGATCGGGCCCAGCTGGCTCATGTAGCCACGCACGCGGATGCCTTGGGTGGCCAGGTATTTCTTGGCGATGGCACCGGCGGCCACGCGCATGGCGGTCTCACGGGCCGAGCTGCGGCCACCACCGCGGTAGTCGCGGATGCCGTACTTGTGGTGGTAGGTGTAGTCGGCGTGGGCCGGGCGGAACAGGTCCTTGATCGCCGAGTAGTCCTTGGACTTCTGGTCGGTGTTGCGGATCAACAAACCGATGGAGCAGCCGGTGGTACGGCCTTCGAACACACCCGAGAGAATTTCGACCTCATCCGGCTCCTGGCGCTGGGTGGTGTGCCGGCTGGTGCCCGGTTTGCGGCGGTCGAGGTCGTGCTGCAGGTCGGCCAGGGAGATTTCCAGGCCCGGAGGGCACCCATCGACAATGGCGACCAACGCCGGGCCGTGGCTTTCGCCTGCGGTGGTGACAGTGAACAGCTTGCCGTAGGTATTGCCGGACATGGACGCTCCGCGAATCAGCCTGAATGTGAAGGAGGCACGCAGTATACGGAAATTCCCCTTATTCGGGTGCTCGGTTCGGCCCCCGTCGTGGGCAAACCCGCGCCACAGTGTTGCGCTGAAACCTGTCGCACCCGGTTTACCCGCGAAGGGGCATGGCAGAACCTTCGATCAACCGCCCGGTCCAACCGACATCCCACCAAGTAGTAGCCCTATGATGTTGCGCCTCGCCGCCCTGCTCCTGCTGCTGTGCACAGGCCTCGCCCAGGCCGCCGCCCCGACCGTCCTGCAACGTCCCATCGACCTGGACACCGGCCAGGGCGTGCTCCATGGCAGCTTGCTGCTACCCCAACAGGCCACACCACCGCCAGTGGTGCTGATCATTGCCGGTTCCGGTCCCACCGACCGCGACGGCAACAATCCCGCCAGCGGTCGCCTGGACAACCTCAAGCGCCTGGCCTTGCTGCTGGCCGGCGAGCACATCGCCAGCGTGCGCTTCTACAAACGTGGCGTGGCCGCCAGCCAGCCGGCCACGCCCGATGAGCGAGACCTGAGCGTCGAACGCTATGTGGCCGATGCGGTGGCCTGGGGCCGCAAGCTCAGGGCCGACCCACGCTTCGGTCCGTTGATCCTGCTCGGCCATAGCGAAGGCGCGCTGATCGCGACCCTGGCCGCTGAACAGGCCGGCGCCAGCGCGGTGATCACCGTGGCCGGCAGTGGTCGCCCCGTGGCCGACGTGCTGCGCGAACAATTGGCCCAGCGCCTGCCGCCGGCGGAACTGGCGCGCGGCAACACGGTGATCGACCGCCTGCAGGCCGGGCAGACCACGTTCGATGTACCCGCGCCGCTGCGCGATGTGTTTCGCCCGAGCGTACAGCCCTACCTGATTTCGCTGCTGCGCCAGGACCCGGCAGCAGCGTTCGCTCGTCTGCAGATGCCCGCTTTGATCATCCAGGGCCGCAACGATGTGCAGGTGGAGGTCGCCGATGCCGAGCGCCTCAAGGCCGCCAAGCCCGACGCGCAACTGGCGCTGATCGATGGCATGAATCACATGCTGCGCATCAGCCCACGGGACATGAGCCAGCAACGCGACAGCTACCGCAACCCGGGCCTGCCATTGGCCCGTGAGCTGGGGGCTCGGATCGTGGCGTTCATCCGTCAGTTGCCGCAGGCGTAGATTCGGCTCAGGAAGTGTTGGTCGCTGCCGATAACGCAATCATTGAGGCGGTGTGTTTGGGGTCGCCATGCGGCTCTTTCGCGGCACAAGGCCGCTCCTAACAGACATTACCCAATGCCTGTAGGAGCGGCCTTGTGCCGCGAGAAGGCTGCAAGGCAGCCCCGATCGAATCACCGCCACCGTGCATTCGAGGACACCCCTGATGACCGACGCCCCCGCTGCCGTTGAGGCGGACGAAGAACCCCAAGCCCCGGAACGCGCCCCATTGCCCTGGGAAGACTTGGCCTGCGAACACTTCCAGTTGCTGCGCCTGGCGGCCTTGCCCATCGACCGCAACAGCGGCGCCCGCCCGCTGCGCTTCGTCGAGTTCGGCCATGCCGAGCGGCACAGCAAGACGCACAGCCTGCTGCGCTTGGAAATCCGCCTGCCCGGGCAGAAGGTTCGCAAGGAGCAGAACCAGCTGGATATCCGCGTCGATCACGAGCAGCGTCAGGTGCGCATTGGCGACGACAACGGTTTGCAGCTGGAACCCCTGAACCGCGGCCTGGGGCGCTTCCTGTTGGGCCAGGCAGTGCAATGGCTGCAACAGCGCTGGTCGAACTATCAGGTCGAGGGCATGGCGCTGCCCAACAAGGATGCCCTCAACGAAGACACCCGCCTGCGCCGCGACCATGTGCTCAGCAGTGTCGGCCTGACGGTGGAGTACGAGGGGGGGCAACTGCTCAAGGGGCGTACCATGGACACCCCGGTGGGCCAGCTAAAGGGCGGCTGGAACAACGAGAAAGTCCAGCGCGTCGAGATCCTCGAAGCCGCCGGAATGCTGCAACAGGCCGAGCAGCAGTTACTGGAGAAGCAGGCGCAGTTGCGCGAGCGCGATGAACGGGTCGCCAAGTACCGCCGCGAAGACAGCGGTTTGCGGTTCACCATCACCTGCCTGGTGGCGTTTGCCGTGTTCCAGGCCGGGTTGCTGATCTGGATCGCCACCCGCTAGAGACGCGGCGTCATCTTCGCGGGTAAACCCGCTCCCACAGGTCCAGCGTCGAACCTTAATGGGAGCGGGTTTACCCGCGAAGGCGTCAGCCCGGCCAATGCAGCGGCTGCGCCTTGCCCTTCCGGTAATTTTCCCAAGCTCCGCTGCGTCGCAGTTCGGCTGCTACAGGTCAGCGTCGAACCTTGTGGGAGCGGGTTTACCCGCGAATGGGCTGCGCCGCAGCCCTTTGCCTTGATCAGACGCGGGAGCGGAACAGCTCTTGATGCTGGCGGCACTGCTCGGCGGTCAGCATGAACACGCCATGCCCGCCCCGCTCGAACTCCAGCCAAGCGAAGTCCACCTCTGGGTACAACGCCTGGACATGCACCTGGCTGTTACCCACCTCGACGATCAACAACCCTTTTTCGTTCAGGTGGTCAGCCGCCTCGGCGAGCATGCGCCGCACCAGGTCCAGGCCATCGTTGCCGCAGGCCAGGCCCAGCTCGGGTTCGTGGTGGTATTCGGCCGGCATGTCGGCGAAGTCTTCGGCATCGACATACGGCGGGTTGGACAGGATCAGGTCGAAGCGCTGCCCCGGCAGACCGGCGAAGCCATCACCCTGAACGGTGTATACACGCTCCTCCAGGCCGTGGCGCTCGATGTTGTGGTTGGCCACTTCCAGCGCATCGAAGGATAGGTCGGCCAGCACCACTTCGGCCTCGGGGAACACGTCAGCGGCGACGATGCCGATGCAACCGGAGCCGGTGCACAGGTCCAGGATGCGCGCAGGCGCCGCGGCCAGCCACGGTTCGAAGCGCTTTTCGATCAACTCGCCGATGGGCGAGCGCGGCACCAGCACACGCTCGTCGACCACGAACGACATGCCGCAGAACCACGCCTCGCCCAGCAGGTAAGCGGTGGGCACCCGCTCTTCGATTCGGCGCTTGAGCAGGTGCTGCAGGCGCACGCGTTCGTCATCTTCCAGCTGGCAGTCCAGGTAGCTGTCGGCCACTTCCCACGGCAAGTGCACGGCGCCCAGCACCAGCAGGCGGGCTTCGTCCCAGGCGTTGTCGGCACCGTGGCCGAAGAACAGGTCGTGCTCATGGAAGCGGCTGACCGCCCAGCGGATATGGTCGCGCAGGGTGCGCAGGCGGGATGTGATCACGGATGACTCCTTTTAAGACAGGACAAAAGTCTAACAGCCCACCGACACAAATGTTCCCTTCGATTGCCCAGCCGGTAGCCAGAGGCCAGTAACCATGCTGTCTGCAATGTCAACCATTCACATTGGCGCCGAGGCAAGGGAGAATAGGTATACAAAAGCCCTACCCAAGGAGCCCTTGATGTCCGTTCCAACCACGATGTTCCGCCTCAGCGGCCGCGACTATCCGCCGGCCAAGCTGGGCCAAGCCAGCCTGATTGTCATCGATGCGCAAAAGGAGTACCTCAGCGGTCCCCTGGCGCTGTCGGGCATGGACGAGGCCGTGGCCAACATCGCCCGGTTGCTCGACGCCGCGCGCAAGGCCGGCCGTCCGATCATCCATGTTCGCCACCTGGGCACCGTCGGTGGCCTGTTCGACCCGCAGGGCAGCCGCGGCGAGTTCATCCCGGGGCTGGAGCCTCGCGAGGGTGAGATCATCATCGAAAAGCGCATGCCCAACGCCTTCAAGAACACCAAGCTGCACGAGACGCTGCAGGAGCTGGGTCATCTGGACCTGATCGTCTGCGGCTTCATGAGCCATTCGAGCGTGAGCACCACCGTGCGCCGCGCCAAGGACTATGGTTATCGTTGCACCCTGGTCGCGGATGCCTCCACCACCCGCGACCTCGCGTTCAAGGACACGGTGATCCCGGCCGCGCAGATCCATCAGTGTGAAATGGCCGTGATGGCCGACAACTTCGCCTGCGTCGCCCCGACCGCCAGCCTGATCTGAGCCACGACCGCCCGGCAGACGGGCGGAACCCCAGGGCCGACCCCAGGTCGAATTCCGGATACCTACAGAGGAAATCGGAATGAAGCTCAAAGGCAGTTTCGACGCCAAACGCCTGCGCCAGCGCGAACCGCGCAATTGGGGTGCGCGCCTGGCCGCCGGCCTGTCCGCCCTGGTGGCCACCCTGGGCGTGCTGCTGGCCATGGCCGGCATCGCGGGCCTTCTGGGCAACTACAGCGCCCTGGCCGAACTCAATGCCAACCGCCCACTGTCAGTGATCCTGACGGGGGTTGGCTTGCTGCTGCTCTACCTGGGCGTGCGCTTCTGGCGGCGCAGCCGGATCCGCCTGCGTCGCGGGCACGGGCTGAACCTGTCGCCGCACTTGATGAAAAAGCACGACTGAGCCTTGCGCGAAGACTCCCCTTTACAGCGCCTGGGGCCGCTACGCGCCCCTTCGCGGCGCCACGCCTACACAACCAGGCCTGGCTGGTACTGACGTCAAAAGGCTGATCACGTAAACTACGCCCCCTACGTGGAGGCACCATGCAAGACGACGATTTTTCCCTCTTCAGCGCCCAGATGCACGGCGTGAAGCCGATCAAGCACGACCGCGCCGATGTCGGCAAACCCAAGGCCGACCGCAAGAAACTGGCCGGCCTGCGCATGGCAGCGACCGTGCACAGCGACCAGCCCCTGGTGGTCGATGGCATGTCCGACCAGTTCGTCATCGACGTCGGTGCCGAGGACGAGCTGATGTGGCGCCGTGATGGCGTGCAGGAAAGCCAGATCCGCAAACTCAAGCTCGGCCAGATCGCCTTCGAGGGCAGCCTCGATTTGCACGGCATGACCGTGGAAAAAGCCCGCGAGACCCTCTGGGACTTCATCGCCGAGGCCACCAAGCTCGAAGTGCGCTGCGTGCGCGTCACCCACGGCAAGGCGGCGCGCCTGGACGGCAAGCGGCCAATGATCAAGAGCCACGTCAACACCTGGCTGCGCCAGCACCCGCAAGTGCTCGGTTTCACCTCCTGCCAGGCCCGCCATGGCGGCACCGGCGCGGTCTATGTGATGCTCAAGCGCACCATGCTCGAAGGCCGCGACGAGTGACGCCAGGCTTGCAGGCTCGCCTTCGCCGCCGTACCCTTCGTCTTTGCGATTAATCCCCCACAGGTAGATCCATGTCCCTGGAACAGAACTACACCGCGATCCTCAGCCAGCTCGGCGAGGACGTCTCCCGCGAGGGGCTGCGCGACACGCCCAAGCGGGCCGCGAAGGCCATGAAGTACCTTTGCCGCGGTTATGAACAAACCCTGGAAGAAGTCACCAACGACGCGTTGTTCACCTCCGACAACAGCGAGATGGTGCTGGTCCGGGACATCGAGCTCTACTCGATGTGCGAACACCACATGCTGCCCTTCATCGGCAAGGCCCACGTGGCCTACCTGCCCAAGGGAAAGGTCCTGGGCCTGTCGAAGGTCGCGCGCATCGTCGACATGTTCGCCCGCCGCCTGCAGATCCAGGAAAACCTCAGCCGCCAGATCGCCGAGGCCGTGGAGCAGGTGACCGGTGCCGCCGGCGTGGCCGTGGTCATCGAGGCCAAGCACATGTGCATGATGATGCGCGGCGTCGAGAAGCAGAACTCCACCATGATCACTTCGGTGATGCTCGGCGAGTTCCGTTCCAATGCCGCCACCCGCAGCGAGTTCCTCAGCCTGATCAAGTGATCGGCGTGTGACTGCGAGCCGACCCTTCGAGGTCGGCTTTTTCTTTTGTTCAGGAGTTGTCCATGATCGTCAAAGCCCTGCGGGTCGGCCTCGGCCAGCTTATCGTGTTCGGTGACTGGATCAGCCGCCCGGCCAAGCGCAAGCGTGATGCCGCAGCCCAGGCGCAGGTCACCAAAGACGCCCAGAATCTGGCCCTGTACCAGTTCCACGCCTGCCCGTTCTGCGTCAAGACCCGCCGCACCTTGCACCGCCTCAACGTGCCGGTGGCCCTGCGCGACGCCAAGAACGACCCGACCCACCGCCAGGCCCTGCTCGAGGGCGGCGGCCGCGTGAAGGTGCCGTGTCTGCGTATCGAGGAAGGTGGCGAGGTGACCTGGATGTACGAGTCCAAGGACATCATTGCCTACCTGGACAAACGCTTCGCGGCAGTCTGAAACACAGGCTGTGGAGGCCTTTTCGCGGGTAAACCCGCTCCCACAGGTACGAAGAACCCTGTAAGAGCGGGTGTACCGGCGAAAGGGCCGGAACCGCTAGCAAAAAGCCTGGATCAGTCCACCATCGGCACATGCCGCGGATGGCTCGCCACCCGCGCCAACCACGCCCGCACGCCCGGATAATCCGTCAAGTCGAACCCGCCCTGGTGCGCGACATGGGTGTAGGCATACAACGCCACGTCGGCGATCGAATACTGGTCGCCAACCAGATAAGGCGTCATCTGCAGTTGCCTCTCCATGACCTTGAGCGCCTTGTAGCCGCCTTTGTGCAACTTGCGGTATTCCTCCACGCGCTCGTCAGGTAGCCCCAGGTAGAACTGGATGAACCGCGCCACGGCAATGTAGGGCTCGTGGCTGTACTGCTCGAAGAACTGCCATTGCAGCACCTGGGTACGCAGGCGTGGCTCGGTGGGCAAAAAATCACTGCCATCGGCCAGGAAGTTCAGGATGGCGTTGGACTCCCACAGGCAGGTGCCATCCTCGAGCTGCAACACCGGGACCTTGCCGTTGGGGTTCATTGCCAGAAACTCGGGCGTCTCGGTTTCGCCCTTCAAGATATCCACCGGATGCCACGTGTAGGGGCGATCCAGCAGGTGCAGCATCAACTTGATCTTGTAGCAGTTGCCCGACTGGTAATCCCCGTAAACCTTGTACATCACTCCTCCCCTCCCGCGCAGTTACGCAATCGTGCCCAATAGTTGGCGACTGTACGGCTAAATGCAATGGCCGCTGTATCGCAAGGATTGCGCCCGGTCACGGTAGTCTGAAAAAACTGCTTACACCTTTACAAGGACTTTTCAATGACCGATGCCACCTCCGCGCGCCTGCGCCCTCTGGCAGACAGTTCCCCGTCGGCGATTGTCGCCGGCTTCATCGCCATGCTCACGGGGTACACCAGCTCATTGGTGCTGATGTTCCAGGCAGGCCAGGCCGCTGGGCTGACCAGTGCGCAGATTTCCTCATGGATCTGGGCCCTGTCGATCGGCATGGCGGTGTGCAGCATCGGCCTGTCGCTTCGTTATCGCACGCCAATCACCATCGCCTGGTCGACCCCCGGCGCTGCATTGCTGATCACAAGCCTCGGCGGGGTCAGCTATGGCGAGGCCATCGGCGCCTATATCACCTGCGCGGTGCTGGTGCTGATTTGCGGGTTGACCGGCAGCTTCGAGCGTCTGGTGCGTCGCATCCCGGCATCCCTGGCCTCGGCGTTGCTGGCGGGCATCTTGTTCAAGATCGGCAGCGAGATTTTCGTCGCGGCCCAACACCGCACCGTGCTGGTGCTGGGCATGTTCTTCAGCTACCTGCTGGTCAAGCGCCTGTCGCCGCGCTACTGCGTGCTGGCCGCGTTGCTGGTGGGCACTGCGTTGTCCGGCGCCCTGGGTCTGCTGGACTTCAGCGGCTTCAACCTGGAGGTGGCCAAGCCGGTGTGGACCACGCCGAGCTTCTCGCTGGCGGCGACCATCAGCATCGGCATCCCGCTGTTCGTGGTGGCGATGACCTCGCAGAACATGCCGGGCATCGCCGTACTACGGGCCGATGGCTACCAGGTGCCGGCCTCGCCGCTGATCTCGGCCACCGGCTTTGCCTCGCTGCTGCTGGCGCCGTTCGGCTCCCATGGCGTGAACCTGGCGGCGATCAGCGCAGCGATCTGCACCGGCCCCCACGCCCATGAGGACCCGAGCAAGCGCTACACCGCGGCGGTATGGTGCGGGATTTTCTACGGCATCGCCGGGGTGTTCGGTGCCACACTGGCAGCCCTGTTTGCGGCGCTGCCCAAAGAGCTGGTGCTGTCGATTGCGGCGTTGGCGTTGTTTGGCTCGATCATGAACGGCCTGAGCGTGGCCATGGGCGAGCCCCGCGAGCGTGAGGCGGCGCTGATCACCTTCATGGTGACGGCCTCGGGTTTCACCTTGTTCTCGATCGGCTCGGCGTTCTGGGGGATTGTGGCGGGGGTGTTGACCTTGCTGATCCTGAGCCCGCGTAAAGGCTGACGATGCCTTGTTGTCAGTGCCGGCCTGTTCGCGGGTTTACCCGCGAAGGGCCGACACACTCGATCACAATCTGAAGTGGCCGACCATGCCCTTGAGGTCAGTGCCCAACTGCGCCAATTCGACGCTCGAGCGGGCGTTGTCCTGCATGGCCAGGGCGGCCTGATCGGCGCTGCCGCGGATCTGCGTGACGCTACGGGTGATTTCCTCGGCCACCGAGCTTTGCTGCTCCGCCGCCGCGGCGACCTGCTGGATCAACGACACCGCAGCCGCAATGCTGCCCAGCGCACTTTCGGTGTGCAGCGCATCGGCCACCGCCAGACGCACTAGCTCGGTACTGCCGCGAATCTGCGATACCGACTGCTGGGCGTTGCCGCGCAGGCTGGCGACCAGGCGCTCGATCTCTTCGGTGGATTGCCGGGTGCGCCGCGCCAGGGCCCGGACCTCGTCCGCCACCACGGCAAAGCCACGCCCCTGCTCACCGGCCCGAGCGGCTTCGATCGCTGCGTTGAGCGCCAGCAGGTTGGTCTGCTCGGCGACGCTCTTGATCACTTCCAGCACGTCGCCAATGGTGTGGATTTCGGCGCTCAAACTGTCGATGCCGGCGCTGGCGGTCTCCGCCGCGGCAGCCAACTGTTCGATGCGCTGCATACTCTGGCGCACCACCTGCTGGCCTGACTCGACCTTGTCGTCGGCGCTCTGCGCCGCCTGGGCGGCCTCCTCGGCGTTGCGCGCCACGTCGTGCACGGTGGCCGTCATCTGCTGCATTGCGGTGGCCACTTGCTCGGTTTCTTCCTTCTGGCTGCCCACCTCACGGTTGGTCTGCTCGGTGACCGCCGACAGCGCCTGGGCGTTGCCGGCCAATTGTTCGATGCCCTGTTGCAGGCCACTGACGATACCGGAGAGCCCGGCGGCCATCTGCTGCATGGCCAAGGTCAGCTGGCCGACCTCGTCACGCCGCGTGGTTTCGGTCTCGACAGCCAGGTCGCCCGCGGCGATACGCTGGGCCCGGGCGATCACACGCTTGAGCGGGCCGACCACGGCACGGGTGATCAACCAGGCGGCGAGCACGCCCACCAGCAAGGCCAGCGCGGTGGCCAAGGCGATGGCGACCGTGCTGCGGGCAAGTTCGCCCTGCATGGCTTGCTCCTGGCTCGCATAGGCCTGGTTGACCCGGCTGGTGACCTGCTCGGCCCGGGCCTGCAACTGAGCCTTGATGCCTTGCTCCTTGGCCAGCAGGTCGGTGTATTCGTTGAGCTTGTCGGAGAAGCTGGCGATATGCCCGGCCACCTCGCCCAAGACGCTCTGGTAACCGGTGTCGCTCACCGAGGCCTTGAGCTGGTCGACCAGGCTCGCTGCCTCGACGGTCTGGGCGATGCGCCCCTCGTTGACCGCCTCCTCACCCTTGCGCCCCTGCTCCAGGCGCACCCGCGCCTCGTCCATGGCCTGCAGCATCAGGCGCGACACCTGAGCCACCTGGCCGGCCTGCTCGAGGAATTCGCTGCCCTGCTGGCCTTGGGACTGTTTGAGGGTGTAGGTGCCATCGTCGGCAAGGCCAGACTGCAGCACATCGAGGTTGTTGGCGACACTGGAGACCGACCAACTGGCCATGTCCAGGGCCAGCTCCTTGGCCTGCACGGCTTCGACGAAGACATCGAAGGCCTGTCCGTAGGCGGCCAGGTCGCTTTCGGTGGCGGCCAGGGCCGGGAGGTTGCGGGCGCGCTCGGTCAGGCTTTGCAGGTCCTTGCGCAGGGTTTCGGCTTCCTTGATGTCCGAGCGCAGGGCAAAACCCTGCTCATGCTGGCGCAGCTTGAGCAAGTCGGTATTGAACTGGCTCATCTGGCGCAGGCCATCGAAGCGCTGGCCCAGGCCCTGCAGGGCGAAGACGCCAATGGCCGCCACCGCCAGGGTCAGCAACAACACCAGGGCAAAGCCCAGCCCGAGTTTGCGGGCCATGCCCAGGTTGGCCAGAACACCGTGCTTGGTTGCCCGCATCGCCCATTCCCCCCAGTCCATCGCTGTTTTTTGGGGCCGCTGCGCGGCCCATCGCGGGGCAAGCCCGCTCCTACAGTGGTGGTCCCTGTAGGAGCGGGCTTGCCCCGCGATGGCTGCACAGCAGCCCTTTTTCAGCCAAGAGTGGCAACAGCAGCGCCCCACCCACAAGGCCCACCGGTCACAATGGTGTCAAATAGCTATGAGCGTGTCGCTTTCAGCGTGCTGAAGGTCGCCCTGCGTGCCGAAAAAAGGCCTGTGCCCGCTGGTCCTGCCCGTAGGCGACATTGATACGCAACCAATCGCTCGGCGCGCCCTGATGGTCGAACGCACTGCCCGGCGTCAGCAGCACCGCGTTGTCCAAGGCAATGCGCTCCAGGCTGGCAACGTCGCGCCCAGGCGAGCGCACCCAGACAAACATGCCGCCATATGGCTCGCAGAACACCTCCCAGCCATAGGCCTCGAGTTGCCCCAGCAGCTTGGCCATGTGCTGCCCCAGGCGCACACGCAGGCGTTGCACGCTCTTGCGGTAGCTGCCGTTGGCGAGCATCTGCCCCACTACCTGCTCGGCAAAGCGCGACGTGCCGATGCCAGTGACCATCTTGAGCTCGGCCAAGCGAGCGATCAGCGCGGCATCGGCTACCAGGTAGCCGACCCGCAGCGAACTGCTCAAGGTCTTGGAAAAACTGGCCATGTAGATCACCCGCTGCTCGCTGTCGAGGGTCGCCAGGCGCGTGGCCGGACCGTCCTGAAAATCTGCGTAGATATCGTCCTCGACGATGCGCAGGTCATGCTCGCAGGCCAATTCCAGCAGGCGATAGGCCACCTTTGGCGTCAGACTGGTGCCGGTGGGGTTGTGATACAGGCTGTTGATGAACAGGCAGCGCGGGCGGTGCTCGGCCAGCAGGCGTTCCAGGGTGTCCAGGTCCGGCCCGCTGGCGGTACGCGGTACCGCCAGCATACGTACCTGGTGCTGGCGCAACAGGTTGAACAGGTTGTAGTAGCCAGGGCTTTCCACCAGCACCGCATCGCCTGGGCGCAACAGCGTACGCACCAGCAAGTCGAGGGCATGGCTGGCGCCCTGGGTGGTGAGGATGCGCTCGGGGCCGGCGGCGATGTCGATGCGCGCCAGGCGCTTGTGCAATTGCTGACGCAGGCTGGCCAGGCCCAGGGGCGGGCAATAGTCGAACAGATCCTCCACATTGCCACGGCTGACCAGGCGCACGGCCTGGGCCACTTCGGTGTTGGCCCGCCAGGCGCAAGGCAGCCAGCCGCAGCCGAGCTTGAGCAACTCGTCGTGGCCTTCGCGAAACTGCCGCCAACTGCCATCCACCGCTTCACCCCACGCCAGTTCCTCTTCCTGGGGCAGGCCCGGCTTACGCTCGGCGACGAAGAAGCCCGTGCCGTGACGCGCCTCCAGCCAGCCGCTGGCCACCAGGCGGTCGTAGGCTTCGATCACGCAGGCGGGGCTGACGGCCAGGTTGCGGGCCTGGGTGCGGATCGAAGGCAGCCGCGCGCCGGGGCGCAGGCGTTGCTGTTCGATCCAGGCTTGCAACTGTTCGGTCAGTTGCTTCACCAGCGGGGTGGCGCAGTCACGATCCAAAAGGATAGGCATGGGAAGTGTTCGCTGATTTTTACCGAACAGTTAATCACAAATGCGCCGGGAGTGTGCCTTGTTGGCGCGAGGGTTGGAGATCACTGTTGGCCCTACCGGCCCAATCGCGGGGCAAGCCCGCTCCTACAAGGATCACCGCGAGGCCTGTGGAAGCGGGTTCACCCGCGAAGCGCCGCTACAGACAACCCAAGGATGCCCAGATGACCACCCGCTCAGCCCCGGCCCGCCTGGCCTTCGCCCTGTGCCTGATCACCCTCGCGGTGAACCTGCAGGCGCCCCTGTACATCGCCTACGCCGACCTCTCCGGCCAAGGCGCGGCCGCCACTGCGGTGGCGTTCTCCGGTTACGTACTGGGCGTATTGCCCGTGCTGCTGGCCTTGGGCGGCCTGGCGGACCGGGTCGGGCGACGGCCGCTGATCCTCACGGCTCTGGCCCTGTCGATGATCGCCACGGTGCTGATGCTGTTCGCCCCCAGCCTGCAGACCTTGGGCCTGGCGCGTCTGTTCCTGGGTCTGGGCACGGGCCTGGCCTCGGCGACCGCCACCGCCTACATGGACGAACTGATGGCCGGCAACGACAGCGGCCGCGCCGCCAACTGGGTGACCGCCAGCACGTCCCTGGGCTTTGGCCTGGGCGCCGCGCTGACAAGCCTCTTCTTGGTGCGCGGCCCCACCCTGACGCCGGGCAGCTTCCACCTGCAACTGCTGCTCGCCGCCGTCGCGCTGGTGTTGGTCTGGCGCCTGCCCGATCCGCGTCCTGCGCAGCGCGGCGCCATGCTGCGCCTGCCCTTCTACCCCAGGGGCAGCCTGGCCTATGGCCTGGCCATCTTGCTTGCCTGGGCTTGCGTAGGCCTGGTGATTGCCCTGTTGCCGGGCGTCTTGCGTCAACACGGGCTGAGCGCCTGGTCCGGCTTCTCGACCTTCTGCGTGATCAGCTGTGGTTTGTTGTTCCAGCCGATGGCCCGTCGCATGGCCAGCGCGCGGGCGACCTTGCTGGGCCTGGCGATCCTACCCTGCAGCTACGCCCTGCTGGCCTGGGGCGCCGACAGCGGACAGCTAGCTGCCGTGCTGCTGGGCGCGGTCGCTGCCAGCAGCGCGTGCTACGGGTTCATTTATTTGGGTGGGCTGGCGGCGGTGAACCAGTTGGCAGGGCCTGAGAAGACCCGGGCCAGCGCGGGTTTCTTTCTGCTGGCGTACCTGGGGTTCAGCTTGCCGGTGATCTTCACGGGGCTGCTCAGTGACCGCCTTGGCTCGCGAACAGCGTTGGTGGTGTTTGGCGCCGCGTTACTCGCAGGGTGTGGAGTGGTTGCCTTGACACTAAGGTTGTCTGCACGGGCCCATTCGCGGGTAAACCCACTCCCACAAGGCTTGCGGTGATTCTTGGGCTGCCACCTAGAGTTGGATGGGTGTCCAACTTTCTTGGGGGTAGTCCACTCCCCTGTGTGCGGGCTTACCCGCGAAAAGGCCGACGCAGTTTCAATTGGCCTCAAATAGCCGTGGCCCCGCCATCGACAGCCAGACTATGGCCGGTGGTAAAGGCCGCACCATCGCTGCACAGGTAAAGCACCGCGCTGGCGATCTCCTCGACTTTGCCCACGCGCCCCACCGGGTGCATCGCGGCCGCGAACTCCGCCTTGCGCGGGTCGGACTCATAGGCCCGGCGGAACATGTCGGTATCGATCACCGCCGGACACACTGCATTCACCCGAATGCCCTTCTTGGCGTACTCGATGGCCGCCGACTTGGTCAGGCCAATCACTGCATGCTTGGAGGCGCTGTAGATACTCATCTTCGGCGCCGCCCCCAACCCCGCGACCGACGCGGTATTGACGATCGCCCCACCGCCCACGGCGAGCATCAGCGAGAGTTGGTACTTCATGCACAGCCACACACCCTTGACGTTCACGCCCATGATGGCGTCGAACTGCGCCTCGCTGCCCTCTGCCAGACGGCCCTGCTCGATCTCGATGCCGGCGTTGTTGAAGGCGTAGTCCAGGCGGCCGTAGGCTTCGATGATGCGCTCGTGCAAATGGCGCACCTCGGCATCCTTGGTCACATCGCAGGCCACGAACAGCCCCTCACCACCGGCCTGGCGAATCAGCGCGACCGTCGCCTCGCCGCCCTCCACATCCCGATCAGCCACCACCACCTTCAAACCCTCGACAGCGAACGCCTGTGCCGTCGCCCGGCCAATCCCCGCCCCACCACCGGTGACCAGGGCTACCTGGCCGGAAAAGGTCATGCTCATTGCTCACTCCTTAGGGTCTTCAGGATTGGGCACGGCTCTGTGTAGGAGCGGTCTTGTGCCGCGAAAGGGCTGCGCAGCAGCCCGCGAATCCCGGGGCCACTCAAGATCGCGCCTACAGAAATGCCGTGCACCATCGCCAGCAGTCTAGCCAGCCCACCGCCTGGCTGGGCAGCATCATCACACCAACGGTTGGTCTACCATGCCTATCAGTGATTTTGCGGACCAACGTCCATCAGCAGGTTAAATTGCCCGTTCTGCCCATTTGCCACCCAGGACCCGCCATGACCCAGACCAACCGCCGCTTCCTGCTCACCCAACGCCCGGTCGGTGCCGTGCGCCGCGACAACTTCACCTACGAGCAGGTCCCCGTCACCGAGCCCGCCGAAGGCCAGGTGCTGGTGAAAAACCTCTACCTCTCCCTGGACCCCGCCATCCGCGGCTGGATGAATGAAGGCAAGTCCTACATCGCCCCCGTTGCCCTCGGCCAGGTGATGCGCGCCCTGGGCGTCGGCGAAGTGATCGCCTCAAAGCACCCAGACTTCAAGCCCGGCGACCACGTCAACGGCCCCCTCGACGTACAGGACTACTTCACCGGCGAACCCCAGGGCCTGTACAAGATCGACCCACGCCTGGCCCCCCTGCCCCGCTACCTCTCGGCCCTGGGCATGACCGGCATGACCGCCTACTTCGCCCTGCTCGACGTCGGCCAACCGAAAGCCGGCGAAACCGTCGTCCTCTCCGGCGCCGCCGGTGCCGTCGGTAGCATCGCCGGGCAGATCGCCAAGCTCAAAGGCTGCCGCGTCGTCGGCATCGCCGGTGGCCAGGAGAAATGCCAATACCTCAAGGACGAGCTCGGCTTTGACGGCGTCATCGACTACAAAGCCGAAGACGTCCCGGCCGGCCTCAAACGCGAATGTCCGAAAGGCGTGGACGTGTACTTCGACAACGTCGGCGGCGACATCCTCGACGCCGTGCTCAGCCGCCTGAACTTCAAGGCCCGCGTAGTCATCTGCGGCGCCATCAGCCAGTACAACAACAAGGACGCCGTCAAAGGCCCGGTCAACTATCTGTCGCTGCTCGTCAACCGCGCGCGGATGGAAGGGTTCGTGGTGATGGATTACGCCAAGGAATACGGCAAGGCCGCGCAGGAGATCGCCGGGTGGCTGGCCAGTGGCGAGGTGAAGAGCAAGGAGGATGTGGTGGAGGGGTTGGAGACGTTTCCGGAGGAGTTACTCAAACTGTTTAGTGGAGAAAATTTTGGGAAACTCATTATAAAAGTCTGACAGATCACCGGCCATTATTCGTCGCAACCTTGTCCTAAAAGGCGGGCCGCAAAGCGGCCCGTCGGCCATCGCCGATGATACCGCAACGACCGATACCCCTTGAGGTTGTCAGCATGGACATCCGCTGGCGCCCCTAAAATTTCTTTACTTGCGTACCGATGTTAAGATGTCATCACACCGCTTTAGCCAGCCTGAGCGTGACATCTCACAAACTTGCCATCAGGTTTCAAGATTTAGGGATTTTCTATGGGTTCTGAACGTCACGATGCTGCTGATTCACCTCTGGTGACAGTCATCATCGCGTCCTACAACCATGCACGCTACATTGAAGCGAGCATTGAGAGTGTCATTAACCAAACCTATTCCAATATCGAACTTCTTGTCGTCGATGATGGCTCGAAAGATGAGAGCCCTGCACGCCTGAAGCGCCTTCAGGAGCAGTATGGTTTCGACTTGAAGTTCCAGGCCAACAAGGGCCTCGCCCGCACTCTCAATGAAGCGATCGCACGCGCACGCGGTGGGCTCATCGTTCCGTTCGGCTCCGATGACATCATGCTTCCCCATCGTATCGCCCGCCAAGTGGCGTACATGAGGGACAAGCCTGAAGTCGGTATCTGCTCGGCCAATATCGAAACCATCGACCAAGATGGCAAGGTCATGGGGGCACGTGAGCAGCGTAATCGGAATCTGCCTTTCCGTCGCCTCGATTTTGACGACCTGTTCCTAGATCGCAAACCAGGCCCGATGGCTGCCACGCTGATGCTACGACGCGAAGCCTTCGAAAAGGTGGGTGGATTCAATCCTGATATTCGATTGGAAGATGTCTACATCGAATTGGCGATCAGCCACGCCGGCTACTTTATCGATGTGCTTGGCGAGGTATTGGCACAATACCGTGACCACCCTACCAATACGTTCAAGAACGGTCGATTCATGGTGGATAACGTACTGAGAACGTACGAGGTTTACCGTGATCATCCACAATATGAACAAGTGTGCATGAACTACCGCAATTCGATGGTGCTCAAGTATGCAAACCGTGATAAACCGCTTGCCCGGGAAATCCTGGCGGAAATCCCGGTCAAGTATTGGAACAAGAAAACCTTGCGTGGCATTTGGAGGCTGATGACCTCTCAAGTAGTCCGCTTACGCGTCCAGTGAATCAAGGACTGGGCATAAACCAGGGCCATCGGTATCCAGATCAAGTACCAATGTTCTTTCGGGCGTGACATGAAGGCGTTGCCTTCAGTCAAGCCCGAGGCAAAGCCGAAGATCAGCCAGGTTGCGGCAAGGGTGACCATAGGGTGCTTGCGGTGAACCCAACTGAAGTACACCGCCAGACTATAAAGAGTCATCCAGAGCGCCAAGCCTACGATGCCGCCGGCGTAGAGCACCCCTAGCTCGATGTTGTGCGGGTCGGCAAGTTTCTTATCCAGTCCTTGGATAATCACTGTCATGGGTGTGTCGAAACCATGCCCCAGCCATGGGTGCTCACCGATTTGGCGTAGCGACTCCATCCAGATCGCCGGGCGGTAGGACACACCACGCTGGGTGATCGTATCAGGACTGATCAGCACAATACCGACCAATCCCACCACTACCACTCCGACCGCAATCATGCCGCGCTGCCTGTTGCCAACGATCAGAAGCCATCCCAAGGCTGCTGCCAGCCCAATCAGCGGGGTGCGCGAACCGGTCGCAAGTATGGCCGCCCCCAACACCAGCAAGCATAGAATTGGCAGAGGGTTCAACGCACTACGTGCCTGGAACCAAGATGCCAGCCAGAATGCGGCAAATGCACCGAAGACATGCGCAGTGAGCAGTGGGTTATAAAGCGCCCCATAACCGCTGAGTCGCCATACGCTCGTTGTTTCAAAGAACTCAAAATAAAAAAGTGACAGAGCGGCAGCAATTGCAGCAATGATAGCGGCAAACCACGTGCATTGCTTGAGCCGATCAGGGTTGTGCACAGCAATAATACCCGCCGAGAAAAACAGCATGGCGATGTATAGCGGTCGCTTTATCAAGCCACCTATAGAGGACTCTGCATCCGCCCAAGCAATACTCAAAAGGGTATAGCCACTGAAAAGCAGGAAGGAAATGAACAATGGGTTGTTGCCAATACGCGCGAACAGTCGCGGCTGCAACAGCACCGCCAGAAGCGTAGGCAGCGCCAGGCAAATATAAAACAGCTTATGGTAAAGCGACCGATCCCAAACCCAGAAAATCCCCGTCAGAGTAAGTAACCAACCTACCGGTAACACGTAGGTATTGATCAGGCTCCCCAATCGCTGGGGCTTGGTCTCCAGCGGCATATCGATTGACATCAAGCGTTTCCAAATCCAGTGGTTATTATATTGGTATCGAGTGCTCATTCACTGATTGCGCCCCAAGACTCCCACGAGCCCCTCCGCCCCAAGCAGTTTCAAGCACATGGCTCAGCTCCGCCGACACTTTCGCTTCAATTCAAATTCTGCACATCCATGCCTGGGAAGCCAATAAAACATGGTTTCCGCCTGCAGTATCAGCCGCGAATTTCAGCGACTATCGCAGCCAACGCCTGCGCTGGGTCTGCAGACTGACTGATCGGACGCCCGACTACCAGGTAATCCGAGCCCGCATCCAGTGCCTGACGCGGCGTCAGAATCCGGCGCTGGTCGTCCTGGGTGCTACCGGCCGGCCGAATCCCCGGCGTCACCAATTGCAACGACGGGTGCGCGGCCTTCAATGCCGATGCCTCCAACGCCGAACATACCAGCCCGTCCATTCCGGCCTTTTCGGCCAGGGCCGCCAAGCGCAGCACCTGCTCTTGCGGATCGACGTCCAGGCCGATACCCACCAGGTCCTCACGCTCCATACTGGTCAAGACCGTCACACCAATCAGCAACGGCTGCGGCCCGCTACGCTTGGCCAGTTCCTCGCGGCACGCCGACATCATGCGCAGGCCACCAGAACAATGCACGTTGACCATCCACACCCCCATCTCGGCTGCGGCTTTCACCGCCATCGCCGTGGTGTTGGGAATATCATGGAACTTGAGGTCGAGGAACACTTCGAAACCCTTTTCACACAGCGTCTCGACGATTCCCGAAGCGCTGCTGGTGAACAGCTCCTTGCCGACCTTCACACGGCACAGCTCCGGATCGAGCTGGTCGGCCAGCCTCAAGGCGGCATCACGGGTGGGGAAATCCAGGGCGACGATTAGGGGCGTTTGGCAGGCGGACATGGGCAGGGGCTCTTGGCAAGTCGAAAACGGCGCGCATTGTAAACGATGTGACCCAAGCTTTGGGGATCACGAACATGAGAATTGGCCCCTCACCCGCTCACTCCTATAATTGAACCAAAGGATGCGGCGGCCGCTCGCAACTAAGCGAGCGTTTGCCGCCCCTAGCTTACAAGGAGAACGTCATGCCTTGGTATGCATGGTTGATATTAGTCATAGCCCTTGGCTCTATCATTGGTGGGTTGTTGCTACTACGTGACACGGCGAAGAAATTGCCGTTGACCGACGAACAACTGAAGAAAATCCACGAACGCAATGCCGAGGCTGATGCCAAAGATGCGCAAGATCGCTGATTTTTGATGACCAAGCCAAGCGGATCGGCCATCCTCCTAGCGGGTTACTCCGCTCCACGAACTTGTCACGATTGCACTTCAACAACGCGTTGCCAATGCTTTTGATCTCCAGCAACTCATCCCCCGAGGTGAATGGGCTATTGGCCTCGCGATAGACGACGATTGCCTCGGTTTTTGTTCTGCCGATATCGTTGAGTTCTTTTGGCAGGGTTGCTGCATCTGCGCTGTTCAGGTCGACTGCGGGCTTGTGGGATTGCGTCCGGTTTTCCATTACATGAGTAGTGACATGCTCCGTGACCTGCGCAGATGTAGAGTTTTCACCCGGACGCGCTTCTTGGCATGTTCGATGACACCGACTTGGTCAGGCCGATGAGCGCATGCCTGGAGGCGCTGTAGATGCTCATCTTCGGCGCCGCCCCCAGCCCCGCCACCGAAGCGGTATTGACGATCGCCCCACCGCCCGCGGTGGGCATCAGCGCAAGCTGGTACTTTATGCACAGCCACACGCCCACAACAAAGACGCAGTCGAAGGTCCGGCCAACTACCTGTCACCGCTGGTCAACCACGCACGGGCGGAAGGGTTTGTGGTGATGGATTACGTCAAGGAGTATGGCAAGGCCGCGCAGGAGATGATCGGATGGCTGACCAGTGGCGAGGTGAAGGGCAAGAAAGAAGTGGTGGAGGGGTTTGAGAGGTTTCCGGAAGCATTGCTGAAGCTGTTCAACGGGGAGAAGGTATTGAAGGTTTGATCCAGGGTAGGCAGTGCCTGCAAAAGGGCCGACACTGTCACCCCAGATCTTGTAAGATTCCGCATCGCCACTGAAACCAGTGACTGGGATTTGCAGAGATAGAACATGATCAAAATCACCCCGAACATCGAGTGCTCCAACACCGCTCCATTTGTCCTTTTCGGTGGCATCAACGTTCTCGAGTCGCAGGACCTGGCCCTGACCGCCTGCGCCGAGTACGTTCGCGCCACCGAGAAGCTGGGCATCCCCTACGTATTCAAGGCCAGCTTCGATAAGGCAAACCGCTCCTCGATCCACTCCTATCGAGGCCCGGGCATGGAAGAAGGCCTGCGTATCCTCGAGAAAGTAAAGGCCGAGTTCGGCGTGCCGATCATCACCGACGTGCACGAAATCCATCAGTGCGTACCGGTGGCCGAAGTGGTCGATGTACTGCAGCTGCCTGCCTTCCTCGCCCGCCAGACCGACCTTGTGGTGGCCCTAGCTAAGACTGACAAGCCGGTGAACATCAAAAAGCCGCAGTTCCTCAGCCCGTCACAAATGCAGAACATCGTGCAGAAGTTCAAGGAAGCGGGTAATGACCAGCTGATCCTGTGCGACCGTGGTACCTGCATGGGCTACGACAACCTGGTGGTCGATATGCTCGGCTTCGGCGTGATGAAACGCACCTGCGACAACCTGCCCATCATCTTCGACGTGACTCACGCTCTGCAAAACCGTGACCCGTCGGGCGCAGCCTCGGGCGGGCGCCGCGAGCAGGTGGTCGACCTGGCGCGTGCCGGCATGGGCGTTGGGCTAGCCGGGCTGTTCCTGGAGGCGCACCCGAATCCGGATCAAGCCAAATGCGATGGGCCTAGCGCCCTTCCCCTTGACAGGCTAGAGCCGTTCCTGGCGCAGATCAAAGCGCTGGATGACTTGGTCAAATCGTTCCCACCATTGATCACCGCCTAGAGCGATAAAAAGGGCCGTCCTGCGCATGCACGGCGGTCCTTTTTTCAGGTTCTTCACGGATTGCCGGGAAAGTCATTCTTGATCTTCATGAAGAAGAATTCGCTGTCCCGGTAGCCGTAAGCCATCCGTTTGATGACCTTGATCCGATTGTTAATCC
>NZ_JBLUPV010000015.1:0-113597 GCF_048068075.1 Pseudomonas sp. NY15354
TATTAATATCGTGCACAAGAACGCCGGTTTGTAGATGTGTTTGCTCGCACGAACATCATCCATCAAACCGGCGTTCTTGTTTCTGTCTTTCCCGGGATTCCGTGAAGAACCAAAAAAAAGGGGCTGCGAACGCAGCCCCTTTTTGTTTCAGCCGATCAGTTGCTTGAGCAGCGCCCCATGGCGCTGCTGTTGCTGATGCAGCTTGAGCGCCTCGGCGCGCTGCGCAGCCTGCGAATCATCATTGCGGTTCGCGCGGAACACTGCCTTGAGGTCTTCCAGTGCATCGGCGAAGTCATCGTTGATGATGACGTAGTCGTACTCGTCGTAGTGCACCATCTCGCTGACCGCTTCCTTCATGCGGCCCTCGATGATTTCTTCGCTGTCCTGGCCGCGGTTGTCCAGGCGCTGGCGCAGAGCCTGCTGGCTCGGCGGCAGGATGAACACCGAAAGCGCTTCTGGCATCAGCTTGCGGACCTGCTGGGCGCCTTGCCAGTCGATTTCCAGGATCAGGTCCTGACCCTGGTCGAGAGCCTGCTGCAGCGCGCTGCGTGAGGTGCCGTAGAAGTTGCCGAACACCTCGGCGTGCTCGAGGAAGTCGTTGCGCTCGATCAGGGCTTTGAACTCGTCATGGCTGACGAAGTGGTAGTTCACGCCGTGTTCTTCGCCCGGGCGCTTGTTGCGCGTGGTGTGCGAAACCGAGACGCTGATGCGTGGATCGTCCTGGATCAGCGCTGTGACCAGGCTGGTTTTGCCGGCGCCGGAAGGGGCCGAGACGATGTAGAGGGTGCCGCTGCTGTGGTTCATGGTAGGGGTGGCCTTACTCGATATTCTGTACTTGTTCACGCATCTGTTCGATCAACACCTTGAGGTTGACCGCCGCCTGAGTGCTGCGCGGGTCGAACGCCTTGGAACCCAGGGTGTTGGCCTCGCGATTGAGCTCCTGCATCAGGAAGTCCAGGCGCCGGCCGGCTGCACCGCCGGACTTGAGCACGCGACGGACTTCGGTGATGTGGGTGCTCAGGCGGTCCAGCTCTTCGGCCACGTCGCTCTTCTGGGCCAGCAGCACCATCTCCTGCTCCAGGCGCTGCGGGTCGAGTTCGGCCTGCAGATCATTGAATCGGTCGAGAATGCGCTGGCGCTGGGCGGCCAGCATCTGTGGCACCAGGGCGCGCAGGGTGGTGACTTCAGTGGTCATGCCATCCAGCCGCTCGTTGATCAGACGGGCCAGTTCCAGACCTTCGCGCTGACGCCCAGCCTTGAGCTCGGCGAGTGCTTCGTCGAACAGCGCCATGGCTTCGGCATTGAGGGCTTGTGGATCGCTGGCATCTGCCACCAGCACGCCGGGCCAGGCCAGGACTTCGAGCGGGTTCAGCGGCGCGGGCTGTTTGATCAGCCCGGCGACGGTCTCGGCGGCGGCGACCAACTGCGCGGCGCGCTCACGGTCGACTTGCAGGGGCTTGCCGGTGTTGTCTTCGCTCAGGCGCAGGGTGCATTCGACCTTGCCGCGCGACAACCCTTGGCGCAGGCCTTCGCGTACTGCGCCTTCCAGATCACGCAAGGCTTCGGGCAGGCGCAGGTGAGGTTCCAGATAGCGGTGGTTGACCGAGCGCAGTTCCCAGGCCAGGGTGCCTTGGCTGCCGGCGCGCTCGACGCGAGCAAATGCGGTCATGCTGTGCACCATGGAGAGTACCTCGCGAAGTCTGAATGAACGGGGAAGCCTTTCGGCCAAGGCGCGGGATTGTAACGCAGTGCGGTGCGGGCGCCCAATCCGCCCATGTTACAGACAGCCCGCAGGGCCGGTGGGAAAAGACGACAGGCTGCCGGGAGCGCGACAATAGGCATGTCTTCCCAGGGCGACGGGCCTTATAATGCTCGCCAGATTCAAGTCCCGGTACAGGTATCCCAGATGAAACGTCCAAGTGGTCGCGCCGCCGATCAGCTCCGCTCGATCCGCATCACCCGCAACTACACCAAGCACGCCGAGGGGTCGGTACTGGTCGAGTTCGGCGACACCAAGGTCGTCTGCACGGTCAGCGTCGAAAATGGTGTTCCCCGCTTCCTCAAGGGTCAGGGCCAGGGTTGGCTGACTGCCGAGTACGGCATGCTGCCGCGCTCCACCGGCGAGCGTAACCAGCGTGAGGCGAGCCGTGGCAAGCAGGGCGGTCGCACCCTGGAAATCCAGCGCCTGATCGGCCGTTCTCTGCGCGCCGCGCTGGACATGAGCAAGCTGGGCGATGTCACCCTGTACGTCGACTGCGACGTGATCCAGGCCGATGGCGGCACCCGCACCGCGTCGATCACCGGTGCCATGGTCGCGCTGTGCGACGCCTTGGCGGTGATCAAGAAGCGTGGCGGTCTCAAGGGCGGCAACCCGCTCAAGCACATGATCGCCGCTGTCTCGGTGGGCATGTACCAGGGCGAGGCCGTGCTCGACCTGGACTACCTGGAAGACTCCGCCGCCGAGACCGACCTGAACGTGGTCATGACCAGCGCCGGTGGCTTCATCGAGGTGCAGGGCACCGCCGAAGGCGCCCCGTTCCAGCCTGAAGACTTCAACGCCATGCTCGCCCTGGCGCAAAAAGGCATGACCGAAATCTTCGAACTGCAGAAGGCCTCGCTGGCCGACTGACCTGTACGCCAAGGAGGTGTGGAACATGAACGAACCTGACGACCTGCCGGTCGCCCCACCCAACGCCGAGATCCGGCAGTGGGCGATGTTCTGTCATCTCTCGGCGCTGCTGGGCCTGGTGGTGCCCCTTGGGCACCTGCTGGGTCCGCTGGTGATGTGGATCTGGAAGCGTGAGCTGGATCCTTTCATCGACGCGCAAGGCAAGGAGGCGCTGAACTTCCAGATCAGCGTGACCATCGCAGGGTTCATCTGCTTCCTGCTGATGTTCGTGCTGGTGGGGATCGTGCTGTTCGCCATTCTGACGGTGGCGGTGCTGGTCCTGGCCATCCTTGCGGGCGTCAAGGCCAACGAGGGCAAGCCTTACCGCTATCCGCTGATCTGGCGACCGATCAAGTAGGTTTTTCTGAGGCCCATTCGCGGAAAACCCGCTCCCACAAGGTCTGCGCCGCTCTTGCGTGCGACGCCATACCTGTGGAAGCGGGTTTACCCGCGAATGGGCTGCTGCTAGGCAGCCCCATGCTTTAGATGGTCAGCGTCCAGTCGTAGTCCACGATCAGTGGCGCATGCTGGGAGAACCGCGGCTGGCGCGGCAGGCGGGCATTACGCACGAAGCGACGCAGGCCTGGGGTGAGGATCTGGTAATCGAACCGGTAACCCAGGTTGAGCATTTCGGCCTGCTCGTTGTCCGGCCACCAGCTGTACTGGTCGCCTTCGCGGCTGACTTCGCGCAGGGCGTCGACGTAACCCATGTCGCCAACGATTGCGTCCATCCACGCACGCTCCGGTGGCAGGAAGCCTGGCGACTGCTGGCTGTCGCGCCAGTTCTTGATGTCGAGCTTCTGCTGCGCCACGTACAGCGAGCCGCAGTAGATGTACTCGCGACGCTTGCGACGCTGCTTGTCCAGGTAGCGGGCGAAGTCGTCCATCAACTTGAACTTCTGGTTCAAGTCCTCATCGCCGTTCATGCCCGAAGGCAGCAGCAAGGTGGCAATACTTACCTTGTCGAAATCCGCTTGCAGGTAACGCCCGTAACGGTCGGCTGTCTCGAAGCCCAGGCCGGTGATGACTGCCTTGGGCTGCATCCGCGAGTACAGTGCCACGCCACCTTGGGCTGGCACCTCCGCGTCGCAGGCGTAAAGGAAATAGCCATCGAGCTGGAAAGCTGGGTCGTCGAGTTCAAAGGCCGAGGCGCGGGTATCCTGAAGGCAGATGACGTCGGCATTCTGGGCTTGCAGCCAGCTGAGCAATCCACGCTCGGCCGCAGCCTGAATGCCATTTACGTTCACACTGATGATCCGCATAAATGGCCCCAAAAATCTCGTGCGTGTATGATACCCGAGCTCAACTCATTTAGCTAAATCCGTGGTGTCTGGGACTCTTCATGCAGCCGTATCAGCGCGACTTCATTCGTTTTGCCATCGATCGCGGGGTTCTGCGCTTCGGTGAGTTCACCCTGAAATCGGGGCGTACCAGCCCGTACTTCTTCAATGCCGGCCTGTTCAATACCGGCTCTGCACTGGCGCAACTGGGGCGTTGCTACGCGGCGGCCATCGTCGACAGCAAGATCCCGTTCGACGTGCTGTTCGGCCCTGCCTACAAGGGTATTCCCCTGGCGGCAGCCACTGCCGTGGCCCTGGCCGAGCAACACCAGCTCGATGTGCCATGGTGCTTCAACCGCAAGGAAGCCAAGGATCACGGCGAAGGCGGCAGCCTGGTCGGTGCTCCCCTGGCCGGTGACGTGCTGATCATCGACGACGTGATCACCGCTGGCACCGCCATTCGCGAAGTGATGCAGATCATCAACGCCCAGCAGGCCAAGGCCGCTGGCGTTCTGATCGCCCTGAACCGCGAAGAGCGTGGCAATGGCGAGCTGTCGGCGATCCAGGAAGTCGAGCGCGACTTCGGCATCCCGGTCGTCAGCATCGTTTCGCTGACCCAGGTGCTGGAGTTCCTGGCCGACGATCCACAGCTCAAGCAGCACCTGCCAGCGGTCGAAGCCTATCGGGCCCAGTACGGGATCTGATTCGCGCGTTGAAAATGAAAAAGGCGACCTTCGTGAGAGGGTCGCCTTTTTTATGCTGGCTATTCAGGCCTCATTCGCGCCGAACTGCCGCGATGCTGGCTACGCTCAGTCCGTGCCGTACTTCGGCGAACGGGGACCATAGAGGATGCCGCCATTGGGCTGGGGTGTGAGCAGTCGAGTGCTGGTCATGCCTGCGATCGGGTAACCCGCATCATCTTGTACGTTGCTGATGATCTGGTTGATAGCGGCGGTGACCAGCATGCCGATCAGACCCCCTTGGTTCTGCCGACCCTCTTCGCTCGAGGCGCTGGCGCTACCCGTCCACAAGGTGGTTCCGCTTTTGAGGTCCACCAGTTTGGCGCTGGCGGTGACGACAGTTGCGCTGCTGAGCACCATGTAGCGAGTACCGTAGTCGCTGACGGTGACATACAGGCCTGCATCCGCGCCAAAGATCTCGTGCAGCTTGTTGGTCGGCAGTTGGTGGATATCGGAGGGTGTGCTCAGGCCGTTCTGGCGGAATGTCTCGTCCACCAGTGCCACGGGCATCACATAGTAGCCGGCCTCGGCCAGTGGATAGGTCACCTGGGACAGCATGCTGTAGGTGGCTTTGACGTCCGGCGACTCGTTCAGCGGTGGCAGGATCAAGATGGATTTGGGGCGGCTTTGCTTGTACGCCGTGTAGTCGATGGTCTTGCGTTCGGCGCAGCCGGTCAGCAAGGCCAGCACGCAGACACTCGCGAGCAGTTGGGTGAGGCGTCTGGTCATTGCTTGTCCCTTTTGCTGGCGTTGTTCATCAGAAAGTCCATGTAGGCTGCCGACTCAGGAAACAGGGCTTTTTCTGTGCGCAGCTGCTGAATCATCTGGTCATCTTTACCCAGGCCGGCATACAGCAGGCCCAGTTGAGCGTGGTAGCCCGGAGGCACGCTGCCATTCTTGGCTTTGATCTTTTCCAGGTCGCGCTCCAGGGCAATGGCCTGCTCCTCTTTCGAGGACTCACCTTTGAAGTACTCATATACCTGGGGCTGGTAGCTCTCCCATTGATACATGGGCTTTTGCCCGCTGCAGCCGGCCAGCAGGGTGCAGCCCAGCAAGAGCGCGGCGCCAGCGCGCCAGGCCGAGAGTGGGGTCGTCATGTCACTGTCTTCCTTGTCCTATGCACTTACTGTGCTTGTGGCTTCCATTGGCCGCTTTCCACGGCATTGACCAGTTTGTTCACGGCTTCGCGCATGGCCAGGTCGAGGACCTTTCCATTGAGGGTGGAGTCATAGCTGGCGGTGCCGCCGAAGCCGATGATCTCGCGGTTGGAGAGCGCATATTCACCCGCGCCCTGGCTCGAATAGACCACCTCGGAGGTGCTGATATTGACGATGTTCAGTGCAACCTTGGCGTAGGCGATCTGGGTCTTGCCGCGGCCCAGGATGCCGAACAGCTGATGATCGCCGACCTCTTTGCGGCCGAACTCGGTCACATCGCCCGTCACCACGAAGTCGGCGCCTTTGAGGCGCTGGACCTGGCCTTTGATCGCCGCTTCCTGCTGGATCTCGCCCATGTTGTCGCGGTCGAGCACATTGAAGCGATTGGTCTGCTGCAAATGGGTGATCAGGATGGTTTTGGCCTGACCGCCGAGGCGGTCAACGCCGTCGGAGAAGATGCCACGCATATAGCTGGAGCGATTGTCGAACTTGCCCACGGCGATCGGCGCACGAACGCCGCTGTAGGGGCGGCTGACGCTTTCCACCTGCTGCACGGCGACTGCCGTGGAGGTTTCTGTTGCGCAGCCGGTAAGGGACCCGATAGCCAGAGCGGCTACCAGCACGAGTCCTTGTGATGCGTGTTTCACGCGATATCTCCACTAGAAAAAATTAGAACGATGGCGCTATGCCATTACTTTTTCGGCGCCAGGTAAAAAAACTTTATGTGCGGCGGGAGCTTAAAGCGTGGGTGCAGCGAGGACGCATAAAAAAAGGCGACCCTAAAGGTCGCCTTTTTCCGTGAATTGGCGCCAGATGGTAAGAGCCATCTGACAGACCAAGCGATCAGTGACGCTTGGTGTTGGTGATCAAGGTACCCACGCCGCTGTCGGTGAAGATCTCCAGCAGCACGGCGTTCGGTACGCGACCATCGATGATGTGCGAGCTGTTCACGCCGCCTTGTACTGCCTCCAGTGCGCATTTGATCTTGGGCAGCATGCCGCCGTAGATGGTGCCGTCGGCGATCAGCTCGTTGACCTGCTCGGTGGTCAGGCCTGTCAGGACGGTGCCTTGCTTGTCCATCAGGCCAGCGATGTTGGTCAGCAGCATCAGCTTCTCGGCTTTCAGCGCCTCGGCCACCTTGCCCGCCACCAAGTCGGCGTTGATGTTGTAGGACTCGCCGTTCTCACCCACGCCAATCGGTGCGATCACCGGGATGAAGTCGCCTTTTACCAGCATGTTCAGCAGGTCGGTGTTGACGCTCACCACTTCGCCCACATGACCGATGTCGATGATTTCCGGCTGGGTCATCTCCGGTGTCTGGCGGCTGACGGTGAGTTTCTTGGCGCGGATCAGTTCAGCATCCTTGCCGGTCAGGCCGATGGCGCTGCCGCCGTGACGGTTGATCAGGTTGACGATGTCCTTGTTGACCTGGCCGCCCAGGACCATCTCCACTACGTCCATGGTGGCCGAGTCGGTGACGCGCATGCCATCGATGAAGTGGCTTTCGATCGACAGGCGCTTGAGCAGATCACCGATCTGCGGGCCGCCACCGTGCACGACCACTGGGTTGATGCCCACGGCCTTCATCAGCACGATGTCCCGGGCAAAGCCGGTCTTGAGCTCTTCGCTCTCCATCGCGTTGCCGCCGTACTTGATCACCAGGGTCTTGCCGACAAAGCGGCGAATGTAAGGCAGTGCTTCGGACAAAACCTCGGCTACATGGGAAGCGGCATCGCGATCGAGGGTCATGCAGGGCTCCAGGTAAGGAACGGATAGTCGGTCAGAACGGCAGTTGCAGGGCTGGATCGACACGCAGCAACTGCGTGCGCAAGACAGCCTGGATACGTTGCAGCTCGGCGTCGCTTTCGGCCTCGAAGCGCAGTACCAGCACCGGGGTGGTGTTGGAGGCGCGAACCAGACCCCAGCCCTGGGCGTAGTCGACTCGCACACCATCGATGGTGGTGAGGTTGGCATCGCCCCAGTCGGCGTCGCGTTGCAGTGCATCAATGATGCTGAATTTACTCTCGTCGGTCACATCAATGTTGATTTCCGGCGTCGAAATATCGTTCGGGAACGCCGCGAACAGACTTTCGGCGTCCTGATCGACCTTGCTGAGGATCTCCAGCAGGCGTGCGGCGCTGTAGATGCCGTCGTCGAAACCGTACCAGCGTTCCTTGATGAAGATGTGTCCGCTCATCTCGCCGGCCAGCAGCGAGCCGGTCTGTTTCATTTTCTTCTTGATCAGCGAGTGGCCAGTCTTCCACATCAGGGCGCGGCCGCCATGCTGCTCGATCAGTGGCGTCAGGCGACGGGTGCATTTGACGTCGAAAATGATCTCGGCACCGGGGTTGCGCGACAGCACGTCCTGGGCGAAGAGCATCAGCAGGCGATCGGGATAGACGATGGTGCCGGTGTTGGTCACCACGCCCACACGGTCGCCGTCCCCGTCGAAGGCCAGGCCGATATCGGCGCCGGTTTCCTTGACCTTGGCGATCAGGTCCACGAGGTTTTCGGGCTTGCCCGGGTCCGGGTGGTGGTTGGGGAAGTTGCCGTCGACGTCGCAGAACAGCGGGATGACCTCGCAGCCCAGGGCCTCGATCAATTGCGGGGCGATGACGCCGGCGGCGCCGTTGCCGCAATCCACCACCACTTTGAGTTTCTTGGCCAGTTTCACGTCGCCGGTGATCTGCTGGAAGTAACGCTCCAGGATCTCGACACGCTCGACGCGGCCTTCGCCATGGCTCAGGTCATTGGTTTTCAGGCGGGTCAGCAGGGCCTGGATCTGTTCATTGGCCAGGGTGTCGCCAGCAATCACGATCTTGAAGCCGTTGTAGTCAGGCGGGTTGTGGCTGCCGGTGAGCATCACGCCGGATTTGCCGGCCAACACATTGGCGGCGTAGTACAGCGCGGGGGTCGGAACCAGGCCTACGTCGCTGACTTGGCAACCGGCGTCGACCAGGCCCTTGATCAGTTGCTCGACCAGCATAGGGCCGGACAGGCGGCCATCGCGACCGACCGAGATCTGCGGCTCGCCCTGGGCGAGGGTCTGGGCGCCGATGGCACGGCCGATCCAATAGGCAGTCTCGCCGGTCAGGGTTTTGCCGACAACGCCACGGATGTCGTAGGCGCGGAAGATGCTCTCGGGCAGTGCGGGTACCAGGTGGGCCATGTCGTTCATCTCTGGGTGCTCCAATAATCAAAGGCTTCTGGGCAGGCGCAAACTGAACGCTTGGACGGTGCTTTGGCCAGAGAGTTCGCCATCCATGGCCCAACGGTCGTCAAGCGGGCTCAGTGGCTGCCGGAGTGACCGAAGCCGCCAGCTCCGCGCTGGCTCTCGTCGAAGGACTCGACGATGTCGAAATGCGCCTGCACCACAGGCACCAGCACCAGCTGCGCGATGCGCTCGCCGATGGCGATGGTGAATGGCGTCTGGCCGCGGTTCCAGCAGGAGACCATCAACTCGCCCTGGTAGTCCGAGTCGATCAGGCCGACCAGGTTGCCCAGCACGATGCCGTGCTTGTGACCCAGGCCCGAGCGCGGAAGGATCATGGCGGCCAGGCCTGGGTCGCCGATGTACACCGACAGGCCGGTTGGAATCAGCAGGGTCTGGCCAGGTTCCAGGACGGTATCTTCCTTGAGCATGGCGCGCAGGTCCAGGCCGGCGGAGCCAGGGGTGGCGTACTGCGGGAGAGGGAATTCGTTGCCCAGGCGGGCGTCGAGAATCTTGGCTTGAAGAGCGTGCATGTAACTTATTGAACCTGGTTGAGCCGTTCGGCGATGAAGGCGACCAACTGCCGGGCGATCTTGCCCTTGCTGGTCTGCGCGAAGAGGGTCTGGTGCTGCTGGCGGTCGATGACGGTCAGGGCATTTTCCTCGCTGTTGAAGCCGATGCTGGGGTTGGCCACATCATTGGCGACGATCAGATCGAGGTTCTTGTCCTTGAGCTTGCGCGTGGCGTAATCGAGCAGATGTTCGGTCTCGGCGGCGAAGCCGACGCTGAACGGACGGTCGGTGCGCCCTGCGATGGTCGCAAGGATATCCGGATTGCGCACCATCTGCAGCAGCATGCCGTCGCCGGTCGTAGGGTCTTTCTTGAGTTTTTGCGGGGCAACGACTTCTGGGCGGTAGTCCGCGACCGCTGCCGAGGCGATGAACAGGTCGCAGGGCATGGCCGCTTCGCAGGCAGCGAGCATGTCCCGCGCGCTCACCACGTCGATCCGGTTGACGCGATCGGGTGTCGGCAGGTGCACGGGGCCTGTGACCAGGGTTACCCGAGCCCCGGCTTCGGCGGCCGCCTCAGCCAGGGCGAAGCCCATCTTTCCGGAGCTATGATTGGTGATGTAGCGCACCGGGTCGATGTTTTCCTGGGTCGGGCCGGCAGTGATCAACACGTGCTTGCCGGTCAGTGACTGGCGTTTGAAGCTTTCGGCGGCGCACCAGGCGAGATCCGTGGCTTCGAGCATGCGGCCAAGGCCTACATCGCCACAGGCCTGGCTGCCGGAGGCCGGGCCGAACACCTGGATGCCGCGGCTCTTGAGCAGTTCGAGATTGGCCTGGGTGGCCGGGTCGCGCCACATGGCCTGGTTCATGGCCGGGGCCACGGCAACAGTGGCATCGGTGGCCAGCACCAAGGTGGTCAGCAGGTCATCTGCCATGCCCTGCGCCAGGCGCGCCATGAGGTCGGCGGTGGCGGGGGCGATCAGTACCAGGTCGGCCCATTTGGCCAGTTCGATGTGCCCCATCGCAGCTTCCGCGGCAGGGTCGAGCAGATCCATGTGCACCGGGTGGCCGGAGAGCGCCTGCAGGGTCAGTGGCGTGATGAACTCGGCGCCACCGCGGGTCATGACGACGCGCACCTGCGCGCCGTGTTCCAGGAGTCGGCGGATCAGCTCGGCGCTCTTGTAGGCGGCGATGCCGCCACCCACGCCGAGAACGATGCGCTTGCGATACAACCGCTGCATAGGCTTGCCTTTATCCAGTGAAAGCGGGCGGCGACGACAACTGCCTGCGGCAGATCGTCGCATCTACGGAGCGAAATAGATTAACACAGGGCCGAAACGCGCCGCAGTAACACGCAAGGAGGGGTATGAACATCAGGGAGTGGCCTGTGGCGGAGAGACCACGGGAGAAGTTGTTGCAACAAGGGGTGGGTAGTCTGTCGGACGCTGAATTGCTGGCGGTATTCCTTGGGTCTGGTGTGCGTGGGTGCAATGTCCTCGAGTTGTCGCGTGGGCTATTGGTGAAGTTTGGTGGCTTGCGTCAGTTGCTTGAGGCCGACAGGGCGGCATTTCTGGGTGAGCTAGGGCTTGGCCCGGTCAGGTATAGCCAATTGCAGGCGCTGCTGGAAATTGGACGGAGGAATCTGGCCAAGTCGCTTGAGCGTGACTCTGTCATGGAAAACCCCTCGGCTGTGCGACGTTACCTGAAGTCCATGTTGCGCCATGAGGCCAGTGAGGTATTCGGCTGCCTATTCCTGGATACCAAGCATCGGCCGCTGGCTTTCGAGATTCTGTTCCGCGGCACGATCGATCGGGCCAGCATCTATCCCCGCGAAGTGGTGCGGCGCTCGCTGTTGCATAACGCCGCGGCGATGATCATCTGTCACAACCATCCTTCAGGCCATTGCGAGCCCAGTGAGGATGACGTGCACATGACCCTGATGCTCAAGCGTGCGTTGGCCTTGATCGATGTGCGGGTGCTCGATCATGTCATTGTCGGGGATGGCGAGCCGCTGTCGATGGTCGAGCAGGGGTGGTTTGTCGCCTAGGGCTCTCACAGGTACAGCAGCGTTCTTGAGGGCCGCCGAGCTGTGGAGGCTGGCGCAGCCTGCGATGGGGCGCAAAGCGCCCCTGGCCCCTGCTTAGCGCGTGACGGAAACCTTGCTGAAATCCAATCGCCCGAACGGGCTCACCTGGTAGCCCTCCACGCCCTGGCGCAGCAGTGTGGCCGCGGTCGGGTGAGCCAATGGCAGCCACAGCGCCTGCTGCTGGATCAGCGTCTGCGCCTGCTGGTACAAGCGGCTGCGCACGCTCTGGTCATTGGTGGTGCGTCCGGCGCTGATCAGCTGATCCAGGCGGTTGTCGCAGAACCGCGCGAAGTTGGTGCCGGATTTGACCGCCGCACAGGAAAACTGCGGGCTGAGGAAGTTGTCCGGATCGCCGTTGTCCCCCGCCCAGCCCATGAACAGCAGGTCATGCTCGCCGGCCTTGGCACGGCGGATCAGCTCGCCCCATTCGATCACGCGGATCTCGGCCTTGATGCCGATCTTCGCCAGGTCTGCCTGGAGCATCTGTGCGCCGAGGCTCGGGTTGGGATTGAGCAGGCTGCCTGAAGGACGGGTCCAGATCGTGGTGGCAAAACCGTCCGCAAACCCGGCCTTGGCCAGCAGCGCCTTGGCCTTTTTCAGGTCCAGGGTGTAGCCGGGCAAGTCTTTGGCGTAGCTCCAGGTGTTGGGCGGGTAGGGGCCGTTGGCCGCAGTGGCGGTGCCTTCGAACACGGCCTTGAGATAGGCGGGCTTGTCGAAGGCAAGGTTGATGGCCTGGCGTACTTCGGGCTTGTCCAGCGGTGGGTGCTGGCTGTTGAGGGCGACGAACGCCGTCATGAAGGCCGGGGTGCTGGCGGTCTTGAGGTTGCCGTCCTGGCCCGCTTCGGTGATATCCAGCGGCTTGGGCGAAAGGGCCACCTGGCATTCGCCGCGCTTGAGCTTCTGCAGGCGTACGTTGGCGTCCGGGGTGATGGCGTAGATCAGCGGGTCGACCGCAGGTTTGCCTGCGAAATAGTCGGGGTTGGCGCGGTAGCGCACCACCGCGTCCTTCTGGAAGCGCTGGAACACGAACGGCCCGGTGCCGACTGGCTGGCTGTTGAGTTTTTCCGGGGTGCCGGCCTTGAGTAGCTTGTCGGCATACTCGGCGGAATAGATCGAAGCGAAGCCCATGCTCAGGGTGGCCAGGAACGTGGCATCCGGGTGGGTCAGGGTGAAGCGCACCGTGTGCGGCTCCGGCGCCTCGATCAGTTTGATCAGGGTGGCCAGCTGCAGCGATTGGGCATGCGGGTAGCCGCCGGGCGCCGTCTTGTGCCAGGCGTGGGCGGGGTAGAGCATGCGCTGGAAGCTGAACAGCACGTCGTCGGCGTCCAGCTCACGGCTGGGCTTGAACCACGGCGTGGAGTGGAATTTCACGCCATTGCGCAGTTTGAAGTCGTAGATCAGGCCGTCATCGGACACTGTCCAGCTTTCCGCCAGACTGGGCACCACCTTGCCCTGGCTGGCATCGAATTCCACCAGGCGATTCATCAGCACATCGGCCGAGGCGTTGGTGGTGGTCAGCGAATTGTACTGGACCACGTCGAAGCCTTCGGGGCTGGCCTCGGTGCAGACGGAGAGGGGCGCCGCCTGGGCGAGGCCTGCGGCGAACAGGGAGGTGAACAACAATGAAAGGGCGGCGACACGCATGGTGGCTCCTTGGCTGATCCGTGGCCCATCTGGCTGTGCAGTTGAATGAAACGTCCTACCCTAGTGTGCGCATTGATAAATGACCACCTTCTTTTTCGCTCGCCTGGCGACGAGCGGTCGACAGCACGCCAGCCTTGTCGCTATGCTGGCCGGGCGCGCTCGGCCCTATCAGGATGCGTATCTTCTATTGTTGTGGCCGAGTCTTTCTGGTATAAAGCAGCGCTCTTTTCTAGGGGCACGGTCTGTCGCGCAAGCCGATTCGGTCGATAAGACCCCCGGAAACACGGCGCCTGGCGCCATAGACTGAGAGATTAAGCGGCCAACCCATGCCGGGTTGGGCATGTGGTTTTAGAGGGCTGAGGCATGTCGAGAGTCTGTCAAGTTACCGGTAAGGGTCCGGTAACCGGGAACAACATTTCCCACGCAAACAACAAAACCCGTCGTCGTTTCCTGCCAAACCTGCAGCACCACCGTTTCTGGGTTGAGTCCGAGAAGCGCTTCGTGCGTCTGCGCGTTTCCGCCAAGGGCATGCGTATCATCGACAAGCGCGGTATCGATGCCGTTCTGGCCGACATCCGTCGTGCTGGCGCCAAGGTTTAAGGGAGAACATCATGCGTGAATTGATCCGTCTGGTTTCGAGTGCCGGTACCGGCCACTTCTACACCACCGACAAGAACAAGCGCACCACTCCGGACAAGATCGAGATCAAGAAATACGATCCGGTCGTCCGCAAGCACGTGGTCTACAAGGAAGCCAAGATCAAGTAATTGATCGGCAACCTGAAAAAAACCCGCTTCCTCGGAAGCGGGTTTTTTATGCCCGGCGTTCAGGTCAGTTGAAGGCGAAACCTTCGATAATGCCGTTCGCGTCCGCCTGAATGTGAATTCGCATCGGGTCGAACTCCCGGGTGGACATCTCGCCCGGCCCAACGACACGAGGGCGCAGGGTGATGGCGCTGATCTCGTCCTTGATCGAGGGCGCATAACGGCTACCGATCAGATGAGACAAGGCTTGCAAGACTTCTTCGTTGGTCATGGTGTCGCTCCTTAGCGGTCGATGGCCCGACATGGGCCAGGCCATCCTCCCGCCGAGCGGTCCTGCCCCTGCGTTAACTATTACTTCTGTTCGAACATGACATAGATCTTGCGGCAGGGCTCCAGCACCTCCCAGGTGCCTTTGAAGCCGGCCGGGATCACGAACCGATCGCCGGTACGCAGGGTCTTGGCATTGCCTTCCTGGTCGCGCAGCACCGAAACACCCTGGGTGATCTCGCAGTATTCATGCTCGGTGTAATTCACCGTCCATTGGCCGATCTCGCCTTCCCACACACCTGCCGCGAATTGGCCGCATGGGCTGGAATAGTGGTTGTAGACCGCCTGGTCCGGCTCGCCCTTGAGGATTTTTTCCGCAGCTGGGCGGTAGCGTTCGGCCTCGGTGAGTGCCTGGGCGAAGTCGATGATGGTGCCGATGCTCATGGTGATTCCCTTTTGTTGTTTAATAAAATGCACATCAGTAGGCGTTTAGGCCATTCGTGTCAAATATATTGATAGTTTCTAGCGGCTGGTTTAGGGTGTCGGGTGCCAGTGTGCGCTTGTCGCCCGGCCAGAATTATTGACACGTCGTGATGTCCTCAGTACGGCGTTGCACCTTAACAAGAGGAGGAGTTTCGTATGACCACCCTGACTCGTGCGGATTGGGAACAGCGTGCCCAGCAATTGAAGATCGAAGGTCGCGCCTTCATCAACGGCGAATACACCGATGCCGCATCCGGTGAAACCTTCGACTGCCTGAGCCCGGTGGACGGACGCTTCCTGGCCAAGGTTGCCAGCTGCGATCTGGCCGACGCCAACCGCGCTGTCGAAAATGCCCGCGCCGTGTTCGAATCCGGCGTCTGGTCGCGCCAGGCCCCGGCCAAGCGCAAAGCCACCCTGATCCGCTTCGCCGACCTGCTGCGCAAGAACGTCGAAGAGCTGGCCCTGCTGGAAACCCTGGACATGGGCAAGCCGATCGGTGACTCCTCCACCATCGACGTTCCCGGTGCTGCCAACGCCATCCACTGGACGGCCGAAGCCATCGATAAAGTCTACGACGAAGTCGCCCCGACCCCGCACGATCAGCTGGGCCTGGTGACCCGCGAGCCTGTGGGCGTGGTCGGCGCGATCGTGCCGTGGAACTTCCCGCTGCTGATGGCCTGCTGGAAACTCGGCCCGGCCCTGGCCACCGGTAACTCCATCGTCCTCAAGCCTTCGGAAAAGTCGCCACTGACCGCCATCCGCATCGCCCAACTGGCGATCGAGGCTGGTATCCCGGCCGGCGTGCTGAACGTGCTGCCAGGCTACGGCCACACCGTGGGCAAGGCCCTGGCCCTGCACATGGACGTCGATACCCTGGTGTTCACCGGCTCGACCAAGATCGCCAAGCAACTGATGGTCTACGCAGGCGAGTCGAACATGAAGCGCGTCTGGCTGGAAGCCGGTGGCAAGAGCCCGAACATCGTCTTCGCCGACGCTCCTGACCTGAAGGCCGCTGCCGAAGCTGCTGCCAGCGCCATCGCCTTCAACCAGGGCGAAGTCTGCACCGCAGGCTCCCGTCTGCTGGTCGAGCGCTCGATCAAGGACAAATTCCTGCCGATGGTCGTCGAGGCCCTGAAGGCCTGGAAGCCGGGCAACCCGCTGGATCCGTCGACCACCGTCGGCGCGCTGGTGGACACCCAGCAGATGAACACCGTGCTGTCGTACATCGATGCCGGCCACCAGGACGGCGCCAAGCTGCTCGCTGGCGGCAAGCGTATTCTGGAAGAGACCGGCGGCACCTACGTCGAGCCGACCATCTTCGACGGCGTGACCAACGCCATGAAGATTGCCAAGGAAGAGATCTTCGGCCCCGTGCTGTCGGTCATCACCTTCGACACCGCCGAGGAAGCCGTGGCCATTGCCAACGACACCCCGTACGGCCTGGCGGCTGGCATCTGGACCGCGGACATCTCCAAGGCCCACAACACCGCCCGTGCCGTGCGCGCCGGCAGCGTGTGGGTCAACCAGTACGACGGTGGCGACATGACCGCGCCATTCGGCGGTTTCAAGCAGTCGGGTAACGGCCGTGACAAGTCGCTGCACGCACTGGAGAAGTACACCGAGCTGAAAGCGACCTGGATCAAGCTGTAAATCCAGCGGGGCCGCTTGGCGGCCCTTTTCGTGGGTGAATCCGCTGTAGGCGTGGGTTCACCCGCGATGGGCTGCACAGCAGCTCCGAAAGAAACTAGCCGGGCCGGCCCATGCCGTCCCGGCTTTGTCGTCTCTGCTGTTCAAGATCTGCCTGGGAGGCTGTCATGCGTTGGGGAACCTATTTTGCCGTGCTGGCGTCGGTGCTCAGTGTCGGGCTCGCGCTCGGCGTAAGCATGCCGCTGGTGTCCTTGCGCCTGGAGGCCTGGGGCTACGGTGGGTTCGCCATTGGCGTGATGGCGGCGATGCCCGCGCTCGGTGTGCTGCTCGGGGCCAGCCTGGCCAGTCGCCTGGCCGGCTGGGTGGGCGTACCGGCGGCGATGCGCCTGTGCCTGTGGGGCGGTGCGCTGTCGATCGGGCTGGTGGCAGTGTTGCCCAGCTATGCCCTGTGGTTGGCGTTGCGCCTGGTGATCGGCATGGCCCTGACCGTGGTGTTCATCCTGGGTGAGAGCTGGATCAACCAACTGGTGGTCGAGCAATGGCGTGGCCGGCTGGTGGCGCTGTATGGCAGCAGCTATGCCTTGAGCCAGCTTGCCGGTCCGCTGGTGCTGGGGTTCCTTGGCTCTGACGATGACTTCGGCTTTTGGGCCGCCACAGCGCTGCTGCTGTTTGCGCCGTTGCTGTTGATGGGGCGCGGCGGTGCGCCCAGCACCGAGGCGTGCAGCGTCACCTTCGGCGACCTTTTCGGGTTCTGCCGGCGCCTGCCGGTGATCGCCTGGGCCATTGCGCTGTTTGCCGCCTTCGAGGCGATGATCCTGACCTTGCTGCCGGTGTACTGCCTGCAACAAGGGTTCACTGCCGAGATCGCGTTGTTCATGGTCAGCACCGTGGTGGTGGGCGATGCCGTGCTGCAGCTGCCGATTGGTGCCCTGGCCGACTACATGTCGCGGCGGACGCTGTTCAGTGGCTGCGCCCTGACCTTGCTCGTGTCGAGCCTGGCCATCCCGCTCACGTTGCACACGCCTGCCATCTGGCCGGTCTGGGTATTGTTCGGGGCCAGTGCCGGTGGCCTGTTCACCCTGTCGCTGGTGCTGATCGGCGAGCGTTATCGGGATGACGAGCTGGTGCGCGCCAACGCGCATGTGGCACAGCTGTGGGGTATCGGTTGCCTGCTCGGGCCGTTGATTGCCGGCGCTGGCAGCCAGTGGATCAGTGGGCATGCATTGCCGTGGCTGATGGCGGCAGGGGCTGCGGGGTTGGTGGTGTTGACCCGGCGGCGCGACGCCTTCGAGCCTGCTTCGGCTTGATATCGAGGTTGGGCCTGCTTTGCAGCCCTTCGCGGCACAAGGCCGCTCCTACAGAAGGTTGCGTCGTACCTGTAGGCGCGGTCTTGTGCTGCGAAGGACTGTAAACCTGTACTAAAGCATCTTCTCCAGCCCCACAGCCTTGCTGATCCAGGCATTGAAGCGCCGCCACAGCCCGCCGGGTTCGGAGGTGAGCATGCGGCGTCTGCCGTTGTCTTCGGTCACCCACACCAGTTTGTCTCCCACCAGCTTTGCCTGATAACTCAGCGCTGGCGCCATGCCCTGCACCGCGAGGTCACGGGTGTATTCGGCCAATTCGGGGCTGTCGACCAGCACGCCGACCTCGGTGTTCCACAGCACCGAACGCGGGTCGAAGTTGAACGAGCCAATGAAGGTCTTGCGTCGGTCGAAGACGATGGCCTTGCTGTGCAGGCTGGAATCGGAGCTGCCATACAGGCGCAGGCTACGGTAGGCGCTCGGGTCACCGGGTTGGCGGCGCAGTTCGTACAGTTGCACGCCGTGCTCGAGCAGGGCGCGGCGATAGGGAGCATAGCCACCGTGCACCGCCGGTACATCCGTGGCTTCCAACGAGTTGGTCAGCAGCTTGATCGAGGTGCCGGCGTCGGCGCGGCTGGTCAAGTACAGCAAGCCCGATTCGCCCGGTACGAAGTAGGCCGACACCAGGATCAGCTCGCGATGCACATTGGCAAGCTCCGGTGCCAACTGCTGGGTCATCAGCAGGTGCGGGTCCGGCTCATCTTGGGCCAGCACCTTGCTGGGTGAATCCCACAGGGCCTTGCTGTGGGCCCAGATCAGCTCGTTGCGCCACGCGTCCAGCCGTGGATTGGACTGGTAGGCCATCAAGCGGTCGTACAAGGCTTTGTGCTTGACCCGCGCTTGCGCCAGTGAAATCTCCAGGCGCTTGCGGCTGGCACGCAGGTCGTTGGCATCCGGCTGGCGCCAGAGGAAGTCACCGATCGGCAGGCTCAAGGCGCTGTTCCAGTACTGGTCGAAGCTGTGGCCGAGCTGGTCGGCCACCGGGCCCACGCCGAGCAGGTCGATGTCGGTGAAATTGAGGTTCGGTTCGGCGTCGAAGTATTCATCGCCCAGGTTGCGGCCGCCAACGATGGCCATGCTGTTGTCCACCAGGAACAGCTTGTTGTGCATGCGCCGGTGCTGGCGCGAGAGGTTGAACAGTCGGCCTACGGCACGGGTGGCCCCGGTGCTGCGCCCCAGGTGCAGGGGGTTGAACACGCGGATCTGGATATTGGGATGGGCGGCGAGGGTACCCATCATGGTGTCGAGGCCGTCGCTGGTGGTGTCGTCGAGCAGCACGCGCACGCGCACGCCGCGGTCGGCAGCGCGCAGCAGTTCATGGACTAGGGCGCGGGTGCTCAAGCCATCGTGGACGATGTAGTACTGCAGGTCGATGCTCGCCTGGGCGTTGCGGATCAGCTCGGCGCGGGCGCGAAACGCCTCGTTGCTGTTGGGCAGCAGGCGAAAGCCCGAGCGTCCGTCATAGGGCGCGGCCTGACGCTGGACGGAGCGGCCGAACGCCGACTCGCTGGCTGGCAGCGTCTGGCTGACTTGGCGGGGCATGCTGACGCTGGCGCAGCCCGACAGGCCAAGCAGCAGCGCCAGCAAGAGGGGCAGAGCTCGCTGGAGTCTCAAGGGAGGATCGTCCTGTACAGCAAGGGCTTATGGTTTGGACCGTGGAGGGCGGCGCAAAGTTACGCCGGGTCTTCGTCCGCTTCCAGTAGACGAAGGGCGGTTTCACCTACTTTGCGTACGGCAGCCTCGATCTGTGGCGTGGGCCGCGCGGCAAAGTTCATGCGCAGGCAATGCCGGTACTTGCCCGACGCCGAGAAGATGCTGCCGACGGCAATCTGCACCCCCTGCTCCAGTAAAGCCCGGTTCAGGCGCAGCGTATCGAAACTTTCCGGCAATTCAACCCACAGCATGAACCCGCCCTGGGGCCGGCTGGCGCGGGTGCCAGGCGGAAAGTATCGCGTCACCCAGTCGCTCATTTGATCGCGGCCACGCTGATACTGGGTGCGCATGCGGCGCACGTGGGGCTGATAGTGGCCTGCCTGGATGAAGTCGGCGATGGCCAGTTGCGGCTGGCTGGCGGTGCTGCCGGTGCTGATGTACTTCATGTGCAGCACCCGTTCCAGGTAGCGTCCGGGCGCGACCCAGCCGACCCGCAGGCCCGGCGCCAGGGTCTTGGAGAAGGAGCTGCACAGCAACACACGGCCGTCTTCGTCGAATGACTTGATGGTCCGCGGTCGCGGGTAGGTGTAGGCCAAGTCGCCGTACACATCGTCCTCGAGAATGGCCACGTCGTAGCGCTGGGCGAGGGTCAGCAACGCCTTCTTGCGCGCCTCGGGCATGATGTAGCCCAGCGGGTTGTTGCAACTGGGGGTGAGCTGGATGAGTTTGATCGGCCACTGTTCCAGTGCCAGCTCCAGGGCCTCAAGGCTGATGCCGGTGAGCGGGTCGGTGGGAATCTCCAGGGCCTTCATGCCCAGGCCCTTGAGGGTCTGCATGGCGCCGTGGAAGCTGGGAGCCTCGACGGCAACGATATCTCCCGGCTCGCACACGGCGCGGATGCTGGTGGACAGCGCCTCGTGGCAGCCGGTGGTCACCACCAGGTCGGCCGGGCCCAGGCGACAGCCGGAGTCGAGCATCAGCCGGGCGATCTGCTCACGCAGGGCCAGGTTGCCGTGAATGTTGTCGTAGTACAGCCCCGGCATGTCCTGGCGCCGGCTGAGCTGGGCCAGGCTTCGCAGCAGGGGCTTGAGGGTCGGGCTGTCGATGTCGGGCATGCCGCGACCCAGTTGCATCACCCCTTTTTGCGGCGTGCTGCGCACCAACTCCAGGACTTGCTCCCACTGCGAGATGTCCACCGGGCGCTGGGCGGTGCGGCTCATGGCGGGCAGGGCAGGCAAGCTGCGGTCCTCGGCGACGAAATAGCCTGACTTGGGCCGTGGCGAGACCAGGCCGTTGTCTTCGAGCAGGCGATAGGCCTGCTGCACGGTGCTCAGGCTGACCCCATGCTCCAGGCTCAAGGCGCGCACCGACGGCAGGCGCTGGCCTGGGCGGTACAGGCCCTGCTCGATGCGGGCGCCGAGCAGTTCGGCGAGGTTCAGATAGAGGGTCACGGCATACTCCTGGGTACTGTCTGTGACATCGACCGGTACAGATGGGCTGAAAATACGTCATTCAGTCGTGTTTCGGCCAATTCTGTATGGGAATAATAAGCCAGTATTGGATCTGTATTGTCGAGGGCGCAAACCCGCATGCTTTCTCCACGGTTCGATCAGAGCAGGAGAGCGCAGTGATGGGCGGCGTGAGCGATGTACGTTTGCAATTGTTGGCCGAGGAACTGGAAGAGGGCCTGCGGCCGAAGGTCTACAACGCCCCGGCCGGGCTGGGACGTTGGGGTTTGATGCTGCACCGCTGGCGCACTCGCCGGGCCTTGTTGCAGTTGGACGATGGCCAGCTGAGGGACATCGGCCTGAGCTGGGAGCAGGCGCGTGAAGAAGGGCGCAAACCCTTCTGGAAAGACTGAATGCGATTGTTGTGGGAGCGTGCGGCGAGTGCAGACCTTGTGGGCGGTTCGGCGCTCCGATTCACCCGCGAACACCGGCAAAGCCGGTGCCATCCACCGCGTTACATGCTTCGCGGGTAAACCCCCACAGATCTGCGCATAGTTCCGGGATTCAGGCCAGTTCCTTGAGCCGATGCCAGAGCATGCCCAGGGCCAGCAGCGGCGAGCGCAGCAGCTTGCCGCCGGGGAAGGTGATGTGCGGGACCTGGGCGAACAGATCGAAGCGCCCGCTCTGTTGGCCGCTGATGGCTTCACCGAGCAGGCGCCCGGCCAGGTGGGTGGCGTTCACGCCGTGGCCTGAGTAGGCCTGGGCGTAATAGACGTTGGGCTGGCTGGCCAGGCGTCCGATCTGCGGCAGGCGGTTGGCACCGATGCCGATCATGCCGCCCCATTGGTAGTCGATGCGCACGTCGGCCAGTTGCGCAAACACCTTGAGCATCTTGGGGCGCATATAGGCGGCGATATCCTTCGGGTCGCGCCCGGAGTAATGGCAGGCTCCGCCGAACAGCAAGCGGTGGTCGGCCGACAGGCGATAGTAGTCCAGCGCGACCCGCTGATCGCAGACGGCCATGTTCTGCGGCAGCAGTTGGCGGGCACGCTCCTCGCCCAGCGGTTCGGTGGCGATGATGTAGCTGCCGGCGGGCAGCACCTTGCCGCCCAGTTCGCGGTTCAGGTCGTTGTGGTAGGCGTTGCAGCACAGCACCAAAGTGTTGGCGCGCACGCGTCCTTTGGCGGTATGGACCTGCACCTGTGGGCCATAGTCGATGCGCGTCACCTCTGACAGCTCGTGCAGCTTCACGCCCAGGCTGGCGGCGACCCGTGCTTCGCCCAGGGCCAGGTTGAGCGGGTGCAGGTGGCCCGAGCCCATGTCGATCAACCCGCCCACATAGCGGTCCGAGCCCACCACATTGTGCATGTCGCAGGCCGGCACCAGGCGCAGTTCGTGGCGATAGCCCAGGCTGCGCAGTTCTTCGGCGTCCTCGGCGAAGCCTTCCAGTTCGCCCGGTTTGTTGGCCAGGTCGCAATAGCCCCAGGTCAGGTCGCAGGCAATGGCATGGCGCTCGACGCGCTCGCGGACAATATCCACCGCTTCCAGGCCCATGAGTTTGAGGCTGCGCACGCCTTGCTCGCCGAGGATGGGCAGGAACTGCTCCAGGCCATGGCCGACGCCGCGAATCAACTGCCCACCGTTGCGCCCGCTGGCGCCCCAGCCAATCCTGCGCGCCTCCAGCAGGATGACCGACAGGCCGCGCTCGGCCAGTTCGATGGCGGTGTTCAGGCCCGAATAGCCGCCGCCGACGATGCAGACGTCCGCGCTGTGGTCGCCTTCGAGGGCCGGGTAGGCGGTGTGCGGCAGGCTGCTGGCGGCGTAGTAGGAGGCGGCGTGCTGCGCGCTGTGGATCATGATTCGGCCCTGGAAAATGGGGGAGGCGGCGAGGATAAGCTGTGCAATCGCGGTGGGGCAACCAGCGAGGGCTAGGCCCTCGTTCGCGGCTGAACCGGCGGCGATTGACGTGCGGGAGCGGGTTCGCCCTTGAACAGGCCTATAATCCCCTCACTATTTCCTTGCGCGCTATCTCGCCATGTCCTGCAACAGCCACAAGATTCATTTTCTACGCGAACTGATCCCCTCCTTTGAGTGCGAGCCGGGCTGTCACGACTGCTGCGGCCCGGTGACCACCTCGGCCGAAGAGATGGCGCGCCTGCCGCGCAAGTCTCGCGCCGAACAGGACGCCGCACTGGAGCGCCTGGACTGCGTGCACCTGGGCCCCCACGGCTGCACGGTCTATCAGGAGCGTCCGATGATTTGCCGACTGTTCGGCACCACGCCGCGCCTGGCCTGCCCGCGTGGGCGCGGGCCGGAGCAGATGATCGAGCCACAGGCCGAGCAATTGGTGCATCAGTTCATTGCCACCACCCGCCAGGTGCTGGTCTGAGCCTTACTCCGGAATCGGCAGGCACAGGCTCTCTTTGACTTCTTCCATCACGATGTAGCTCTTGGACTCGCGCACGTGGGGCAGCTTGAGCAGGATGTCGCCGAGCAGCTTGCGGTAGGAGGCCATCTCCGAGATGCGCGCTTTTACCAGGTAGTCGAAGTCACCGGACACCAGGTGGCATTCCAGCACGTGGGGCAGCTTGAGCACGGCGCGGCGGAACTCCTCGAAGGTGTCGCCGGACTTGTAGTCCAGGCTGATCTCGACGAACACCAACAGGCTGCCCTTGAGGTGCTGCGGATTAAGGCGGGCGTTGTAGCCCATGATGATCCCCTCGCGCTCCAGGCGGCGAACCCGTTCGGTGCAAGGGGTGGTGGAAAGGCCGACCTTTTCGCCCAGTTCGGTGAACGAGATGCGGCCGTCATTCTGCAGGATGCGCAGAATATTGCGGTCGATCTTGTCCAGTTCACGCTTGGTCTGGTGCTGGGTTCTCATAGGGGATGCCCCTCCGTGAAAGGCGATTTTGCCGAGAATTCTCGCCAAATATAGGCTTTTATATAGTGAAATGCACTGCCTATTCCTCCCTATACTGCGCCCAATCCAGCCATTTCAACAAAAGTCTGCGGCTAGCCGCGTGCGAGGGATAAACGATGCGAGTTCTGGTACTTGGTAGCGGTGTGATTGGAACCGCCAGTGCCTACTATCTGGCCCGGCAAGGTTTCGAAGTGACGGTGGTCGACCGCCAGCCGGCAGTGGCCATGGAAACCAGCTTTGCCAACGCCGGCCAGATCTCGCCCGGCTATGCCTCGCCATGGGCTGCCCCAGGTGTGCCGGTCAAGGCCATCAAGTGGCTGCTCGAACGCCACGCCCCGCTGGCCATCAAGCTCACCGGTGACGTCGACCAGTACCTGTGGATGGCGCAGATGCTGCGCAACTGCACCGCCAACCGCTATGCGGTGAACAAAGAACGCATGGTGCGTTTGTCCGAGTACAGCCGCGACTGCCTCGACGAACTGCGCGCCGAAACCGGCATCGCCTACGAGAACCGCTCCCTGGGTACCACCCAGCTGTTCCGCACCCAGGCCCAGGTGGACGCGGCTGCCAAGGACATCGCTGTCCTCGAGCAATCCGGCGTGCCTTACGAGCTGCTCGACCGCGACGGCATCGCCCGCGTCGAACCCGCCCTGGCTGGCGTGAAGAACATCCTGGCCGGCGCCCTGCGTCTGCCGAACGACCAGACCGGCGACTGCCAGCTGTTCACCACCAAGCTCGCCGAAATGGCGGTCAAGCTGGGCGTCGAGTTCCGCTTCGACCAGAACATTCAGCGCCTGGACTTCGCGGGTGACCGCATCAATGGTGTGTGGATCGACGGCAAGCTGGAAACTGCCGACCGTTACGTCCTCGCACTGGGCAGCTATTCGCCGCAGATGCTCAAGCCGCTGGGCATCAAAGCGCCGGTATACCCGCTCAAGGGCTACTCGCTGACCGTGCCGATCACCGATGCGGACATGGCCCCGACCTCGACCATTCTCGACGAAACCTACAAAGTCGCCATCACCCGTTTCGACAACCGCATTCGTGTGGGCGGCATGGCCGAAATCGCAGGCTTCGACCTTTCGCTGAACCCGCGTCGGCGTGAAACCCTGGAGATGATCGTCAACGATCTTTATCCTCGCGGCGGCGACCTGAGCCAGGCCAGCTTCTGGACCGGCCTGCGCCCGGCCACCCCGGACGGCACCCCGATCGTGGGCGCCACCCCGTACCGCAACCTGTTCCTGAACACCGGTCACGGTACCCTGGGTTGGACCATGGCCTGTGGTTCCGGTCGCCTGCTGGCTGACCTGATCGCACGCAAGAAGCCGCAGATCAGCGCCGAAGGCCTCGACATTTCGCGCTATGGCAACAATCAGGAGATTTCCAAGCATGGCAATCCAGCGCCAGCTCACCAATGAGCGCATGAGCCAGATCGTCACCCATAACGGCACCGTCTACCTGGCGGGCCAAGTGGGGGACGACCTGGACGCCGGGATCGAACAGCAGACCCGTGAAGTGCTGGCGAACATCGAGCGCCTGCTGGAGCAGGCCGGCAGCGACAAGACCCGCCTGCTCTCGGTGACCATCTACTTGAAGGACATCGACGCGCACTTCCTGGGCATGAATGCGGTGTGGGACCAGTGGCTGCCTCAGGGCGTCGCCCCGGCCCGTGCCACGGTCGAGGCCAAGCTGTGCGAGCCGGAGATCCTCGTCGAGATGTCGGTGGTCGCCGCACTGCCGTAAACCGTTCCCTCACCCTGGTGCGGCGGGCACTACCCCACGCCCGTCGCGCCAGGGACTTATTCATAACCAGACTGCCAGAAGGCTGCCGCCATGCGTCCCGCCCGTGCCCTGATCGACCTTCAAGCCCTTCGCCACAACTACCGCCTGGCCCGTGAACTGTCCGGTGCCAAGGCCCTCGCCGTGATCAAGGCCGATGCCTACGGCCATGGTGCGGTGCGGTGCGCCCTGGCCCTGGAAACCGAAGCCGATGGTTTTGCCGTGGCCTGCATCGAGGAAGCGCTGGAGCTGCGCGCCGCTGGCATCAAAGCCCCGGTGCTGTTGCTCGAAGGCTTCTTCGAGGCCAGCGAGCTGGCGTTGATCGCCGAGCAGGACCTGTGGTGCGTGGTGCAGTCGCTGTGGCAGCTCGAGGCGATCGAGAAGACGCCGGTGCACAAGCCGCTGACGGTCTGGCTGAAGATGGACACCGGCATGCACCGGGTCGGTCTGCACCCAAAGGATTACCAGGAGAGCTATCAGCGTCTGCTGGCCAGCGGCAAGGTGGCGCGCATCGTACTGATGAGCCACTTCGCCCGTGCCGATGAGCTGGATGTGGACGCCACCGCGCAACAGGTCGCAGTGTTCGAGGCCGCCCGCCAGGGCCTGACCGCCGAATGCAGCCTGCGTAACTCGCCTGCGGTGCTGGGCTGGCCGCAGGTGCCGAGCGACTGGGTGCGCCCAGGCATCATGCTGTACGGCGCTACCCCGTTCGAAGTGTCCCAGCCTCAGGCCGAGCGCCTGCAGCCGGTGATGACCCTGCAATCGCGGGTGATCAGCGTGCGTGAACTGCCGGCCGGTGAGCCGGTGGGCTACGGCGCCAAGTTCATCACCCCGCGTCCGACCCGCGTCGGTGTGGTCGCCATGGGCTACGCCGACGGTTACCCCCGCCAGGCACCGACCGGTACGCCGGTGATGGTCGCTGGCAAGCGCACTCAACTGATCGGTCGGGTATCGATGGATATGCTTTGCATCGATTTGACCGACGTGCCTGAGGCCACCATCGGCAGCCCGGTGGAGTTGTGGGGCAAGCAGGTGCTGGCCAGCGACGTGGCCGCCCAGGCTGGGATGATCCCTTACCAGATCTTCTGCAACCTCAAGCGCGTGCCGCTGGACTATATCGGCGAATGAGGCGCTGAAGCGGACAGGCTGCGGGGCGAAGTGTTGTAAATACTGAACGGCGTTGCCATCATATCGTTCACACTTCGCTCCCACCTCGACCGTTTCAGGAGGCTCCAGCTTTGGACGTCGGTGAACGACTGCAAGCCATCCGCAAGCTCAAGGGCCTGTCCCAGCGTGAACTCGCCAAACGCGCGGGCGTCACCAACAGCACCATCTCGATGATCGAGAAGAACAGCGTGAGCCCATCGATCAGCTCCCTGCGCAAGGTGCTCAGCGGCATCCCCATGTCCATGGTCGAGTTCTTCTCCGTGGAGCTGGCGCCTGAAAGTCCCACCCAGGTCGTCTACAAGGCCCACGAACTGATCGACATCTCCGACGGCGCAGTGACCATGAAGCTGGTGGGCAAGTCGCACCCCAACCGGGCCATCGCCTTCCTCAACGAGGTGTACCCGCCAGGGGCCGATACGGGCGAAGAAATGCTCACCCACGATGGCGAAGAGACCGGCATTTTGCTCGAAGGCCGGCTGGAGCTGGTGGTCGGCACCGAGACCTTCATCCTCGAGGCCGGCGACAGCTACTACTTCGAAAGCACCCGTCCGCACCGCTTTCGCAACCCTTTCGAAGAGCCTGCCCGGCTGATCAGCGCGGCGACACCCTCGAACTTTTGATCCAGCGCAGTGCATTGTTTCGGCAATACCCCTTTCCCTTGTGGGGTCGTTCCACGGTTTCGGGGTTCCCGCTATACTTTCAAACGCTCGCAGATCCGTGGCCGCGGGCGTGATTAGCCACCATGAGGGTGTTCGCGTGAACCAAATCAAGAAGATGCTGGCCGTACCAGCAGCCGTATTCGCCCTTTGGGCAATGAGCGCAACCGCTGCGACCAACGATGAACTCGCCAAGCGCCTCGAGCCGGTTGGCCAGGTGTGTGTCCAGGGCCAGGAGTGCAAGGGCATGGAAGTGGCGGCCACCGCAGGTGGCGGTGGAGCCAAGACCCCCGATGAAGTCATCGCCAAGCATTGCAACGCCTGCCATGGCAGCGGCCTGCTCGGCGCGCCTAAGATTGGCGATACCGCCGCCTGGAAAGAACGTGCGGACCACCAGGGTGGTCTGGACGGCATCCTGGCCAAGGCCATCACTGGCCTGAACGCCATGCCACCGAAAGGCACCTGCGCCGATTGCTCGGACGAAGAGCTCAAGGGTGCCATCAAGAAGATGTCGGGGCTGTAACCCTAGCCTGACTCCCCAAGCCCGCCTCCCATGGCGGGCTTTGTGTTTGATGGCCAAGGTATGTGGTGGCCGTTTCGCGGGTACAGCGGTGCTAGTGAAAATACCGCTATACCGGATTCACCCGCGAAGAAGTCTCTGAGTAATAACGGTCCAACCCCTGCGCACGGACGTTTACAGGAGGCCCCATGACTCAACGCTGTTCCCTCGACCAGGCGGTAGAGCAGGTCTTGGCTCATCTACCCCGCCACATTCACATGGGCTTGCCCCTGGGTCTGGGTAAACCCAATGCATTCGTCAACGCGTTGTATGCCCGGGTGCGCCAGCTCCCCGAGCGCCAGCTGACGATCTACACCGCCCTGAGCCTCGGTCGTCCGCCACTGGGTGACGGTTTGCAGCGCCGTTTTCTGGAGCCCTTCGTCGAGCGCGTCTTCGGCGATTACGAAGAGCTCGACTACCTCGCCGACCTGCGCAACGATAGCCTGCCTGCGAACATCCGCGTCGAGCAGTTCTTCCTGCAGCCGGGCAGCCTGCTGCACAGCCAGAGCGCCCAGCAGGACTATGTCAGCAGCAACTACACCCATGCCGCCCGGGATATCAACGCCAAAGGCCTGAACCTGATCGCCCAGCTGGTGGCCGCTACGCCCGAGCGCCCCGATCACCTGAGCCTGGCCTGCAATCCGGACATCACCCTCGATCTGTTGCCGATGATCGCCCGTCGTCGGGCCGCCGGTGAGACCATCCTGCTGCTCGGCCAGGTGCACACTGAGCTGCCCTACATGCCGGCGGGGGCCGAACTTGGCCGGGAGGCCTTCGACCTGCTGATCGACGAGCCGGAGCGGCGCCGGTTGTTCTGTACCCCGAACATGCCGGTCACCACCCAGGATCACTGCATCGGGCTGTACGCCAGTGCCCTGGTGCGCGACGGCGGTACCTTGCAGATCGGCATCGGCGCGATGGGCGATGCGCTGACTGCGGCCTTGCTGGCGCGCCAAGGCGACAACGCCGGCTACCGGGCGCTGCTCGACGCCTTGGACCTCACACCTTGGCAGGCGCTGGTCGAGCGCGAGGGCGGGTGCGATGCCTTCGCCCAGGGCCTGTATGGCTGCAGTGAGATGTTCGTCAACGGCTTGCTGGTCTTGGTCGAGGCGGGGGTGGTGCGGCGCCCGGCCGATGAGCAGGGCGCCCTGGTGCACGGCGGTTTCTTCCTGGGGCCCCAGGCGTTCTACCAGCGCCTGCGGGAGATGACGCTCGAGCAGCGCAGTCGTTTTGTCATGACGGCCATCAGCTACATCAACGAACTGTATGGCCAGGAGTCGCTCAAGCGCCGCCAACGCCGTGATGCTCGCTTCATCAACACGGCCTTCGGCATGACCCTGCTCGGCGCAGGCGTGGCCGACCAGCTTGAAGATGGTCGAGTGCTCAGTGGTGTGGGCGGGCAATACAACTTTGTCGCCCAGGCCCATGCCCTGGAGGGTGGGCGTTCTATCCTGCTCCTGCGCAGTTGGCGAGAAGCAGGGGGTGATGTCACCTCCAACCTGTTCTGGAACTACGGTCACTGCACCATTCCCCGGCACCTGCGCGACATCGTGATAACCGAATACGGTATCGCCGACCTGCGCGGACAGACCGACAGCGAGGTAATCGCCAGGCTGCTGGCGATCAGCGATTCACGCTTTCAGCCGCAGCTGATGGAGCAGGCCAAGGCGGCGGGCAAGCTGCCCAAGGAGTTCGTGCTCGACGCGCGTTTCACCGACAACACGCCCGAGCGTCTGGAGACGATACGCGAGCGGCATTCGCGGCTGTTTCTCGAGTATCCGCTGGGTTGCGACTTCACGGCAGAGGAAAGGGAGTTACTGCGGGCGCTCAACTGGCTCAAGAGTAAGTTCAAGCTGAGCGAGGTGCTGGAGCTGGGCAAGGCGGCGCTGGATGCGCCCACGCCCGAGGCTTATCCGGCGCAACTGGCGCGAATGGGGCTGGCGCAGCCGCAGGGGCTGAAGGAGGAGCTGTACCAGCGGCTGCTGCTGGCGGGATTGGCAGCCACCCGGAGGTAGCAGGGGCCGCAAGGCGGCCCCTGGGGGCATCAATCGATGAACGTGACCACGCCGCCTTCGAGCGACTTGACCCGAGCCAGCGACTCGACGCGATAGCCTTGGCTGTCCAGCTCGGCGCGCCCGCCCTGGAACGACTTTTCGATCACGATGCCCAGACCTGCGACGGTAGCGCCGGCCTGCTTGATGATCGAGATCAGCGCCTGGGAAGCCTTGCCGTTGGCCAGGAAGTCATCGATCACCAGCACGCGGTCGCTGCTGTTCAGATGACGCGGCGAGATGGCCACGGTGTTCTCGGTCTGCTTGGTGAAGGAGTACACCGAGGCGGTCAGCAGGTTCTCGGTCAGGGTCAGCGACTGGTGCTTGCGGGCGAAGATCACCGGCACGCCCAGCTTCAGGCCGGTCATCACCGCCGGGGCAATCCCTGAGGCTTCGATGGTGACGATCTTGGTCACGCCGGAGTCGGCGAACAGACGGGCGAATTCGTCACCGATCAGCTGCATCAGCGCCGGGTCGATCTGGTGGTTGAGAAACGCGTCGACTTTGAGAACCTGATCGGAAAGCACGATGCCTTCTTCGCGAATCTTCTGCTGCAGTGCTTCCACTGTGGTATTCCTCGATGTAGCAAAGGTGGCCACGGACCAGGCCGCGGCAAAGGTTGAATAATAAGGGTTGATCAGCGTCTGAGCATGGCCCGGATGTCGGCCAGTGCGTTGTTGCCGCGCGCAGCCTTCACTTCGACAGGCGCATCGTCCAGGCCCTCCCAGGCCAGGTCGTCCGGCGGCAGTTCGTCCAGGAACCGGCTGGGGGTGCAGTCGATGATTTCGCCATACTGCTTGCGCTTGGCGGCGAAGGTGAAGGCCAGGGTCTGGCGGGCACGGGTGATGCCCACGTAGGCCAGGCGCCGCTCTTCCTCGATGGTGTCGGCCTCGATGCTGGAGCGGTGCGGGAGGATTTCCTCCTCCATCCCCATGATGAACACGTAAGGGAATTCCAGACCCTTGGAGGCGTGCAGGGTCATCATCTGCACGCCCTCGGCGTTTTCTTCCTCTTCCTGCTGGCGCTCGAGCATGTCGCGCAGCACTAGCTTGCCGATGGCGTCCTCGATGGTCATGTCGCCCTCTTCGTCCTTCTCGAGGGTGTTCTTCAAGGCATCGATCAGGAACCAGACGTTGCTGATGCGGAACTCCGCCGCCTTGTCGCTGGCCGTGTTCTGGCGGATCCAGTTCTCGTAGTCGATGTCGCGGACCATGTCATGCAGGGCCGCGATCGGGTCTTCCAGGGCCACGCGCTGGCGCACGCCGTCGAGCCAGTGCTTGAAGCGCTGCAGGCGCTCGGTGTAGCGGGCATCCAAGTGCTCGCCCAGGCCCAGCTCCTCGCTGGCGGCGTACATCGATACGCCACGCTCGGTGGCGTAGTTGCCGAGTTTTTCCAGGGTGGTCGAGCCGATTTCCCGGCGCGGCACGTTGATCACGCGCAGGTAGGCGTTGTCGTCGTCAGGGTTGACCAACAGGCGCAGGTAGGCCATGAGGTCCTTGACCTCCTGGCGCCCGAAGAAGCTGTTACCGCCGGAGAGGCGGTACGGCACCTGGTGGTGCTGGAGCTTGAGCTCGATCAGCTTGGCCTGGTAGTTGCCCCGGTAGAGGATGGCGAAGTCGCTGTAGGGCCGGTTGGTGCGCAGGTGCAGCGTGAGGATCTCCATGGCCACGCGCTCGGCCTCGGCTTCCTCGTTCTTGCAGCGGATCACGCGGATCTCGTCACCGTGGCCCATTTCGCTCCACAGCTGCTTTTCGAAGGCATGCGGGTTGTTGGCGATCAGCACGTTGGCGCAGCGCAGGATGCGGCTGGTGGAGCGGTAGTTCTGCTCCAGCATCACCACCTTCAGGGAGGGGTAGTCCTCCTTGAGCAGCATGAGGTTTTCAGGGCGGGCGCCGCGCCAGGCATAGATCGACTGGTCATCGTCGCCCACCACGGTGAACTGGTTGCGCATGCCGATCAGCATCTTCACCAGCAGGTACTGGCTGGCGTTGGTGTCCTGGTATTCGTCCACCAGCAGGTAGCGCACGCGGTTCTGCCAGCGTTCGAGCACATCTTTGTGCTCTTCGAACAGCTTCACCGGCAGTAGGATCAAGTCGTCGAAGTCCACCGCGTTGAACGCCTTGAGCGTGCGCTGGTAGTGGGTGTAGACGATCGCGGCGGTCTGTTCGCGGGGGTTGCGTGCCTTTTCCAGGGCCTCGGCGGGCAGGATCAGGTCGTTCTTCCAGGCACCGATCATGTTCTTGATCTCGTCGATGCCGTCGTCGCCGGAGTATTCCTTTTGCATGATGTCCGACAGCAACGCCTTGATGTCGGTCTCGTCGAAGATCGAGAAGCCAGGCTTGTAGCCCAGGCGCTCATGCTCCTTGCGGATGATGTTCAGGCCCAGGTTGTGGAAGGTACACACGGTCAGGCCACGGCCTTCACCTGCACGCAGCAGGGTGCCGACCCGCTCTTTCATCTCGCGCGCGGCCTTGTTGGTGAAGGTCATGGCCACGATGTACTGCGCACGGATGCCGCAGTTCTGAATGAGGTGGGCGATCTTGCGCGTGATCACGCTGGTCTTGCCGGAGCCTGCACCGGCGAGCACCAATAGAGGGCCGCCGACGTAGTCACAGGCTTCCTGTTGCCGGGGATTGAGTCGGGACATGCTAGAAACCGGGGGTCACCAGAAAATAGCCGCGCATTCTAGCAGGCATGGGGCGGTTGTGGCGTTACCGTCTGACAGTGTGATGCAAGGCGCGAATCGGATTTGCCGCTTTTGTTACTTTCGCGCAGGATGCACGACAAAATGCGTCGGGATACTGGCTATGGAGTGGCACTTTAAGTGAAAATTATTTTCATTCGCGAGGGTTGGATGCTCCGCGCCCGTCGTTCTACTGTTCAAGCCTAAGGAGCTCGCTTGTCCACGCCTGTCGAACCGTTGCGTTTGCTGCTGTTGGCCGATGAGCCGGAATGGGCCACCCTGCTGCGCGAATGCCTGCAGCCAATGGCCGGGAGCGCGGTATTGCTGACCGCACCGAACTGGGAGTCGGTGGACAGCCTGTTCGTCAATGACCGCCAAGCCGTCGTCCTGGCAAGGCCGGCGTTGCAACCGGCGCCGGGCCGTTGCGACCTGCCGACCATCCTGCTGCTCGATGAAGAGCCCGACACGCCGCCCACCGCGGTCAGCGACTGGCTGGTGCGCGAGCAGTTGAGTGGCGACGCGCTGCGCCGCTCCCTGCGCCATGTGCGCGAGCGGGGCGTGCTGGTGGCCACCTTGCAGCGCCTGGCCGAGCAGGACCCGTTGACCGGCATCGCCAACCGCCAGGGCTTCCAGGCATTGCTGACCGCACGCCTGGCGGAAAACGAAGGCCGAGGCGTCGCGCTGGGTCATCTGGACCTGGACAACTTCCGCCACGTCAACGATGCCCTCGGCCACCAGGGCGGCGATCGCCTCATCCTGCAGGTGGTGGCGCGGCTGAAGCAGCAACTGGAGGCCGGGGACCAGTTGGCCCGGTTGGGCAGCGATGAATTCGCCCTGCTGATCGACACCCGCCGTGATGCCAACCGCGCCGAATGGATGGCCGAACGCATCGTCGAGGCCCTGGCCGAGCCCTATTGGGTCGATGGCGAGAGCCTGTTGCTCGGCGCCAGCCTGGGGGTCGCCCACGCCCGTGCCCAGGCAGGCGCCGATCCACTGATGTGGCATGCCCACATCGCCATGCGCCAGGCCAAGGGCAGCCAGGGCTGCACCTTCCATGTGTTCAACGAGCGGATCAACCGCAATGCCCGCAGCCTCGCCGACCTGGAAAGCGAGCTGCGCCGGGCCCTGCGCCGCGACGAGCTGGAGTTGCACTACCAGCCCCGGCTGAGCTTGGGCGATGGCCGCATCGTCGGTCTCGAGGCGCTGGTGCGTTGGCGTCACGCCGAACGTGGCCTGTTGCCGCCCAGCGAGTTCGTGCCCCTGGCCGAGCAGAGTGGCTTGATCGTGCCCTTGGGCTACTGGGTGATCTCCCGTGCTCTGCGCGACATGCAGGCATTGCGTGAGCGGGGGCTCGAGCCCTTGCACATGGCGGTCAACCTGAGCTTCCGCCAGTTCCAGGACAGCCAGTTGCTGGCCACGCTCAGCCGTTTGATCATCGAGCACGGTGTCGATGCCCGCTGGCTGGAGTTCGAGCTCACCGAGACTGCTGTGATGCGGCGCAATGAGCTGGTCCGCCAGACGATGGACGCCTTGGGGCGCCTGGGCGTGCGCTTTTCCCTGGATGACTTCGGCACGGGCTTTTCGTCGTTCGTGCACCTGAACAGCCTGCCGATCACCTTGCTCAAGGTGGATCGCAGCTTCGTCGGTGGCATGGAGCTGCGCGAAGAGAACCGCAAGCTGGTGCACGCCATGATCAACCTGGCGCACAACCTCAATCTGGAGGTGGTGGCCGAAGGGGTGGAGACCGAGGCGCAAATGGCGCTGCTGCGCGGCTTTGGCTGTGACCAGGTGCAGGGCTACCTGGTGAGCAAGCCGTTGCCGGTCGATGAGTTGATGGACTACCTGCAGCAGGCGGCCAAGCCGCAGTTAGTGAGCCTGTAGTCGCCACCGAGTCGTCATCTTCGCGGGTAACCCGCACACAAGGAACACCGCTACCCTGTGGGAGCGGGTTCACCCGCGAAAGGCCGCAACGCGGCCCCGCACATCAAACCGACACCACCACCCCATCGGCCTTGCGCGCCTTGCCCAGCATCCGCTTGGTCCGCCATTCGAAACCAATGGTCAGTGCAACCGCCGCACAGGCCAGGCCCAAGGCCAGCCCCCACCACACACCCACCGCGCCACCGCCGAGGGTGAAGGTGAACAGCCAGGCGCTGGGCGCCCCCACCAGCCAATAGCAGCACAGGCCGATGAGGAAGGTGGTCTTGGCGTCTTTCAGCCCGCGGATCGAGCCCATGGCGATGGTCTGCATGCCATCGAACAGCTCGAACCAGGCCGCCACCATCAACAGGCTCACCGCCAGCTGGAAGATCGCCGCGAAGGCCGGGTCGTCGCGGTCGATGAACAAGGCCACCAGTGTGTCGGGCAGCAGCCAGAACAACGCCGCGAAAGCGAACATGATCATCGCCCCGAAGCCGATGCCCACTCGTCCGGCGCTGCGCGCGGCCAACAGGTTGCCGCCGCCGTAATACAGCCCCACGCGCATGGTCACTGCGTAGGAAAGGCCCGTCGGGACCATGAACGCGGTGGAGACGATCTGCAGGGCGATCTGGTGTGCCGCCAGCTCGGTGCTGCCCAGCACCCCCATGCACAGGGCGGCGAAGGCAAACAGGCCGACCTCCACCATGTAGGTGCCGCCGATTGGCAGGCCCAGGCGCCACAGCTCGCGCAGCGCGGGCAGGGATGGGCGCGACAGGCCCTTGCGCAGCGGGTAGTCGGCATAGGCCTTGTGCCAGCGGATGTACAGGGCCAGCGCGATGGCCATGCCCATCGACACCACCGCCGTGACCAGGCCGATGCCCATCAGGCCCAGCTTGGGCAGGCCGAACATGCCCTCGATCAGCGCGTGGTTGAACACATAGTTGAGCACCGTGCCCACCAGGCTGATGACCATCACCGGCGTCGAGCGGCCCAGAGCACTGGTGAAGCCACGCAGGGCCATGAAGGTCAGGTAGCCGGGCAGGGCCAGCGGCAGCAGGGTGAGGAACTCCATCGCCGAGGCGACGTTCTCCGGTTGCTGGCCAAACAGCAGCAGGGCAGGCTCCAGGTTCCACAGCACCAGCGCCGCCACCAGCGCCAGGCCCCAGGCCAGCCACAGACCGTTCTGCGCCAGACGGGTCGCGCCGGGAACATCGCCTGCGCCCTGGCGGATGGCGACCAGCGTACCGACCGCGGCGATGACGCCCAGGCAGAAGATCGACACGAAGGAATAGCTGGCCGCCCCCAACCCGCCCCCGGCCAGGGCCTGGGGGCTGATGCGCGCCATCATCAGCGTGTCGGTCAGCACCATCAGCATGTGCGCCAACTGCGAGGCGATCAGCGGGCCGGCCAGGCGCAGCAGAGCCTTGAGTTCGGTGGTGGGCGCGACGTGCATTGGGATGTCCTTCTTCCTGATTCTATTGAGCGAGCCGTCGATTCTGAGGCTTCGGTCAAGTTTGCACAAAAGGATAAATGCGATCGTTGGCATGAGTTGAAGTCATGTATATAGGTGTCCACGATTTCATTTTCGCCCCGCAGGGCAGGTGCCAGATGTCTCGTCAGCTTCCTCCGCTCTATGCGCTACGCGCATTCGAAGCCGCCGCTCGGCTGAGCTCGTTCACCCGCGCCGGTGAAGAGCTGTCCATCACCCAGAGCGCGGTCAGCCGGCACATCCGTACCCTGGAGGATCACTTCGCCTGCCGCCTGTTCGTGCGCAACGGTCGCAGCCTGCAACTGACCGAGGCGGCGCGGGTGCTGTTGCCCGGCGTGCGTGAAGGCTTCAGCGCCCTGGAGCGGGCCTGCGACACGCTGCGCGGCGAAGACGACATCCTGCGCATGAAGGCGCCATCGACATTGACCATGCGCTGGCTGCTGTCGCGCCTGAGCCAGTTCCGCCACTTGCAGCCGGGCAACGAAGTGCAACTGACCAGCGCCTGGATGGACGTGGACCATGTGGACTTCAACCAAGAGCCGTTCGACTGCGCGGTGTTGCTCAGCGATGGGGTTTTCCCGGCGGACTGGGAAGTGCGGCGGCTGTTCGCCGAGTTGCTGATCCCGGTAGGCGCGCCGGGCCTGCTCGAGGAAGGCCCATGGGACGAGCGGCGTCTGGCGGGCATCGAGTTGTTGCACCCGACGCCCGACAAGCGCGATTGGCGCGCCTGGCTGGAGCGCATGGGGCTGTCCGACAAGGTCTCGCTCAAGGGCGGGCAGGTGTTCGATACCCTGGAGCTGGGCATGATCGCCGCTGCCCGTGGCTATGGCATCTCAATGGGGGATCTTTTGATGGTGGCCGAGGATGTCGCCCAGGGGCGCCTGAGCCTGCCGTGGCCGACGGCGGTGCCCAGTGGCATGGATTACTACCTGGTATGGCCCCGGACGCGGCCGGGTGGGGAGCGCTTGCGGCGCTTGAGCCAGTTCTTGCAGGAGGAGGCGGCTGCGATGAACCTGCCGGATGTGCGCATTCTCGAAGCACCCGCGGCGGCTCCATTTTCGCCGTAGCGCCGGATAGCGTCTGGGGTTGCTTCGCAGCCCTTTCGCGGCACAAGGCCGCTCCTACAGAAGCGCTGTGCGTGTCTGCAGGAGCGGCCTTGTGCCGCGAAAGACAGCCTCAGATCACTTGAAGTCCAGGTTCAGCGCCTGGGCACAGGCCTGTAGCGAACGCTGTTCGCTCTGGGCATACAACGCCAGTTCATCCTGCACCTTCATTTGCAGTGCCGCTTCGAAGGCGTCGCGGTTGGCGTTGCTGCCGTACTCGGCCTGGGCATCGTCGCCCAGGTTGGACTGGAAGATCCCGGCGGCGCTGACCGGCAGGAAGTCTTCGTACACCAGCGCCTCGAAATGCACGTGGCCGGCATCGATCAGGCCTTGCAAGGTGGTCGGACGGTCTTGCTGGTCGCGGGCGGCCAGGCCCTTTTCGGTAGCGAAATAGCGGAAGTACGCCAGCCCTTGCTCGCGCATTTGCGCCAGATCATCCGGGAACTCGGCGAACTGCGCCTTGAGCAGCGCCCTGTAGCGCTCGGCGTTGGCTTCGGCCGGCGCGCCGCCCAGGGCCTCGCGGGTGGCGTCGAGCAGGCGGTCATAGAGCTGGCGACCCTTAGGGGTCAGTGCCGCACCGCGTTGTTCGATCTCGCCGAAACGCGCGGTATGGCTGCCTTGCGCATCACTGAAGGCGACCTTTTCCTGCAGGGCCTTGAAGCTGGTCTGGCGCAACAGAATCGGGTGGCGGCGGGTGGGCGGGCCTTCGACCACGGCCTTGGGCGGAATCCCTTTGGCCGGCATGCCTACCTGGATGGCGTCGATGTCCAGGGTACGAGGGGTCAGGTGGTTGATGTGCGGGCCCTTGAAGGCCACCACGTCGGCGATCAGGCGGTGCTGGTCGTGCAACTGCTGGTACTGCTCGGCCGTGACGGTGGCGTCCTGGTGCCAGCGGAAGGTGTGCAGCGCCTCCTGCACGAAGGTCTCGGCGTCGCTGGCGCTCAGGCCTCCGTCGCGCTCGCATTGGGCGATCAGCTCCAGCACACGCGGGGTGAAGATCTTGCGCTTGGCCAGGATGCCTTGGGCCAGCTCGCGCAACTGCGGGTTGTCGATCAGCTCCAGGCGCAACAACGAGGTGAACACACGGAACGGGCTGATGTGCAGGGACTGTTCGTGCACGGCACGGAACGCGGTGGAATGCACAGGCACCCCGGCGCTGCTCAGGTCGTAGTAGCCGACCGGCTCCATGCCCATGACCGCGAACAGGCGGGCGATAGTGGCCAGCTCCTCGGCGGTGCCGACGCGGATGGCGCCGTGGCGCTCCTGGTCGAGGCGCTCGATTTCACCGGTCCAGCGCAGGGCCTCGGCGACCTTGGGTTGCTGGGTCATGACCTGCTGGTTGATTTCGCTCACCAGCTCCAGCAGCGTGCCGTACAGGGGCACTTCCTGTTTGTACATGAGGGACATGGCGGCAGAGAACTGCGCGCGGATGCTGTCGGGGCTGACGAAATCGTGGGCGGGCATCGCTAGCTTCCTGAGGGTGAGTGAGTACCCTTACATGAAAGCTGGGAATGCACTTTCCCCACAAGCGAAAAAAAGTGCAGGTGTCATTCCTTTTCGGATCGACCTTTTGGCTGCGAATCCCTTGCCATTCACCGAGGTGGTTTCTTCGCGGGTACAGTGGTGACCGTGAGACCGCTGGAGAACTTGTAGGAGCGGGTTCACCCGCGAAGAAGCCACCGCGGAGCACGACCGCTGCCCGCACGATCGAGCCCCACCTATCAGCCTTGCAACTGCTCTCTGACCCACTCCACCAACGCCCGCACCTTCGGCACCTCCGCCGCATGTTCGGCGAATGCCAGGTAGTGTGCGCCGTTGCTTTTCATCGCATGGTTCCAGGCCATCACCAGGCTCCCGTCGGCCAGTTCCTTGGCGACCAGGTAGCGCGGCACCAACGCCACGCCGCAACCGGCCTGTGCCGCGCTCAGCGCCATATAGAAGGTGTCGAAGCGCGGCCCGTGGTAGCTGTTGTCGGTGTGCAGCCCTTGCTCCAGGAACCACTCGTGCCAGGCTTCCGGGCGTGAGGTGCTTTGCAGCAGCACCAGTTGCGCCACCGCACTGGCGTCCTTGAGCTCGCGGCCTTGCAGAAGCTCCGGCGCGCACACCGGCACCACCTCTTCGCCGAACAGCTCCACGCAGGTGGCGCCCGGCCAGGTGCCCTGGCCGTAGAAGAACACCGCGTCCGCCGACCCCTGGAGCAGGGCGAAGGGTTCCATCTCGTTGCGGATGTCCAGGTGGATGTTCGGATAGCGTTTGCCGAAGCCTTTGAGGTGTGGAATCAACCAGCGCACGCCAAAACTCGGTTGGGTGGCTACCTTCAATACTTCGGTCTGCTCGCCGTAGGTCAGGACGTAGCGGCTGGACATGTCCACCTGGGTGAGGATCTTGTTGACCTCGGCCAGGTACAGCGAGCCGGCTGGCGTGAGCTGCAGCCGTCGGCGGATACGCAGGAACAGGTGGTGGCGCAGCATCTCTTCGAGCTGCGCGACCTGCTTGCTGACCGCACTCTGGGTCAGGTGCAGCTCTTCGGCCGCACGGGTGAAACTCAAGTGGCGGGCTGCGGCCTCGAAGCACTGCAGGGCGGTCATCGAGGGTACCAGGCGTTTGGACATAGCGGTCTCTACGGCAGGATGATCATTACCTGACGGAATGATATGCGGAATAAAGGTCGTTTGTTGCGCTAGTGTGATCGGATTAATACTGATCCACATCAGGTTTTCAACCCTCCACCCCCTGTAGGAGAAGCACATGGTCGCTGGATTGCTCGAGCGCCTTGGCGTTGCCGCCGAGGCTTACACCCAGGGTGACTACCCTGTTCACACCCCGATCGACGGTAGCCAGATCGCCTCGGTGAAACTGCTCGGCAAGGCCGAGACCACTGCTCGCATCGACCAGGCCCACAAAGCCTTCGAAGCCTGGCGCAGCGTGCCGGCCCCGCGCCGTGGCGAGCTGGTGCGTCTGTTCGGCGAAGTGCTGCGTGCACACAAGGCTGAACTGGGCGAGCTGGTGTCCGTCGAGGCCGGCAAGATCACCCAGGAAGGCCTGGGCGAAGTGCAGGAAATGATCGATATCTGCGACTTCGCCGTTGGCCTGTCGCGTCAGCTGTACGGCCTGACCATCGCTTCCGAGCGCCCAGGCCACCACATGCGTGAGACCTGGCACCCGCTGGGCGTGGTCGGCGTCATCAGCGCCTTCAACTTCCCGGTCGCTGTCTGGGCGTGGAACACCGCGCTGGCGCTGGTCTGCGGCAACGCTGTGGTGTGGAAACCGTCCGAAAAGACCCCGCTGACCGCCCTGGCCTGCCAGGCCCTGTTCGAAAAAGCCCTGAAAGCCTTTGGCGATGCGCCGCAAGGCCTGAGCCAACTGGTGATCGGCGGCCGCGAAGCCGGCGAAGCCCTGGTGGACGATCCGCGTGTGCCGCTGGTCAGCGCCACCGGCAGCACCCGCATGGGCCGCGAAGTGGGCCCACGTGTGGCTGCCCGATTCGGCCGCAGCATTCTGGAGCTGGGTGGCAACAACGCCATGATCCTGGCCCCGAGCGCCGACCTGGACCTGGCCGTGCGCGGCATCCTGTTCTCCGCCGTCGGCACCGCAGGCCAGCGCTGCACCACGCTGCGTCGCCTGATCGTGCACCGCTCCATCAAGGACGAGGTGGTTGCCCGCGTCAAAGCGGCCTACGGCAAGGTACGCATTGGTGATCCACGTAAGGACAACCTGGTCGGCCCGCTGATCGACAAGCAGTCCTTCGATGCCATGCAAGGTGCGCTGGCCAAGGCCCGCGACGAAGGCGGCCAGGTGTTCGGCGGCGAGCGCCAACTGGCCAGCGAATACCCCAACGCCTACTACGTCTCGCCGGCCATTGCCGAGATGCCGGGCCAGAGCGAAGTGGTGCGCCACGAAACCTTCGCTCCGATCCTCTACGTGCTGGCCTATGACGACTTCGAAGAGGCCCTGCGCCTGAACAACGAAGTGCCACAAGGCTTGTCCTCGTGCATCTTCACCACCGACCTGCGTGAGGCCGAGCGCTTCCAGAGCGCCTCGGGCAGCGACTGTGGCATCGCCAACGTCAACATCGGCACCAGTGGTGCGGAGATCGGCGGTGCGTTCGGTGGCGAGAAGGAAACCGGCGGTGGCCGTGAGTCCGGCTCCGATGCCTGGAAAGGCTACATGCGTCGTCAGACCAACACCGTGAACTACTCGCGCGAGCTGCCGCTGGCGCAGGGCATTGTGTTCGACTGATGGTTTGAGGCTACAAGACCGGGGGCATGGTCCCCGGTTCGCGGATGAACCCGCTCCCACAGGTACAACACGGTTTTAAAGACCTGTGATGTCCCTGTGGGAGCGGGTTCACCCGCGAATGGGCCGCACGGCGGCCCCAACAAGAACAAAATTGCTGGAGCCGGGCCATGTCCGAATTGCGTCAAGAATGTCTGTGGGAGTTCGTCACCAAGCCGACCGTCGCCGCCCAGGCGTTGGCGGGTGAGCACAAGGCCGATGTCTGCGTGATCGGCGGTGGCATCACGGGGCTGTCCGCGGCGATCCACCTGCTCGAACAGGGCAAGTCGGTGATCCTGCTGGAGGCCTGGAAGATCGGTCATGGTGGCTCTGGACGCAACGTCGGTCTGGTCAATGCCGGCACCTGGATCCGTCCCGACGACGTCGAGGCGACCCTCGGCCTGGAGCAGGGCAGTCGCCTGAACAAAGCGCTCGGCGGGGCGCCTGCCGAAGTGTTCGCGATGATCGAGCGTCTCGGCATCGACTGCCAGGCCCAGCACAAGGGCACGCTGCACATGGCGCACAACGCCACCGGCGTCGCCGACCTCGAGGCGCGCCACGCCCAGTGGAGCCGTCGTGGTGCGGATGTCGAGTTGCTGACTGGGGCCCGCTGCCAGGAGTACTGCGGTACCGACAAGATTTCCGCCGCGCTGCTCGACCGCCGCGCCGGCACCATCAACCCCATGGCCTACACCCAGGGCCTGGCCGCTGCGGTGGCACGCTTGGGTGGCCGGGTGTTCCAGCAGTCTTCAGTCGAAGGTCTGGAGCGCGACGGCGATGGCTGGCGAGTGAATACCGCGCGTGGTTCGGTGCGCGCCGACAAGGTGGTGATCTCCACCGGCGCCTACACCGAAGGCGAGTGGAGCAACCTGCAGAAGCACTTCTTCCGGGGTTATTACTACCAAGTGGCCTCCAAGCCACTGCAAGGCGCTGCGGCCGACAAGGTCCTGCCCCACGGCCAGGGCTCCTGGGACACCCGCACCGTGCTCAGCAGTATTCGCCGCGACGATCAGGGCCGTCTGCTGCTCGGCAGCCTTGGTCGGGTCGACAACAAGCCGGCGTGGTTCGTGCGCAGCTGGGCCGACCGCATCCAGAGCCATTACTACCCGGAGCTGGGCAAGGTCGAGTGGGAGATGCACTGGACCGGTTGCATCGACTTCACGCCCGATCACCTGATGCGCCTGTTCGAGCCAGCCCCAGGGCTGGTGGCGGTGACTGGCTACAACGGCCGGGGCAACACCACCGGTACGGTGATTGGCCGCGCGTTCGCCGAGTTCCTGCTCAAGGACGACCCGAACAGCCTGCCGATCCCGTTTTCGCCGATGAAACCGGTCAGCGCGCCGTCGCTGCGTACGGCCTTCTATGAGTCGGGCTTCTCGCTGTACCACGCGGGGCAATGCCTGCGGGTAGTGCTGTAACCGCCTGGGCTCGTTCGCGGGTGAACCCGCCCCCGCAGGGGCAGCACCAGCCTTGTAGGAGCGGGTTTACCCGCGAAAAAGCCCGCACAAGACTGACTGCTCATTTGTGCAGCCAGCTGAGGAAGCCGCCTTTCTTCACCACCGGCGGTTTCTGCATCAGCAGTGACTCCCGGTTCTGACGACGAAAGCGCTGTAGCTTGGTCAGGGCGGTCTGCACCTCGCCACGCTGGGCCAGGCAGCTGCGTACCTGCTCCTTGTCGATGCGATAGAGCAGGCAACCGGTGAGGGTGCGGAATTCCGCCAGGGATTCCTCTTCATCGATCAGCCCTTCGACCCCCAGTACCTCGCCAGGGCCCATGCGTCCGGCCTCGATCAGCCGTTCGCCATCACGAATCGACGCCGAGACCACGCCGCTGCCGATCACCAGCACATAGTCGGAGTGCTCACCCACGCCCAGGATCACCTGATCGGCCAAGTACTCCACCGCAGTCATGCGCTGGCTCAGGGCGTCGCGCTCATCGCTGGTCAATGCGCGGAACACCCGCACGTCATCCAGCAGCTCGCGCTGGCGACTGCGAGGCGGCAGGGCGAGGTCGACGTTCCACATCACACCGTTGGCCTCCAGGTGGCGATGGGCCAGGTCGAACAGCTGGTTGCGCACTTCGACCTTGCGGTCCATGGATGCGACGAATGCGCTGGCCTCGTACTCCACCGACTCCAGTGTGGAGGCCTTCACGGTGACCTTGGGTGGCGGTGTCGTGAGCAGCGCGCTGGTGCCTTGCAGGGCTTTCTCCAGCGCATCGAATACCCGCTTGGGGCGCACCTTGGCTGGCACCACCACGCTGACCGACACCCCATGCACGTCCGCCGGTCGGCTGAAGTTGAGCAGCTTGGCCTTGGCTACCACCGAGTTGGGCACCACTGCCAGGCTGCCATTGCCGGTGAGCAGCCGCGTGGCCCGCCAATCGATGTCCAGCACCTTGCCCTCGGTGCCGTCGATGGAGATCGCATCACCGATCTGGTAGGGCCGCGTGGTGTTGAGCACGATACCGGAGAACACGTCCGCCAAGGTGCTCTGCAACGCAAGGCCAATGACGATGGCCATGACGCCTGACGTTGCCAGCAGGCCTTTGACCGGCAATTGCAGCACATAGGCCGCCGCCGCGATCGCTGCGGCCACGAAGATCAGCGCCCCGAGCACGTCCTGCAGCAACCGCCCGCCATGACCCCCGCGGGCGATCAGCACGAGACCGAACACCACCGTCACCGTGCGCGCGAAGAACAACCACCAGGCGATCTCCAGCGCGGTGGCCATCAGGTTGCGAGGCACGTCGTCCACCCAGGGCGGCGGTTGCAACGGGCTCATGCCCGCCGCCAGCAGAACCCAGCTGAACAGCAGGAAGATCACCAGCCGAGCGCCGATGCGACAGGCCCGGCGCTCGACCGGGATCACCTGCCACAACAATAGGTCGAGCAGCAGCAGGACGGCGCCGAACCACAGTGGGGAGGACTGAATGAACGCCAGCATGAAAGTCTCGAGAGAGAAGAGGGCTGTGGGGTAGTAAAGAGCAGGTTGAGCGGGCAGGCAATGGATCCCGGGCCGCTATACGCCCATCGCAGACTGCGCCAGCGCCCACGAAAAACCACACCGCGCTGGCGCAGCTTTCGATGGGCTGCAGAGCAGCCCCAAACGTAGAAAGGTTCGCAGAGCGAGTTGCACTGCGTTTCGTCCTAAAAATAGAACGCTAGGGCCAATTTTCGCTATCTAGTGCTTCAAAGGTGATGTTTTTAATCTGTGTCCATGCAGTCAAGGCAACACCCCCACTCACTACCTGAAGGAACACAGACCATGAGCAAATTCACCTACAACCGCCTGGACAAGAACAACGCCGCTGTACTGCTGGTCGACCACCAGGCAGGCCTGCTCTCGCTGGTACGTGACATCGAGCCGGACCGCTTCAAGAACAACGTGCTGGCGCTGGCGGACCTGGCCAAGTACTTCAACCTGCCGACCATCCTCACCACCAGCTTCGAGCAAGGCCCCAACGGCCCGCTGGTGCCTGAGCTCAAGGCGCAGTTCCCAGATGCCCCGTACATCGCCCGCCCAGGCCAGATCAACGCCTGGGACAACGAAGACTTCGTCAAGGCGGTGAAAGCCACCGGCAAGAAGCAACTGATCATCGCCGGTGTCGTGACCGAAGTGTGCGTGGCCTTCCCAGCGCTGTCGGCCCTGGAAGAAGAGTTCGAAGTGTTCGTGGTCACCGATGCTTCCGGCACCTTCAACGAGATGACCCGCGACGCCGCCTGGCGGCGGATGGAAGCGGCCGGTGCGCAACTGATGACCTGGTTCGGCGTGGCCTGTGAGCTGCACCGCGACTGGCGCAACGACATCGAGGGCCTGGGCACCCTGTTCTCCAACCACATCCCGGACTATCGCAACCTGATGACCAGCTACAGCACGCTGACTGCTGGCAAGTAAGCCGCCTCGCCAGGCGCCGGATTCCGGCGCCTGGCTTCACCTTGCTCAGGGGAAGGCCGATGAACAACCGTACCGTGGTCACGCTGGTCATCCAGCACAAAGTGCGTACCGATGCGCTGGCGCGTTATGAAACCTGGCTGCGGCACACCGTTGGCGTGGCCCGTCAACAGCCGGGGCACCTGGATGTGAATGTGATCCGTCCCGACGACGGTGGCCGTCAGTTCACCACCGTGGTGCGTTTCGCCGAGGCCAGCCAGCTGCAGGCCTGGGTCGACTCCGCCGAGCGCCAGGCGCTGATCGACGAGGTGTTGCCGCTGCTGGAGGAGGGCGACCAGACCCAGGTCCATGACGATCCGGAATTCTGGTTCACGCCGCCCACCAGCGGTGCGGCCCAACCGCCACGCTGGAAGCAGGCGCTGCTGACTTATCTCGTCATTTGCCCGATGACCCTGGTCATCCCGCAACTGCTGGCGCCGCTCTTCGCGCGTTTTCCGTCGTTGGGCGGCGCGATCACCAGCAACTTGATCGTCAACCTGTTCGTCATCGTGCCTGTGGTGTTCTACATCATGCCTTGGGTGACGCGCCGCTGCGCGGGCTGGCTGCGTCGCTGACCAGCTGCCGCGCTGGCCGGCGCATCCGTTGCTAGCCTTCACACGCCTGTCGATCACGCACCCGCCGGAGATCACCATGAACCAGGACCCTACCGACAAGAGCCGCCGCCAGTTCCTCGCCACCAGCACCGTGCTGGGCGCCGCAGGTGCGCTCTGGTCCGCACTGCCGTTCACCGATTCCGCTCACGCCGCAATTTCAGGAGATCCCATGACTGCCGACCTCATCCTGTTCAATGGCCGACTGCACACCGTCGACCGTGAGAAGCCCAAGGCCAGCGCCGTCGCCATCAAAGATGGCCGCTTTCTCGCCGTGGGCACCGATGCCGATGCCATGGCGCACAAAGGTGCCGGCACCCAGTTGATCGACCTCAAGCAACGCACGGTCATCCCCGGGCTCAACGACTCGCACCTGCACCTGATCCGTGGCGGCCTGAACTACAACCTGGAACTGCGCTGGGAGGGCGTGCCCTCTCTGGCCGACGCCCTGCGCATGCTCAAGGACCAGGCCGACCGCACGCCGAGCCCGCAGTGGGTGAGGGTGGTCGGCGGCTGGAACGAGTTCCAGTTCGCCGAAAAGCGTATGCCGACGCTGGAGGAGATCAACCAAGCCGCGCCGGACACGCCGGTGTTCCTGCTGCACCTTTACGACCGGGCGCTGCTCAATCGCGCCGCGCTCAAGGCCGTGGGCTACACCAAGGACACGCCCGACCCGCCTGGGGGCGAAATCCAGCGCGACAAGTTCGGCAACCCCACCGGCATGCTCATCGCCCGGCCTAACGCCACCATCCTGTATGCCACCCTGGCCAAGGGGCCGAAGCTGCCGCTGGAATACCAGGTCAACTCCACGCGCCAGTTCATGCGCGAGCTCAACCGCCTGGGCCTGACCAGCGCCATCGATGCCGGTGGCGGCTACCAGAACTACCCGGACGACTACCAAGTGATCCAGGAACTGGCCAAGCAAGGCCAACTGACCGTGCGCATCGCCTACAACCTGTTCACCCAGAAACCCAAGGAAGAGCTGGCCGACTTCCAGAACTGGAGCAAGATCGTCAAACCCGGTGACGGCAACGACTTTTTCCGCCACAACGGTGCGGGTGAAATGCTGGTGTTTTCCGCCGCCGACTTCGAGGACTTCCTCGAGCCGCGACCCGACTTGCCGCAGACCATGGAGCAGGAGCTCGAACCGGTGGTCCGTCACTTGGTGGAGCAGCGCTGGCCGTTCCGGCTGCATGCCACGTACAACGAGTCCATCTCGCGCATGCTCGATGTGTTCGAGAAGGTCGACCGCGACATTCCGTTCAATGGGCTGCCGTGGTTCTTCGACCATTGCGAGACCATCACCCCGAAGAACATCGAGCGGGTACGAGCGCTCGGCGGCGGCATCGCCATCCAGGATCGCATGGCCTTCCAGGGTGAATACTTCGTCGACCGTTATGGCGCCAAGGCTGCGGAAAAGACCCCGCCGATTCAGCGCATGCTGGCCGAGGGTGTGCCGGTGGGCGCGGGTACCGACGCCACTCGGGTGTCCAGCTACAACCCGTGGACTTCGTTGTACTGGCTGGTCAGCGGCAAGACCGTTGGCGGGCTGGAACTTTACCCGGAGGGTCTGAGCCGCGAGACGGCCTTGCAGCTGTTCACCCATGGCAGCGCCTGGTTCTCCAGTGAGCAGGGTAAGAAAGGGCAGATCAAGGTGGGCCAGTTGGCGGACCTGGCGGCGCTGTCGCAGGACTTCTTCAGCGTCGAAGAGGACGCGATCAAGGGTATCGAGTCGGTGCTGACGGTGGTCGATGGCAAGGTGGTGTATGCCGCAGGCGACTTCGAGAAGCTCGGCCCGGCTGTGCTGCCGGTGTTGCCGGAGTGGTCGCCGGTGGTGAAGGTGCCAGGGCACTGGCGGGCCGGGGCGCCTTTGGCGGCGGCGGTGCACCAGTGCGCCGGGCCTTGTGGCGTGCATGCCCACAGCCATGAAAAGGCGCGCCATTCCAGTGTGCCGGTGAATGACTTCCAAGGTTTCTGGGGGGCCTTAGGCTGCTCGTGCTTTGCCTTCTGAACCAATGGGGGCCGCTTTGCGGCCCCCTTGGTCTTACGCCATATCGCTGACCGCGAACTCTTCGGCCAGATGATCGATCAACGCCCGCACCGACGGTAGCAGCCCCCGCCGTGACGGGAAGATCGCATGGACGATCCCGCAGCGCGGGTGCCAGCCCGGCAACATTTCCACCAGCCTGCCCGCTGCGAGGTCTTCACGCACCGCCACCCGTGGCAAGTGCGCGATCCCCACGCCCTCCACCACGAAGTGGCGCAAGGCGAACAAGTCATCGGTGACCACCTTGGGCGTATGCGCAATCACCAGCTTTTGCGTCATACGCTCGTCCTGGAACAACTCCCACTGATACTCACGCTGCGAACCACCCCAGTGCAGGCTGGGCAATTGGCCCAGCATCTGCGGCTCGAAGTCTTTCGGCAGGCGTTCGAGAAACGAAGGCTGCCCCACCAGGCACTGAGTGCTGTTGCTCAGTACCTTCATCACCATGTCGGTGTTCTCCAGCGGCGGGAAGCGCACCCGCAGGGCGATGTCGAAGCCTTCGTGAAGCAGGTCGACCCGGCGGTTGGTACTCTCGATGAACAACTCCACTTGCGGGTACTTGGCCATGTAGCGGGTCAGCATCGGCCCCACCCAGGCATTGAGCAAGGTGGTGGGGCAACTGATGCGCACCAGGCCACGAGGCTCGCTGCGGTTGCGCTCGATGATCTCGGCGGCCCCCTCGGCCTCCACCCGCATGGCCAGGCAGCGTTGGTAGTACGCCTGGCCGACCTCGGTCAGCGAGCAGTGGCGGCTGGTGCGATGCAGCAGCCGCACGCCCAGGCGCTCTTCCAGCTCGGCGATGCGTCGGCTGAGTTTGGACTTGGGCATGTCCAGGGCCCGGCCGGCCGGCGCGAAGCCGCCATGTTCGACTACCTGGGTGAAGTAGTAGAGGGAGTTGAGGTCTTCCATGCAGAGGTTCTCAGGATGGGGCGCGTGGGGCAGTCTACCCCAGCAACGCCGTTTTTCATCCGTATCGCGGGTGAGCGCTGTGTGGCGTCAGTTTGGAGTGTCCGATTCAACCAGTCCCTCTGCCAGCCCCGGATGCCCGCACGCCGTGCCCTACGGCGCATCCGATTCGAACAACCGCTCCAGTTCCTTGCGCGCCTCCTGGGCGGTCTGCATGACCTTGGCCCGGTCATCGCGTACACGGCCTTGGGCTTCGAGCACTTGTTCGTCGTGCTCGGTGAAGCGCTGGATGCGGTCCGCGGCCTGCTCGCTCGACAAGCCCAGGCCGACCAGGGTGCGGCGGCTCATCTCAAGGCTCGAGTAGAAGGTCTCGCGGATCGGCTCGGCGCCGACGTCCATCAGCTTGTGCACGTGCTGGCGATTGCGTGCCCGGGCGATCACCTTCAGGTGCGGGTACAGGCGCTTGACCCGTTCGGCGGTGCGTGTGGTGACCTCCGGATCGTCCGTGGTGATGATGACGTACTCGGCCTCGCCGACCTTGGCCGCATGCAGCACCTCCGGCCGTTGTGGGTCGCCGTAGAACACCGGGGCCTGCTCGAAGGTGCGGGTCATCTCGATGGTGTCCACCGAGGTGTCCAGGGCGATGAAGGGGATCTTCTGCGCCCGCAGGATGCGCGAGACGATCTGGCCCATGCGCCCCATGCCGACGATCACCACCCGCGGGGTATCGGCCTGGATGCTCTTGTAGTGCTCCGGTACTTCTCGGGCTGGTTGCGGGCGCTTGAGCAGGCGCGCGCAGACCAACAGCAACAGCGGGGTGATGGCCATCGACAGGGTGATGGTCATCAGCAGCAGGTCGTGGGTGCGGGCGTCGAACAGGCCCTGATCCTTGCCCAGCTTGAACACCACGAAGGCGAATTCGCCGCCAGCGGCCAACACCACGCCGAGGCGCAGGGCACTGGCGGTGGTCAGACCACCGGCCAGGCGTCCGACCAGCATCAGCAGCGGCAACTTCACCGCCACCAGCAGCAGCGTCAGGCCGAGCAGTACCAGCGGCATCTCCAGCAACAGCCCGAGGTTGGCGCCCATGCCGACACTGATGAAGAACAACCCCAGCAGCAGGCCTTTGAACGGCTCGATCTGCGACTCCAGTTCGTGGCGGTACTCTGAATCCGCCAGCAGCAGGCCGGCGAGGAAGGCGCCCAAGGCCATGGAAATGCCGGCCTGTTCCATGAGCCAAGCGGTGCCGATCACCACCAGCAGCGCAGTGGCGGTGGAGACTTCCGGCAGGCCGGTGCGGGCCACGGTGCGGAACACCGGGCGCAGCAGGTAGCGGCCACCGACGATGACGATGGCGATGCTGGCGAACACCTGTAGGCCATGCTGCAGGCTATCGCCGTGGCTGGTGTCCGGGCCGCTGGCAGCCAGCAGCGGCACCAGGGCGATCAAGGGGATGGCGGCGATGTCCTGGAACAACAGGATGGCGAAGGCCAGGCGCCCGTGAGGGGCATTGAGTTGTTTGCTTTCGGCGAGGCTCTGCAGGCCGAAGGCAGTCGACGATAGCGCCAGACCCAGGCCCAACACCGCGGCGCTGGAAAGCGACTGGCCGAAACCGAACAGGGCAATCGCGCCGATGACTGCGCCGGTCACCAGCACCTGGGCCAGGCCCACGCCGAATACCGCCTTGCGCATCAGCCACAGGCGCCGGGGCGAGAGCTCCAGGCCAATGATGAACAGCAGCAGGACCACGCCGAGTTCGGAGATGTGCGCGACGCTCTCGGTGTCGCGAATCAGCCCCAATGCCTGGGGGCCGATGGCCACGCCGGCCAGCAGATAGCCGATGACCGCGCCCAGTTGCAGGCGCTTGGCCAGGGGCACGGCAACGACGGCGGCAAGCAAGAAGATCACCGCAGTTTGCAACAGGCTGGCTTCGTGGGGCATGGCTCGGACTCCTTGAGCGGCGAGGGGGTTAGGCTCTGTACGAAAAGCCTTGATACTCGGTGATGCTGCGTTGAAAACAGCCTCGGAATGCTCATTTACAACCCGTAAACTGCGCTTCCTCGGCTGTTTTCGCCTTGCCTGACCTTCGTCTCAAGACTTTTCATACAGACCCTAGGCAATGGATAGCAGAGGCGGGCATTTTCGTCTTGTGCGATAAACAGGACAATCCCGTCGCGTCGGGAAGCATCGTTCCGAAATCGCCACCTTTGTAGGCCCGGGTTTAGCCGCGAACAGGGCGCTGCCCAGTCATCAGGCGCTCGGTCGATACTGGAGTGCTTCGGCCAGGTGCGCACGCCCGATGCCGTCCACCTGTTCAAGGTCCGCCAATGTACGGGCCACCTTGAGCAGGCGGTGGGCGGCCCGCAGGGACAAGGTCAGGCGCTCGCAGGCACTTTCCAGCCAGGCCTGGTCGTCGGCTTGCAGCACACAGTGGCGGCGCAGGCCATTGAGGTCGAGAAAGGCATTGGCGCACCCCTGGCGCCGCTGCTGAAGGTCCCGCGCCTGGGCCACCTGGCGGGCGACGCTGGCGCTGGACTCACCGCTGGGCTGGTGGGTCAGTACGGTGCTTTCCCTGGCCACGGTCAGGTGTAGGTCTATGCGATCGAGCAGCGGGCCGGACAGTTTGTTGCGATAGCGCTGGATCTGCTCGGTGCTGCAGCGACAGCGACCGGTGGGATCACCCAGGTAGCCGCAAGGGCAGGGGTTCATGGCTGCCACCAGTTGGAAACGTGCGGGGAAGCGTATGCGATCCTTGGCGCGGGCTACCACGATTTCCCCCGATTCCAGCGGCTCGCGAAGCACCTCCAGTACACGTCGTTCGAACTCCGGCAGTTCGTCCAGAAACAGCACGCCATGATGCGCCAGGGTGATCTCGCCCGGTTGAGGTCGGCTGCCACCGCCGACCAGGGCAGGGCCGGAGGCCGAGTGATGAGGGTGGCGGAACGGCCGTTGCGGCCAGCAGTCCAGCGGCTTGTGACCGCTGACCGATTGGATCGCCGCCACTTCCAGGGCCTCGTGCTCATCCAGCGGAGGCAGCAATCCGGGCAGACGGCTGGCGAGCAGGGTCTTGCCCGTGCCGGGTGGCCCGGTAAACAGGAGATTGTGCGCGCCGGCCGCTGCGACCAGCAGGGCGCGTTTGGCTGCGGCCTGGCCCTGCACTTCGCTGAGGTCCGGATAGGGCCGCTCCCGCAGCAGCAGGCCATTGGCCGCGTAGGGTGACAAGGGCGCCTGGCCATTGAGGTGGGCGACCAGTTCCAGCAGATGATCCACGGCATACACCACCAGGCCGCTCGCCAGGCTCGCTTCCTCGGCGTTTTCCCGGGGCACCACCAGCGCTCGCCCCGCTTCTCGGGCGGCCAGCGCAGCAGGCAGCACGCCCTGCACTGGCCGCAACCCGCCCGACAGCGCCAGCTCGCCGATGCACTCGATATCGCTCAGGGTCGCGACCGGCACCTGGCCGTTGGCGGCGAGGATGCCCAGGGCGATGGCCAGGTCATAGCGCCCGCCGTCCTTGGGCAGGTCGGCCGGGGCGAGGTTCTGGGTGATGCGCCGGGCGGGGTAGTCCAGGCCGGCGTTGACGATGGCGCTGCGCACCCGGTCCTTGCTTTCCTTGACCGTGGCTTCGGGCAGACCCACCAGCGTCAGGGTGGGCAGGCCGTTGGCCAGATGGGTTTCGACACTGACAGCAGGCGCCAGCACGCCGACCTGGGCGCGGCTGTGGACGAGGGCGAGGGACATGGACACTCCGTGATCGCTTTTAGAAAACCGCTTCCTGCGGTTGGGCAAGCATAGAGCGCCTGGGGAAGGGCTATTGCGAAAGAGTGCGTCGGGGTTTTGCAATGGACGGCCGACGGCCAGTTCGTGTTGTTCGCACCGGCCTGTTCGCGGATGAACCCGCTCCCATAGGGACGGCGGTGTTCTTGAGGACACCGCAGAACCCCTGCCGGACACCGCGCACGCTGCGGGAAAGGCGATTCGGGGCTCCGATGTCTCCCGCAAAGATGCCGGGTGCTATTGCTGAACGGATGGCGCGATCCGGGCTTCCAGCTCGGCCAACTGCTTCTCCAGGGCTTCCAGGCGTGCGCGTGTGCGCGCCAGGACGACCATCTGGCTGTCGAATTCGTCGCGGCTGACCAGGTCCAGCTTGCTGAAGGCGCCTTGCATGAGGACCTTGAACTGGCTTTCCAGTTCGGCGCGAGGTTGTGCGGTGTCGCCGCTGAACAGGCGCGAGGCCTGGTCGCTCAGGGCGTCGAGAAAAGCTTTGGGCGCGAGCATGTTGGGCTGTCCGCTTGAATCGTTGAGAGGTGCGCAGTGTAGCACGCACCCCGATGGCATTTGCCCTGCACATTTTTTGCGCAATCCGGCACGTCGTGCTGCACCGAAGTTGTGCGTCTTTCCCTTGCTGGCGATTGGCCAAAATCCGTTCTTAAGCGTAACCGGCTGTTTTTGCTGCAGTTATTCGAAGTGGCAAGGTTTCTGCAGAGACCATCGCGAGCCATGCACTGATGCAGTTCTTGTGACCAGGCAGTGCGAGGCTGGAACCAACGGCCCTTTCGACTTCGGCGAGAGGGCTCCGACGACGGGTTACAAAGCCAGGCGCTGCGCTTAGACTTGAGACGGGTTTGTTTTCCTGGGGCAAGTCCACCAAATCGGGAGAAGTTTCATGAAGCTAGTCACTGCCATCATCAAGCCGTTCAAGCTGGACGACGTGCGCGAGTCGCTGTCGGAAATCGGCGTGCAGGGCATCACCGTGACCGAAGTCAAAGGCTTCGGTCGGCAGAAAGGCCATACCGAGCTGTATCGCGGTGCCGAGTACGTGGTCGATTTCCTGCCCAAGGTGAAGATCGACGTCGCCATCGACGACAAGGACCTTGACCGGGTAATCGAAGCCATCACCAAGGCTGCCAACACCGGCAAGATCGGTGACGGCAAGATCTTCGTGGTCAATCTGGAGCAGGCCATCCGCATCCGTACCGGCGAAACCGATACCGACGCGATCTAAGTAACACCGCCTCACAAACCCAACGCCCCAGGAGAAAACAACATGACTCTGCGTAAGATCGCAGGGCTAGGAGCCCTATTGTCCCTCGTAATGCCCGGCCTGGCCTTGGCAGAGGAAGCTGCCCCGGCGTTGAACTCCGGCGATACCGCCTGGATGCTCACTGCCACGGCGCTGGTGCTGTTCATGACCATTCCGGGCCTGGCCCTGTTCTATGGCGGCATGGTCCGCTCCAAGAACGTGCTGTCGGTGATGATGCAATGCTTCGCCATCACCGGCCTGATGAGCATCCTCTGGGTCGTCTACGGCTACAGCCTGGCATTCGATACCACGGGTATGGAAAAGGGCGTGGTCAATCTCTATTCCTTCGTCGGTGGTTTCTCCAAGGCGTTTCTGGCCGGCGTCACGCCCCAGAACCTGACCTCGGCCACTGCGTTGTTCCCCGAGGCGGTGTTCATCACCTTCCAGATGACCTTCGCCATCATCACCCCGGCGCTGATCGTCGGTGCCTTCGCCGAGCGCATGAAGTTCTCCGCTATGCTGGTTTTCATGGGCATCTGGTTCACCTTGGTCTATGCGCCGATCGCGCACATGGTCTGGAGTGGTGACGGCGCGCTGATGTGGGACTGGGGCGTGCTCGACTTCGCCGGTGGCACCGTGGTGCACATCAATGCCGGTATCGCAGGCCTGGTCTGCTGCCTGGTGCTGGGCAAGCGCAAGGGCTACCCAACCACGCCGATGGCCCCGCACAACCTGGGCTATACGCTGATGGGTGCGGCCATGCTGTGGATCGGCTGGTTCGGTTTCAACGCAGGCTCTGCCGCCGCAGCTAACGGCACCGCCGGCATGGCCATGCTGGTCACCCAGATCGCCACGGCGGCGGCGGCGCTGGGCTGGATGTTCGCCGAGTGGATCGGCCACGGCAAACCCAGTGCCCTGGGCATCGCCTCCGGGGTGGTCGCGGGCCTGGTGGCCATCACCCCGGCGGCAGGCACCGTGGGCCCGATGGGCGCCTTGATCATCGGCCTGGCTTCGGGCGTGATCTGCTACGTCTGCGCCACCAGCCTCAAGCGCAAGCTGGGCTATGACGACTCCCTCGACGCCTTCGGCGTGCATGGTGTCGGCGGTATCGTCGGTGCCATTCTCACCGGTGTGTTCGCAGCCCCTGCCCTGGGCGGCTTCGGCGCGGTCACCGATATCGCCGCACAGCTCTGGGTGCAGACCAAGGGCGTGCTGTTCACTGTGGTCTACACCGCCATCGTCACCTACGTGATCCTCAAGGTGCTGGACGTGTTGATGGGGCTGCGGGTCAACGAAGAAGAAGAGTCGGTCGGCCTCGACCTGGCTCAACACAACGAGCGTGGCTACAACCTGTAACCGCGAGACGCTGGAAAACTTGCCCGGTTCGCCGGGCATTTTTTTGCCTGGAATTCGCTGTTTGGCGAAGAGCAAACGGTTTACCCGGCACGTTCGTGACAGAGGCGTAAAACTTACAACGCGCTGGGCGTTCAGGGAGCTTTGCTTTTTCAACGAGCGCGCTAGAATGCGCGCCGAAGGGTGTTCGATGAGCTGTCCCCACACTTCTCCACCCTTTGCTAGGCTTGCCAGTAGCGCATGGCCAGCAGGTGCTGCCGGCGCTTTTTTCCGGCCGATGGCTCGATGATTTTTCAGGCTCTGCCAGGAGCAGGGCCTGTTGGGCGACAGTCTCCACATCAGGAGAGGGACGCCCGGGCAGTGGCCAACCCACGGCCAGTTGAATTTTCACTGGTGGCTGCCGGTCTACGGCTCCACTGGTCTATAACTAACCTGCTTTTCGCAAGTCATGAGGTAGAACATGAGCGACGACGATCTGGAAAATGACGACCTCGAAGTAGGCGATGAAGACGAGGCCGATGAGGGCCTCGAAGCTGCGGCTGACGACGGCGCGGAAGACGCCGGCGAAGACGACAGCCCCGCACCTGTAGCCAAGGGTAAATCCAAGGCGGCGGTCTCGGTGGACGAGATGCCAAGCATGGAAGCCAAGCAGAAAGAGCGCGATGCGCTGGCCAAGGCCATGGAAGAGTTCCTTGCGCGTGGTGGCAAGGTTCAGGAGGTCGAAGCCAACGTGGTCGCCGATCCGCCCAAGAAGCCGGACAACAAGTACGGCAGCCGCCCTATCTGAGTGGCTGAACGCAAAAAAGCCCGCCGTCGCTGCGGGCTTTTTTGTGGGCGGGGAAAGGGGACCACTCTGTGGCCCTTTCGCGGCACAAGGCCGCTTCTACAGATTGGCGTCGTGCCTGCGATGGGGCGCAACGCGGCCCTGATCAGCGCCAGCGCGACAGAACGTCCGGCAACTGCGACAACCGCTGGATCTGTGCATCCGGTGCCTGCTCACCCGCCCAGTCCTTGCCCTGGGGGTTGAACCACACCGCCCGCAACCCGGCGCGTTGGGCGCCTGCGACGTCGTCAGCGGGATGGTCGCCGATGTGCACCGCGGCATCGGCCCCGACTTCGCCTCGGCGCAGGGCTTCCATGAACGGCGCAGGGTCCGGTTTGCCGATGCCCAGGTCCTCGGCGCACAGGGCGAACTTGAAGTAGTCCGCCAGCCCCAGGCGTCGCACGTCGGCGTTGCCGTTGGTGACCACGCCGAGCATGTACTGGTGGCGCAGGATCTCCAGCACCGGCTGTACTTCAGGAAACACCTCCACTTGATGCCGGGCGTGCAGGAACACCTCGAAACCTTCGTTGGCAAGCTCAAGGGCCTGCTTCTCGCTGTAGCCGACGTCTTCCAGCGCATGGAACAGCACGCGGCGGCGCAGGGCACTGATGCGGTGCTTGAGGCCCGGTTCGGCCTGCACCAGGCGCTCGCGGATGGCGAACAGGTGCTCGACCGGCACGCCGCCCAGGATCGGGGCATTGGCCGCGAGCCAGTCGCGCAGGACGATTTCGGCGCTGGCGATCACCGGTGCGGTGTCCCACAGGGTGTCGTCCAGGTCGAAGGTGATCAGCTTGATGCTCATGAGTCTGTGCCTTTGCTGCGTTTGGCCCGAGGATGGGCGCTGTCGTACACCGCGGCCAGGTGCTGGAAGTCCAGGTGGGTGTAGATCTGCGTGGTGCCGATGTCGGCGTGGCCAAGCATCTCCTGCACCGCGCGCAGGTCCTGGGACGACTCCAGCAGGTGGCTGGCGAAGGAATGGCGAAGCATGTGGGGGTGCAGGTGCTGGCCCAGCTCGCGTTCGCCCGCGGCCTTGACCCGCATCTGGATCGCTCGTTGGCCGAGGCGGGTGCCTTGGCGGGTCAGGAACACCGCGTTGTCCCGAGGCGCGCTGATGCCGCGCAGTTTGAGCCACTGCTGCAGGGCCTCGCGGGCCTTGCGTCCGACCGGCAGCACACGCGACTTGCCGCCCTTGCCATGTACCTGGACCAGCCCGGCGGTGAGGTCCAGTTGGTCCAGGTCAAGATTGGTCAGCTCCGACAGGCGCAGCCCGGACGAGTAGAAGAGTTCGAGAATGGCCTGGTCGCGACGGGCAATGAAATCATCGTCCACGCCACCGTCGAGCAACTGCAGGGCGCGATCGGTGTCCAGGACCTTGGGCAGGCGGCGCTCGCCCTTGGGTGCGGTCACGCCAATGGCCGGGTTGTGCTGACACAGGTCTTCGCGGTTCAGGTAACGGTACAGGCCGCGCACCGCCGAGAGCAGGCGTGCCAGGCTGCGGGCGGACTGGCCATGCTGATGTTGACGCACCACCAGCTGGCGCAACTGCGGGACCTGCAGGGCATTCCAGTCGTCAATGCCCTGGGTGTTGCAGAACTCGATGACGTTCTGCAGGTCGCGACGGTAAGCCAGTTGGGTGTGCTCGGACGCCTGGCGCTCATTGCGCAGGTACGCGCAATAAGCCTCCAGCTGGCGCTCCATCAGCGCACCGGTCGCAGGGTTTGGGTGAAGCGTGGGACGACGCGGCCGAGCACTTCGGCGATGTAGCCCAGGAACAAGGTGCCGACGCTGCTCTTGTAGTGCTGTGGGTCGTGGCTGCCGATCGCCAGTACGCCATGCAGCCCTTGGTATTCGAGCGTGGCGACGGCGCTGGAGCCGACTTCCTTGCGCTGCTCGTCGCCGAACAGGAAAGCCAGCTCATGCTCGCGCAGGTTGCCGCTGACGGTCTTGCCGCTGCCCAGTAGCGCGCCGATGGCCTGTTGCGCCTCCCCGTTACTGGCCCAGCGCCCGACCGGGGCTGCGCTTTCGCCAAAGAGGATGAGGCTGACGAACGGCACCTGGAACTCCTGACGCAGGCTGTCCTCGACGGCCATGACCACTTCCTCGAGGCTGCCCGCATCGAGCAGGTCGAGGATCAGGCGACGGGTCTTGTCGAACAACCGGTCGTTGTCCCGGGCCACGTCCATCAATTGCGAGAGGCGATGACGCATCTCGATGTTGCGGTCGCGCAGCAACTTGAGCTGGCGCTCCACCAGCGACACGCTGTCGCCGCGCTGGTGCGGGATTCGCTGCTCGATCAGCAGCTCGTCGTGCTCGGCGAAGAAGGTCGGGTGGGCGCGCAGGTAGGCGACCACGGCTTCGGCGTCGAGGTTCTGCTCGGGTACAACCTGGGGCTGATCGGTCATGGCAGTTACTCGTTTAGAGACGAACCTGTCCTTCGTACACGCGTACGGCTGGGCCGGTCATCAGTACGGGCTTGCCGGGGCCGGCCCATTCGATGTTCAGACGGCCGCCCGGCAGGTCGATGCTCACCGGAGAGTCCATCCAGCCCTGGCTGATGGCTGCTACCGCGGCCGCGCAGGCCCCGGTGCCGCAAGCCTGGGTTTCGCCAGCACCACGTTCCCAGACCCGCAGGTTGGCGTGATGACGGTCGACGACCTGGATGAAACCGGCATTGACCCGCTGCGGGAAGCGCGGATGGTGTTCGATTTTCGGGCCCAGCTCATGCACCGGGGCCGTGCGCACGTCATCGACACGCAGCACCGAGTGCGGGTTGCCCATGGACACGGCGGCGATCGAATGGACCTGGCCGTCGACTTCCAGTGGGTAGTTCAGGGCCTGTTCATCGGCGACGAATGGAATCTCGGCCGGGACGAAGCGTGGCGGGCCCATGTCGACACACACCTGGCCGTCGTTGCGCACGTCCAGCTCGATGATGCCGCCCTTGGTTTCCACGCGGATGCGCTTCTTCGCGGTCAGGCGCTTATCCAGCACGAAGCGGGCGAAGCAGCGCGCGCCGTTGCCGCACTGCTCGACCTCGGAGCCGTCGGCATTGAAGATCCGATAGCGGAAGTCCACATCCGGATTGCTCGGCGCCTCGACGATCAGTAACTGGTCGAAGCCGACGCCGGTATTGCGATCTCCCCACTGCTTGGCATGCTTGGGCTGGATGTGCGCGTGCTGGCTGACCAGGTCCAGGACCATGAAGTCGTTGCCTAGCCCGTGCATCTTGGTGAAACGCAGCAGCATGGGCTCACTCCGGCAGCAGGCTTTCGCCGGCGAACAGTTCGGCAATGGTTTCACGGCGACGGACTTCGAAAGCCTCGTCTCCATCGACCAGCACTTCGGCGCAGCGGCCACGGGTGTTGTAGTTCGAGCTCATGACAAAACCATAGGCGCCAGCGGACTGAACGGCCAGCAGGTCGCCTTCGGCCAGGTTCAGGACGCGGTCCTTGGCCAGGAAGTCGCCGGTCTCGCAGATCGGGCCGACCAGGTCATAGCTGCGCCCTTCGCCTGCACGTGGCTTGACCGCGCTGACGCCCATCCAGGCCTGGTACAGGGCCGGGCGGATCAGGTCGTTCATTGCCCCGTCGATGATGGCGAAGTCTTTGTGTTCGGTGTGCTTGAGGTATTCGACGCGGGTCAGCAGGACGCCGGCATTGGCGACGATGTAACGGCCCGGCTCGAACACCAGGGCCAGGTCACGCTCGCCGACGCGCTCGCGGATGGCCTGGATGTAGTCCGACACCAGCGGTGGTTCTTCGTCGCGGTAGCGAACGCCGACACCGCCGCCCAGGTCCAGGTGACGCAGGTGGATGCCGCATTCGGCCAGGCGGTCGACCAGCACCAGCAGGCGGTCCAGGGCATCGAGGAAAGGCTCGACGGTGGTCAGCTGGGAGCCGATGTGGCAGTCCACGCCCACCACGTCCAGGTTGGGCAACTGCGCGGCGCGCACGTAGATGGCCTCGGCGTCGGCGATGGCGATGCCGAACTTGTTTTCCTTGAGACCGGTGGAGATGTACGGGTGGGTACCGGCGTCGACATCCGGGTTCACGCGCAGCGAGACCGGGGCGACCTTGCCCATCTCGGCGGCCACCACTTGCAGGCGCTCGAGCTCTTCGGTGGATTCGACGTTGAAGCAGTGCACACCGACTTCCAGCGCGCGGCGCATGTCGTCACGGGTCTTGCCGACACCGGAGAACACCACACGATCGGCGCGTCCGCCAGCGGCCAGCACACGCTCCAGTTCACCGCCGGAGACGATGTCGAAGCCTGCGCCCAGGCGGGCCAGGACGTTCAGCACGCCCAGGTTGGAGTTGGCCTTGACCGCGAAGCAGACCAGGTGCTCAGTGCCTTGCAGGGCGTCGGTGTAGCTGCGGTACTGGGCCTCGATGTGGGCGCGCGAGTACACGTAGGTCGGGGTGCCGAAACGTTCGGCGATGGCCGACAGGGCCACGCCTTCCGCGAACAGCTCGCCGTCGCGGTAGTTGAAAGCGTCCATTGGATTTCCTTAGTACTGCGCGGGCTGCGACTCTGGCTGGGCGGGTTCGGCAGGCTCGAGCGTCTCGGCCGGTTGAGCCGGCTGGGTCGCTTGATGCTGGTGCGATTTGCGGGCGTCCTTGCCGTCCTTGCCGTCTTCAGGCAGGTACAGGGGGCCCTTCTGACCGCAGGCCGAAACGAGGCAGGCAACCGCGACCAGCGCCGCGAGGGAGGAAATCAGGCGCTTCATTGGCGAATCCTTTGAAATATGCAGTATTGCGCCCGAGTATACCGAGCGCCTGCTGGATTGCCTATGCAAGGACCGGTCCGCCTGGCGGAGGGCCAACCCCCGAGTTGATTTGGCTATTCTTGTCCGGTCAGCGACGCCCGATCGCCGGGCAAGTCCGCGCCTGCAAGACGTAACGCAGGCCTTGTAGGTGCGGGCTTGTCCCGCGATTGGGCCAGTATGGACTGGCGCTAACCTTTGCATTCCCGGCACGTCGCCCGTATCTTGCCCGGCTTGCCGTAAGCAGCCAATTTCGAGGTTCCTGCAATGAGTTTGAGCGAAGCGCGTTTCCACGATCTGGTCGACGCGACCCAACAGGCCCTGGAAGACCTGTTCGATGAGAGCGGCCTGGACGTGGACATGGAGAACTCCGCCGGGGTGCTCACCATCAAGTTCGACAGCGGCAGCCAGCTGATCTTCAGCCGTCAGGAGCCGCTGCGCCAGCTGTGGTTGGCCGACCGTTCCGGGGGGTTCCACTTCGACTACGACGAAGAGAGCGGCAAGTGGGTCTGCGAGAAGAGCGAGGAGCTGCTGGGCGAGATGCTCGAGCGTATCGTCTGGGAGCGGGCCGGCGAGAAGCTGGACTTCGACGAGATCTGAGATGAGTGACCAATCCCGGCCGCCCAAGCCGCTCTACAGCAATGTCAGCCCGGCGGTGCCGTCGCCCTGCATCAGTGTGTGTCGGCTCGACGAGCGCCGGGTCTGTACGGGATGTTTTCGGCATGTCGAGCACATCCGCGAATGGCGTTCGGCCGACGACGAACGGCGTCGGCAGATCTGTCACCAAGCCCAGACCCTGCGCGAGCAGCACATCGGCCATTGACGGACCGGGCTTGAGTATTTGTCCGACTGTGGTAGTGTCGGGCTTGCGTCGATGACGCCAAAAGCATTCACAAACCCCGCCCTTGGGCGGGGTTTTGCTTTATCTGCCTGTTAAAAAGGAGTCTGACTGGATCATGAGCACCAAGCCTTCCCTCATCCTCACCCGATTGGACGTACAGCGTCTCGAGCGCCTGATCGACAGCCTCGACGAAAGTACGCCGGGTGTGCTCGCCCTGCAGGACGAGCTGGACCGCGCCGATCAGGTGGTCGGTCACGAGGACGTCCCGGCCGGTGTAGTGACCATGAACTCGCGCGTGCATTGCCGCGAGGAGGCCAGTGGCAAGGACTATCACCTGACCCTGGTCTATCCGAAGGATGCCGGTCCCGAGGGCAGTGTCTCGATCCTGGCACCGATCGGCTGTGCGCTGCTGGGGTTGTCGGTGGGCGACCAGATCGACTGGCCGGCCCCGGGCGGCAAGACCCTCAAGCTCAAGCTGCTGGCGGTCGAATACCAGCCGGAAGCGGCGGGCGACTTCGATCTCTAAGACTCGTTGTCTTGCATTGCGTGATCGGACACTTTCGCGGGTAAACCCGCTTCCACAAGGATCACCGCTGGCCCTGAGGAAGCGGGTTTACCCGCGAATACGATGCTTGTCTCACCGCCAGGCTCCCGGACCAGCCCGCGTCCTCGGAGGCATCAAGGCTCCAAGGTTGCCTTCAACTGTTCCAGGCCATCGTTGAGCGCCCGCTCCAGCTGGCTTTTGTAACGCAGGTAAAGCGCCGTGGAGCCTTGGTCGTCGCCCAGCAGTTCGGACAGGTCCAGATCGGTGATATAGCAGCGATAGCTGCCCGCGCTACGCCGTTGCCTCAGGATTTGCCGAGCGACCATGGCGTACAGCTGGTCGCCATGCTCCAGCTCGGAGAACTCCTGCTGGTTGCAGTAGAGGGTGATGTGTACCTCATCCGACGCGCTGGCCTGCAGGATCGCCTGGACTTCATAGTACGGCTGGCCTGCGCCTTCGCGCGGTGCCGGGCGTGGCTCCAGGCTCCGCGCCTTGCCAGGGCTCGATGGCAGCAACTGGTAATACATGATCTCCAGCGATGTCTGCTGCAGGCTGTCCAGTGGCAGTTGTGCATCGTGTCGCATCAGCACAGAGCGCAGGAAGCGTTGCAGTGGCAGCAACAGGTGTGCCTCATCCTGCAACAGCAGGCGCTGGTGCCACAGTGCGTTGTGCTCATCCAGCACGTACAGGTCGGCCCACCCCTCCAGCAAGCGATAGAACACCTGCAGGCAATCGCGGCGGCCCTGTTCCAGTACCAGCGGCAGGTCATGGTCCTGCAAGGCATTGGCGTCCAGATGCAGTGGGCTGTACTGGCCGCGCACCTCGCCCAGACAGCCGATGACCGCGTCATGGTCGGACAGAGTGGTCAGGGTGACTTGCCCTGGTTGCAACTCCAGTACGTGGGTGTGTTGCGCCACCTGGAGCAGGTAGCGGTGGTTGAGGTTCTGCTCCAGCAGCAATTGCGCCGTGTCGAAGATTTCCTCGACCCGCAGGGCGATGGCCTGGGCGCGATTGCGGCAGAAGCAGCGCACCCGGAGCCGAGGGCGTTGAACGCGCTGGCCGAGGCCGTTGAGGAGGTCTCGCAGGCAGCGCACCAGCGCGTGCTCGCCGTCATAGCGCTGGACCAGCACCTCGTTCCAGCTGTTGAGGGTGATCTGGTCGAGCGTCAGCACCAGGTTCTCGCGGACGCCGGCGTAGCTCAGCGAGTCGGTGCGTTCGGTGGTCATCAGGATGTTCAGGTCGCGGTGATGACGCAGCGGGTCGACGCCGACATTGACCAGCAGCAGGATCTCGTCGGCCACGCTCGGTTGCAGCAGGCGGACCTCGCTGACTGCTTCCAATGGCAGCGGGATGCTCTGCTGCAGGCTGCCCAGCAGGTTGAACAGCTCGAAGTCGGTCAGGTCACTGTCGCCGGGATGCAGGGCCAGGCGCGTGGTGTTGTCGATCACGCCATTGCGATGGGCCCAGGTGAGCAGCTCGAGCAACTCGCGGCAACGCTTGATGGGGCTAAAATGCTCCCATTCGTGTACGCCCAAGTTGCCGTTGTACAGGCCCCAGTGGGTTGTGCCTGGTTCCTTGCGATTGGGTGACTGGACCAGGGTCAGGGTGTCTTCGGCCAGGTCTGGTGCGATCCCGGGGTTGATCACTTCTATCTTGCCCGCCCGGCGCTCGAAGGCTGCGTACAAGCGACGGCCCAGTACATTGAGGTCGCGCTGGTCGGCCCGACTGCTGGCGCTCTGGTCGCGGGCGAATTGGGTGAGGAAGCGATAGCTGTGGTTGAGCTCGGCCACCAGCTCACGACGTTCGGCGGCCACCTGGCGGACTTTCCATTGGGCGCGGGTGTCGAGCATGGCCAGTTGGCGCTCGTCCCAGCCCCACTCATCGGCCAGGCGTGCGAGTAATTGGCGCTGCCAGCCGTCGGCGCGGGAGCGGCCGAGCTCGCTGAGTTTCCTGTTCACTTTCAGGTACAGGCTGCGCCGCACCAGCTCCAGACGAGTGGTCTCACCCCGTTGTTGCAGGTACTGCTCGATGCGCCGGTAGACCATCACGTAGGGGTCGAGTGCGTCGAGGTCCAGCTGGTTGGCGAACACCGCCTGTTTGTACTCCAGGCTCAGGCAACGCACATCGGGGTGTTCGCTGGCGTAGACCTCGGTGAGCAGCAACTTGAGCAGTGACTTGTAGGGTGAGTCGATACCTTTGAACAACTGCCACAAGCCGGCACCGACGAACTCTCCGGGCGGAATGTGCGCCAGGTGGCCGAGGTCCAGGTCGTCCTCGGCGCGGATGAAGCGCTTGGACAGCAGGGTCTGGGTGTAGGCCTGATAGTTGTGCTCCTCGTACACGGGCACCAGCCACCACAGGGGCGTGCGCCCCGCCAGCCAGATCGCGGTGCGATAGAACTCATCGAGCAGCAGATAGTGCTGGGTGGTTCCGCAGTCGTCGGAGCTGAGTTGGCCCTCGCGTTCGCCCTGGACGAAGCCCTGGGGTTCGATGAGGAAGAAATGCGCCTCGGCGCCCTGGCTGGCGGCCCAGGCCTCCAGAAGCTGGCATTTTCGCCGCAGCTCGGCCAGTTCGTCTTCCCGCAGCCCTGGGGCGTGACACACCCACAGGTCCATGTCGCTTTGCTCGGCCTGGGCCAACGTGCCCAGGCTGCCCATCAGGAACAACCCATGAATCGGCTGGGGCGAAGTGCCGTGGCGGGGTTTGTAGGTGAAGGAGCGGGCCAGGCGCTGGGCTTCGGCCAGCAGATCAGGGCCTGGCTCGAAGCCCGAAACCCCCGCCGGCGTCGTACCCGAGACATACCCAGGGAGCACGGGATGGTTGACGTGAAACAGCAAGGGCAATGCGGTCAGCACCTGCTGTTGACGGGTGGACAAGCCCTCCAGTGCCCGCGCCAGGCGGCCCTGGTTCAGGTGCAGAAAGCGCGCACGCAGCTTCGCCAGTTCCTTGCGGTCGATGCCTTGCTCGAGGTCGGGGCGGATTTCGTGGGGGCTGTTCATTGCGCACTCAGGACAGGGCCAGGGAAGCATCGGCGAGTTTAGCCTGAGTGATGGGGTCGGATAAGCAGAAACTGTTTTCTTGACGTCATTTCCCCGTCATCGCATTTCTTGTGCACAGCCGAGCCCGCCCCGACACAGGCGTGTATCGGGACGGGCTCGGCTGCAAAGGGGGGGCGAACGGTTCAGGCTGGCTGGGCGGTCTTGAGGATGGTCAGCACTTGCTGGACGCTCTGGGCGGCATCCAGCCCCAAGCTGGTCAGGTAGCCACCATCGGGCTGGTCGGTGAGTTGTTTGTCGTACAGGCGGCGGGCGGCGGCCACCAGGGCAGGGGCAGCATTGCTGTGGACCTTGATGCCTTCCTGGTGGGAATCCAGGTTGAACAGGGAGAGGACTTCCAGTTCGGCGATCAGTTCGGGGGTAAAGGACATGGCGACTCCTGACTTCCAGACAAGGACGGAGGCACCGTGGTCGGTGCCTGATCCTGGAGTGTAGTCAGGCTTCGTCGTTGTCGCCTTGATCTGCTTCAGGTGGCAGCTCGGGCAGGGCGCGCAGGGCGTTCTCGTACCACTCGCCGTTGAAGGGACGGTCCTCGTCGAGCATGGCATCGATTTCGATGGCCAGGACATGGGCCATGAGGTTGAGGATGTCCTCTCGCTCGTAGCCGACCAGGGTCAGCTTGTTGAACGTGGCCTTGGCCGCCGGCGGCTCGCCGCTTTCGATCTGGTTTTCGATGGCCTGGGTCAGGGTTGCCTCGACGAAGGCTTCCTCTTCGTTGTTGTCGATGTCGCTGGGCTCGCTCATGGCAGTGCTCCTGGGGTGGGATGCACAGTGTGCCATGCCTGCGCAGGCGATGCCTGGTCATCGACCGGGCCGATGATGCTGGTCAGCGCTTGGGGATGGGGCTATAAAAGCCGGGCCATCCCCACACGGCCTGGAGGCTGTAACAATGCTCAAGCTTCACGGATTCGCGGTCAGCAACTACTACAACATGGTCAAGCTGGCCCTGCTGGAAAAAGGCCTGCCATTCGAAGAGGTGCTGTTCGTTCCCAATCAGACCCCGCAGGCGCTGGCCATCAGCCCACGTGGCAAGGTGCCGGTGCTCGAGACCGAGCACGGCTTTCTCAGCGAAACCACAGTGATCCTCGACTACATCGAGCAGACCCAGGGTGGCAAGCCGCTGCTGCCGGCAGATGCCTTCGCCCAAGCCAAAGTGCGCGAGCTGATCAAGGAAATCGAGCTGTACATCGAGTTGCCCGCGCGAACCTGTTATTCCGAGGCTTTCTTCGGCATGGCGGTCGAGCCGCTGCTCAAGGAGCGCGCTCGCACCGAGTTGCTGGCCGGCTTTGCCACGCTCAAGCGCAACGGCAAGTTTGCCCCGTATGTGGCGGGCGAGATGCTGACGCTGGCCGATTTGATGTTCTGCTTCTCGGTGGACCTGGCCTGCGCGGTGGGCAAGAAGGTGCTGAACGTCGATTTCCTGGCGGAGTTCCCGCAGGCCAAGGCGTTGCTGGAGAAACTGGGGGCGAACCCGCACATGGCGCGGATCGTGGCGGACAAGGAAGCGGCGATGCCGGCGTTCCAGGAGATGATTCGTAGTAAACGCTGAGAGAAGAACCGGCCATATGCGGCCATGAGTAGCGGGTTCGCAATGTCTGGCACCGGCTGCGCCGGTGTTCGCGGCGGTTCGACGCCTCGATGAACCCGCTCCCACAGGTTTTGCGCTGCTCTGACTGCCGCCGCTGGACCTGTAGGAGCGGCTTTAGCCGCGAAACAGACGGCGCGGTTCTGGCGCCGGCTTTGCCGGTGTTCGCGGGCAAAGCCGGCGCGAGGTGGCTTAGCGCGAAGCCAGAAGCGCTTTGCCGCGCGCCACGGCAGCGCGCACCTGGGCAGGTGCGGTGCCGCCGATGTGGTTGCGCGCGTTGACCGAGCCTTCCAGGGTCAGCACGGCGAACACGTCCTGCTCGATCTGGTCGCTGAACTGGCGCAGTTCGTCCAGGCTCATCTCGGCCAGGTCCTTGCCGGTGTCGACGCCGTATTTCACGGCGTGACCAACGATCTCGTGGCAGTCACGGAACGGCAGGCCGCGACGGACCAGGTAGTCGGCGAGGTCCGTGGCGGTGGAGAAACCGCGCAGGGCCGCTTCACGCATGATGGCGTGCTTGGGCTTTATTGCCGGGATCATGTCGGCGAACGCGCGCAGGGAGTCGCGCAGGGTGTCGGCAGCATCGAACAGCGGCTCTTTGTCTTCCTGGTTGTCCTTGTTGTAGGCCAGCGGCTGGCCTTTCATCAGGGTCAGCAGGCCGGTCAGCGCGCCGAACACGCGGCCGCTCTTGCCACGTACCAGTTCCGGGACGTCCGGGTTCTTCTTTTGCGGCATGATCGAGCTGCCGGTGCAGAAGCGGTCTGGCAGGTCGATGAACTGGAACTGCGCGCTGGTCCAGAGCACCAGCTCTTCGGAGAAGCGCGACAGGTGCATCATCGCCAAGCTCGCCGCAGCGCAGAATTCGATGGCGAAGTCGCGGTCCGAGACGCCATCCAGCGAGTTGCCGGCCACGGCCTCGAAGCCCAGCAGCTTACAGGTCAGCTCGCGGTCTATCGGGTAGGTGGTGCCGGCCAGCGCGGCGCTGCCCAGCGGCATGCGGTTGGTGCGCTTGCGGCAGTCGACCAGGCGCTCGTAGTCGCGGCTGAGCATCTCGAACCAGGCCAGCAGGTGATGACCGAAGGTCACCGGCTGGGCGGTCTGCAGGTGGGTGAAGCCGGGCATGATGGTCTCGGCTTCACGCTCGGCCTGCTCCAGCAGGCCCTGTTGCAGGCGAGTGATCTCGGCCAGGATCAGGTCGATCTCGTCGCGCAGCCACAGGCGGATGTCGGTGGCCACCTGGTCGTTGCGGCTACGGCCGGTGTGCAGCTTCTTGCCGGTGATGCCGATACGGTCGGTCAGGCGTGCCTCGATGTTCATGTGCACGTCTTCCAGGTCGACACGCCAGTCGAAGCTACCAGCCTCGATCTCGCCCTGGATGGTCTTCAGGCCATCGATGATGGCATCGCGCTCGGCGTCGGTGAGTACGCCGACCTGCGCCAGCATGGTGGCGTGGGCGATCGAACCCATGATGTCGTGGCGGTAGAGGCGCTTGTCGAAATCGACCGAGGCGGTGAAACGGGCGACGAAGGCGTCGACGGGCTCACTGAAGCGGCCGCCCCAGGACTGATTGGTCTTGTCGGTGCTCATGGATTCACTCGTTGAAGGCGTGAACGAAAAAGTGGCGCCGATCATAGCAGGGTTGGAGCGCGCGCCGCAGGGCGCTGGTCGAGAGAAATCTCGCAAAACGCTGGGTGAATCGGTAGGTGGGGATATTCAACGATTGAACGGCAGTGTTCCACGGACCGTCTACAGTTGGACAGAGGACTGGCGGCGAATCTGCCGGGCCAGTGAATCTTTGGCCGTCGCATCGGTCTAGAGCGTGACCGCGTGTCGGTCGCCCTACACTTTGTCTACGCTATACCCATGCGAGACTCACTCAGGAATCCAGCGTAATTATGAATGTCCTGATCGTTGATGACGAACCCCTGGCCCGTGAACGCCTGACCCGGATGCTTGGCGAGCTGGAGGGCTACACCGTGCTGGAGCCCAGCGCCACCAACGGCGAGGAGGCCCTGGCCTTGATCGACAGCCTCAAGCCCGATGTGGTGCTGTTGGACATCGGCATGCCTGGCCTGGATGGCCTCCAGGTCGCCGCCCGGCTGTGCGAACGCGAAGCACCACCGGCGGTGGTGTTCTGCACCGGTGACGATGAGTACGGGAGCCAGGCCTTCCGGGAAAGCACCCTGAGCCATGTGACCAAGCCCATCCAGCCCCAGGCCCTGCGCGAAGCCTTGCGCAAGGCCGACAAGCCCAACCGCGCCCAACTTGCCGCGCTCACCCGTCCGGCCAATGAAGGCGGCGGCCCACGCAGCCATATCAGTGCTCGAACCCGCAAGGGCATCGAGCTGATCCCCTTGCCCCAGGTGATCTACTTCATCGCCGACCACAAGTACGTGACCTTGCGCCATGAGTCAGGGGAGGTATTGCTGGACGAGCCCTTGAAAGCCCTCGAGGACGAGTTCGGCGAGCGCTTCGTGCGCATCCACCGCAATGCCCTGGTCGCCCGGGAGCGTATCGAGCGCTTGCAGCGCACGCCACTTGGGCACTTCCAGCTGTTCCTCAAGGGGCTCGATGGCGATGCGCTGACGGTCAGCCGCCGGCATGTGGCGGGCGTGCGCAAGATGATGCAGACGCTCTGAACCGGCGGCTGTCGGCCAGGGAAGGCCGGGTGATGACCTGAATCTGCTAGGTGCGCTGGCGGAGCTGTTATCATCGGCGGCATTTCTCCTGGATCGGGGCGTTCCATGTCCACTCGTGAAATCCGCATTGCCACCCGTAAAAGTGCCCTGGCCCTGTGGCAGGCCGAATATGTCAAAGCCCGACTGGAAGAGGCCCATCCCGGTCTGGTCGTGACCCTGGTGCCCATGGTCAGCCGTGGCGACAAGCTGCTCGACTCGCCGTTGTCGAAGATTGGCGGCAAGGGCCTGTTCGTCAAGGAACTGGAAACCGCCCTGCTCGAGCACGAGGCCGACATCGCCGTGCATTCGATGAAGGACGTGCCCATGGACTTCCCTGAAGGCCTGGGCCTGTACTGCATCTGCGAGCGCGAAGACCCGCGCGATGCGTTCGTTTCCAATAATTTCGCCAGCCTCGATGCACTGCCGGCCGGCAGTATCGTCGGCACCTCCAGCCTGCGCCGCCAGGCCCAGTTGCTGGCACGCCGCCCGGACCTGCAGATCCGCTTCCTGCGCGGCAACGTCAACACTCGCCTGGCCAAGCTCGATGCCGGTGAGTACGACGCCATCATCCTCGCCGCGGCTGGCTTGATCCGCCTTGGTTTCGAGGACCGCATCAGTTCCACCATCAGTGTCGACGAGAGCCTGCCCGCCGGTGGCCAGGGCGCGGTGGGCATCGAATGCCGCAGCGCCGACCACGCGATTCATGCCTTGCTGGCGCCGCTGCACCACGCCGACACCGCCGACCGGGTGGTGGCCGAGCGGGCGTTGAACAAGCGCCTGAACGGCGGCTGCCAGGTGCCGATCGCCTGCTACGCGGTGCTCGAAGGCGAGCAGCTGTGGCTGCGTGGCCTGGTGGGCCAGCCCAACGGCGGTACCTTGCTGGTGGCCGAGGCCCGAGCCTCGCGTACCCAGGCCGAGGCGCTGGGTGTGCAGGTCGCCGAAGACCTGCTTGGCCAGGGCGCCGAGGCCATCCTCAAGGAAGTCTATGGCGAGGCTGGCCACCCGTGAGCCCTTGGCGCCTGCTGCTGACCCGTCCTGAAGAGGAGTGCCAGGCGCTGGCACAAAGCCTCTCGCAGGCCGGGATCGTCAGCAGCAGCCTGCCGTTGCTGGCCATCGAACCGGTGGTACTGCCGGCAGGGCAGTACCAGCACCTGGCGGACCTGCACCGCTACCAAGTGATCATCGTGGTCAGCAAGCCCGCCGCCCGCCTGCTGCTCGAGCGCCTGGGCCAGGCAGGCCTGCCGCCGCCGCGACAAGGCTGGTTCACCGTGGGGGCTGCAACCGCGCAGGTGCTCCAGGCGCAGGGCTTAAAAGTTGACTTTTCGGCGCAAGGCGATGACAGCGAGGCCTTGCTCGCGCTGCCGGTCCTGCGCGAGGCTATGACCCGGGTCGCTACCCCCCGCGTTCTGATCGTGCGGGGCGTCGGAGGTCGCGAACTGCTGGCCGGGCGTCTTGGAGAGCAAGGTGCTAGTGTCGATTATCTGGAACTGTATCGACGCAACCTGCCGGTGTATCCGGCCGGCACCCTGCTGCGCCGCGTCGAATCGGAACGCCTGAACGGCCTGGTGGTCAGCAGTGGACAGGGGCTGGAGCACCTGTTGCAGCTGGCGGGCGCCGACTGGCCACGCCTGGCGCACCTGCCGTTGTTCGTGCCAAGCCCTCGGGTGGCCGAACAGGCCAGGGCGTTGGGCGCCCAACAGATTGTGGATTGCCGTGGCGCCAGTGCCGCGGCCTTGATGGCAGCTGTGCAGCGAAGTGCTGCACCTGCCGACTAAGGCGCTAAGCTCAATGCGACGCGCCCCCATGCAAAGGATGGATACGTGAGCGAAACTGTCTTGTCCAACAACGAACAATCCACGGCGTCCGAGGCGCCGGAATCCACCTCCGCCACGCCTGCCAAGCGCTCTGGCAACGGCCTGGCACTGTTGGCCTTGCTGCTCGGCGCGGCTGGGGTCGCTGTCGGGGGGTGGGGTGTCTGGCAGGTCCGTCAGCTGCAAGGCAGCGAGCAGGGTCAGGGCCAGCACCTGCAGGCCCTGAACGAGCGCACCGAGACGTTGCAGCAACGCGAACAGCAGATCAGCGCGCAATTGGCCACCCTGCCGGCGGCCAGCGAGCTCGAAGACCGCCGTCGCCTGGTGGCGCAACTGCAGGGCGATCAGCAACGCCTCAGCCAACGCCTGGAAACCATACTGGGCGAGAGCCGCAAGGAGTGGCGCCTGGCCGAGGCCGAGCACCTGCTGCGCCTGGCGACCCTGCGTCTTTCTGCGCTGCAGGACATTGCCAGCGCCAAGGCGCTGGTCGAGGGTGCGGACGAGATTCTTCGCGAACAAAGCGATCCAGGGGCCTTCGCTGCCCGCGAACAGCTGGCGCGTAGCCTCGCGACCCTCAACAGCACCGAGCAGCCGGACCGCACCGGTTTGTTCCTCAAGCTTGCCGCCCAGCGCGAGTTGGTCCAGCAGCTCAGCGCCCAATCGCCTGAATTCGAAACCAAGGCCGACGCCCTGGGCGCCCTGACCGCCGATGGCGATGGCGCCAGCCGCCTGTCCCAGTGGTGGGCGGAGATCTCCAAGTACTTCCAGATCGAGTTCAATGCCGACGACAACGTGCGGCCGCTGTTGTCCGGGCAATCGCTCAACCAATTGCGCCTGGCGCTGAGCCTGACCATCGAGCAGGCACAGTGGGCGGCGCTCAATGGCGAAGCGAAGGTCTATACCCAGGCCCTGGACGATGCCCGTAGCGTGCTGCTGGCCAATTTCAACGCCGACAACCCACAGAGCAAGGCCATGCTCGCCAGTCTCAACGAACTGGCCGAGCAGCCGGTCTCGGTGGTCACGCCTGACCTGTCCGAGAGCCTGGCCGCCGTGCAGGCGTACATCCAGCGTCGCCACCTGCCGGCCGAAGCCGAAGGAGGCAAGCCATGAAGCGTGTCTACCTGCTGGCGGTGCTTGCCATCGTGGTAGCCGCGGCGCTGGGCATCGCGGTCGCCAAGCATAGCGGCTACGTGCTGGTCGCCTATGGTGGGTTCCGCTACCAGTCCGGGCTGTGGGCGGCATTGGCGGCGCTGGTCGCCATTGTCGTGGTGCTCTGGCTGGTGCGTTATCTGATCGGCCTGGTGCTGACGTCGAGCGGCGTGGTCAACCCGTGGTCGCGGCGCAACCGCAGCCGCCGTACCCGCATCGCCATCGAGCAAGGACAGTTGGACTTGGCGGAGGGTCGCTGGGCCAGTGCCCAGCGTCATCTGCACCGCGCCGCCGAGGCTGAGCGCCAGCCGTTGCTCTACTACCTGGGTGCTGCCCGCGCCGCCAATGAATTGGGTCGTGCCGAAGACAGCGACAATCTGCTCGAGCGCGCCCTGGAGCGTCAGCCCCAGGCCGAGCTGGCCATCGCCCTGACCCATGCGCAATTGCAGATGGACCGCGGCGACATCGGCGGTGCCCATGAAACGCTGCTGGCCATGCAGGAGCGTCACCCTCACAACAACCAGGTGCTGCGCTTGCTGTATCGCCTGCATGCGGAGCAAGGCGACTGGTCGGCCTTGATCCGTCTGCTGCCGGAGCTGCGCAAGGGCAAGGTGCTGCCAGCCAAAGAGCTCGCTGATCTGGAACAACGCGCCTGGGGTCAAAACCTCGGTCTGGCGGCGACTCGCGGGGAGGATGCCCAGGCGGCCCGCCAAGCCCTCGAGCGGGCCTGGCAACAGCTCACCGCCGCCCAGCGCCAGGAGGCGCAATTGGTCTCGGCCTACGCTGAGCAACTGCGCCAGCTCGGAGCCCAGGGCGAAGCCGAACAGGTGCTGCGCACGGCGCTCAAGCGTCAGTACGAAAGCCATCTGGCTCGTCTGTATGGTTTGGTGCGCGGCGATGACCCGGCCCGTCAGTTGCAAACCGCCGAAGGCTGGCTCAAGGATCATCCACAGGATCCGAGCCTGCTGCTCACCCTGGGTCGCCTGAGCCTGCAGAACCGCCTGTGGGGCAAAGCGCGGGATTACCTCGAAAGCAGCCTGCGCATGGAGCGTAATCCGGAAGCCTGTGCGGAGCTTGCCCGCCTGTTGGCCGGGCTGGGTGAGACCGAGCGCAGCAACCAGTTGTTCCAGGAGGGCCTGGGCCTGCTGGACGAGCGCCTGTTGGCTCTGCCGTTGCCCGAGGGCGTGCGAGCCTGACCGAACCAGGTACCCACGCCGAGCCGTGGGTACCTGGCGCTGTAACTTCTCTTGTTAGCGTGACGGGATTTACGCTGGCTCTCTTCGGAAATCTCCTACTCAAAGTTGCAGACTTTCCTTTTTCAATCAGGGAGTTGTCTCTCCTGTAGCGCCTTGAAACAAAGCGCCTCTTTCCACTACCGTTCCGGGCTACTTCATTTGACCCGGGACCCACTCGCTCATGCTGCCGGCCCGCTTGCGCACCTTTTTTCTCATTGGCGGTTTCGCCTCGGCGGCGGTCCTGCTTGCTTCGTTCTGTCTCGAAAACACCCTTGGCCTGGTGCCCTGTTCCCTGTGCTTCAGTCAGCGTTTGCTGCTTGGGCTGTACGCAGGGGTAAGCGTGTGCGCGGTGTTGCACTCGCCGGGCATGGTCGGCAAGCGCAACTATGCGGCGCTGGCGCTGGGTTGTTCGGTGAGTGGGGCACTGCTGGCATCCCGGCATGTCTGGCTGCAAGGTGCGGGGCTGACAGCCGACGCCTGCCAGATGCCGTTCGGGTGGTTGCTGGAGCAGTCGTGGGACCAGGCGTTGAGGATGTTGGTGCTGGGCGGCCCCGATTGCACCTCGCTGACCTGGAGCTTCATCGACCTGACCTTGCCCGAGTGGAGCCTGCTGGCATTCCTGTCGCTATCGGCCCTTCCACTGAGCTGGTTGCTGGGCTACCGCATGCGCCAACTCGGCAAAGTTTGATCCACGGCAAATCGTCTCGGGATCGCACGACCAGCGGTGCCCTACCTGGGTATTAAACACTTGTATGAACTTTGTCCGCTGCGTACCTTGAAGCCCAGCACGTGCGGGAATAATCTCGCAGCACGCATACCGAAAACACAACTGCTCGATGCCGTCCTGCTGATGTCACCTTTGTGCCGCGGTATTAGCGCACGAGGTGCAGCGGCATCTACCCAGAAGGGAAGAGATCGCCATGCTCGATAGTTGTCAGAACGCTCAGGAACGCTGGGGTGGGGTTCACAAGCTGATCGACCGTTGGCTCCAGGAACGGGCGGAGCTGGTCCAGGCCTTCCGCGCCTTGCGTGACGCCAAACCGGCCTTCGCCGACAAGGACAAGAACCGCGACTTCTGCGCGGTGCTGGTCGACTATGTTTCGGCGTGGCATTTCGAAGTGAGCGAGCAACTGGTCACGGAAGCCAAGGCGTTCGGTGACGAGGGTGCCCTGCAGCTCGCCGAACAGATCAATCCTCGGATCAACGACATCACCCAGATTGCACTGGCCTTCAACGACCATTGCGAAAAGGGCGAGTGCAAGGACCCCGAGCGGTTCTCCAAGAAACTGGGCGAGCTCGGCAGCCTGCTGCATGAGCGCTTCGAGCTCGAGGACTGCCTGATCGAGGTGCTGCACAACGCGCACAAGGAAGAGGGCGCGGTGCAAGCCTGAGGCTAGGCGTCAGTCGGCCACCGCCAGCAGTTCGATTTCGAAGACCAGGGGGGTGTAGGGCGCAATCAGGTCGCCCGCACCTTCGGCTCCATAGGCTTGTGCCGATGGGATGACCAACCGCCACTTCGCCCCTGCCTTCATATGCGGCAATGCCACTTGCCAGCCTTCGATCACCGAGTCCAGGTTGAACCATTGGGGCTGTTGGTTCTGATCGAACACCGAGCCGTCGGGTAGCTTTCCTGTGTAGCGCACCTGTACCTTGCCACCGGCTTTGGGTGAGCTACCCGTGCCACTTGCCAGTTCGGTGTAGAGAATGCCTTCGGGCAACTCGTGGACGCCGGCACGTGCGCGCTCGTTGGCCAGGAAGCGTTTCTCCGCGGCCAGGCTCTTGTCGACCTGAGCCTGTTCAGCGGCCGCGCTGGCTTGTTCTTCGTGCTGCTGGAGGATGGCTTGCATGCGCGGCTTGTCGAGCTTGAGGGGCTGGCCCTGATAGGCCTGGCGCAGGCCCTCGACCAAGGCATCGAGCTCGAGGCCGGGCACTTCGTCACGCAGGCGCTCACCCAGGCTGGCGCCGAGGCTGTAGGCCAGGTCGTGCTTGGAGGGGGACGCTTCAGGATTGGCCCAGGCCAAAGGCGTTGCCAGGCACAGGCCGAGAATAAGGTAACGAGGCACGGTCAACTCCTGCTGCGATGAGCGCAAAGTATGCCAGCCTTGTTGGCCAACGATGTGTAAATATCAGCAACACTTTATTGGGCAACTACACTTGCACCGAGCTGCAAGATAACAACTTTGCCCAGGCATGCAACGCGGCGCCAACAATACTGTCCACATGCCCTAGCGGCGGTAGCAGCAGAAGCATAGTATGAGCCGCAATCTCGTCAGCCAGGAGGTAAACCATGTCGGCCAAGAAGAAGCCAGTCAGTACGCCGTTGCACCTGCTCCAGCAACTTTCGGGTAGTCTGCTCGAACATTTGGAAGATGCCTGCTCGCAAGCGCTGGCGGATGCCGAGAAACTGCTGGCCAAGTTGGAAAAGCAGCGTGGCAAAGCCCAGGAAAAACTGCACAACGCACGCCTGAAGTTGCAGGACGCCGCCAAGGCCGGTAAAGCCAAGGCTCAGAGCAAAGCGCAAAAAGTATCCGGCGAACTTGAAGAGCTGCTTGATTCGCTCAAAGACCGTCAAACGCAGACCCGCACTTATATTCAGCAACTAAAACGCGATGCCCAGGAAAGCCTGAAACTGGCCCAGGGCGTGGGCAAAGTGCGCGAGGCCGCCAGCAAGGCGCTCGATCAGCGCGCGACTGCTGCCAAGGCCCCGGCCAAGCCGGCTGCGACCAAAGCCACTGCCCGTCCGGCTGCCAAGACGACTGCAAAGCCAGCCGCTAAACCGGCCGCCGCCAAACCCGCTGCTGCCAAGGCTGCCGCTGCCAAATCCGCTGCTAAGGCACCTGTGAAAGCGGCTGCCAAGCCAGCCGCGAAAGCGCCGGTCAAAGTCGCCGCCAAGCCTGCAGCCAAGGCCCCGGCCAAGGCCGCCGCCAAACCGACTGCTGCCCGTACCGCTGCTGCCAAGCCGGCCGCCAAACCTGCTGCTGCCAAGGCCACCGCCAAGCCGGCTGCGACCAAGACTGCCGCCAAGCCTGCTGCCAAAGCCGCAGCGGCCAAACCGGTTGCCGCCAAAACTGCAGCTGCCAAGCCAGCCGCCAAGCCCGCAGCAAAACCGGCCGCAGCCAAGGCCACTACCGCCAAACCGGCGCCAACCAAGACCACTGCCGCCAAGCCCGCGGCTCGCAAGGCCCCGGCCAAACCCGCGGCAGCCAAGCCTGCCGTCAGCAAGCCTGCGCAAACCAAGCCCGCCGCACCGGTGACCAGCAGCCCAGCGCCAGCGACCAACTCGGCAGCGCCTGCCGCCACGTCGCCGGCACCTGCCAGCACCCCGGCTCAGTCGGCTCCCTCGGCCTCCTGAAGCCCATCGGCCGCGACGCGCAGCTCACGCAGCGCGTCGTGGTCGCGGGCTTGCTCGGGCACCAGCCACTGCAACCAGTCGCCGGGCGGGTCGTTCGAATCCGCCGGCCAGCTCCCCGCACACGCCTGCAGGCGCGCCAGCAAGGTGCGCTCGGCTTCCAGCTCCAATCCCTTGACCTGCTCACGTAGCGACGCCAGTTGCGCATCGCCTTGCGCCGCTTCGCGCCATTGTTGGCGCAACACCCTCAGCGGAACCACGACCTGCTGCTGCCATGGGCCGGCAATGGCTTGTAGCGCGGCTGCGCGCGTGGCATCGGGTGCGACACGGCGGGCCTGCAGCCAGGTCCCGCTAAGCAGCAGGCAGACATCAGCCCCCAGTTCTTGCAGTGCAAGGCAGGCCGCTTCGACCCCTGGCCGTCGATACAGCGCCAGGGCGTGGCTCCACAATTCGTTTTGCATGTTCGGACTCGCCAGTGGTCAAGGTGGCCTGTGTGCCCAGAAGGGAAGCTGATAGACTCCGCGACCATCATGATCAGACTATCGAATCTCACTTTACAGCGTGGTCCGCAGCGCTTGCTAGAAGGCGCCGAGATGACCCTGCACGCCGGTCACAAAGCCGGCCTGATCGGTGCCAACGGCGCCGGAAAATCCAGCCTGTTCGCCTTGCTGCGCGGTGAGCTGTCGCCTGATGCCGGCGATTGCCAACTGCCCGGCGACTGGCGCATCGCCCACATGCGTCAGGAGGTCGATACCCTCGATCGCCTGGCGGTGGACTATGTGCTCGACGGCGATGTGCGTTTGCGCAAGATCCAGGCTGACCTGGCCATCGCCGAGGCGGCCCACGACGGCACCGCCGTGGCGCGCCTGCACAGTGAGCTGGACAGCGCCGACGGCTATACCGCCGATGCCCGCGCGCGCAAGCTGCTGGCAGGTCTGGGTTTCACCACCGAACAGATGGACCGGCGCGTCGGCGACTTCTCCGGCGGTTGGCGGATGCGCCTGAACCTGGCCCAGGCCCTGATGTGCCCATCCGACCTGTTGCTGCTCGATGAGCCCACCAACCACTTGGACCTGGACGCCATCCTCTGGCTGGAAGACTGGCTCAAGGGCTATCCGGGCACGCTGCTGCTGATTTCCCACGACCGCGACTTCCTCGATGCCGTGGTCGATCACGTGCTGCATGTCGAGCAGCGCAAGCTCAACCTCTACAAAGGCGGCTACAGCGCCTTCGAACGCACCCGTGCCGAGCGTCTGGCACAGCAGCAACAGGCCTATGAGAAGCAGCAGGCCCGCCGTGCGCACATGGAGAAGTACATCGCCCGCTTCCGTGCCCAGGCCACCAAGGCCCGTCAGGCGCAGAGCCGGATCAAGGCCCTGGAGCGCATGGAGGAGCTGTCCGCCGCCCATGTGGACTCGCCGTTCGACTTCGTCTTCCGCGAGTCGGAGAAAATCTCCAGCCCGCTGCTGGACCTCGCCGAAGGCCGTCTGGGCTATGGCGACAAGGCGATCCTGGAGAAGGTCAAGCTGCAACTGGCGCCCGGTGCGCGCATCGGTCTGCTGGGCCCCAACGGCGCCGGCAAGTCGACCCTGATCAAGAACCTCGCCGGTGAGCTCGAGCCCATTGGCGGACGCCTGGTGCGGGGCGAGAACTTGGCGGTGGGCTACTTCGCCCAGCACCAGCTCGACTCCCTGGACGACAAGGCCAGCCCCTTGCTGCACCTGCAACGCATCGCACCGGCTGAGCGCGAGCAGACCCTGCGCGATTTCCTCGGTGGGTTCGATTTCCACGGCAACCGCGTCGACGAGCCGGTGGTGAACTTCTCTGGCGGCGAAAAGGCGCGCCTGGCCCTGGCGTTGATTGCCTGGGAACGCCCGAACCTGCTGCTGCTCGACGAGCCGACCAACCACCTGGACCTGGAGATGCGCCTGGCCCTGACCATGGCCCTGCAGGAGTTCAGTGGCGCGGTGGTGGTGGTTTCCCACGACCGTCACTTGCTCAAGAGCACCACCAACGACTTCCTGCTGGTGGCCGATGGCAAGGTCGAAGCCTTCGATGGTGATCTGGACGACTACAGCCGCTGGCTGATCGACTATCGCCAACGCAGTGCGCCGGTCAGCAATGCCCCGGCCAACCCGGACAAGACTGACAAGAAGGCCCAACGCCAGGCCGCTGCGGCCTTGCGCCAGCAACTGGCGCCGCACAAGCGCGCCGCCGAGAAGCTCGAAACCGAGCTGAACCAGGTGCATGGGCAACTGGCCGAGATCGAGACTGCATTGGGCGACGGCGGCCTGTACGAAGCGTCCCGCAAGGACGAACTGCGTGACCTGTTGGCTCGCCAGACCAAGCTCAAGCAGCGCGAGGGCGAGCTGGAAGAAGCCTGGATGGAAGCGCTGGAAACCCTCGAGGCCATGCAGGCCGAGCTGGAGGCGTTGTCCTGATGGAGGAGCTGCGCTCGCTGCTGCCAGGGCAATGGATGGACGCGTTCTGGCTCGGGCTGCAGATCCTGCTGATCCTGATCGCCGCGTTCATCCTGCAGCGTGTGATCGCGCGGGGGCTGAGCCGGCTGGGCAACCGCTACCCGCTGCCGGCAGAGCTGCTGGTACCGGTGCGCGGTGGTCTGCGCTGGCTGATCATGGGCAGTGCACTGTTGTTCGTGCTGGAGCGCATGGGCGTTTCGGCCACGGTGCTGTGGACGGCGCTATCAGGCTTCGTCGCGGTAGCGGCGGTGGCGTTTTTCGCCATCTGGAGCGTGCTCTCCAACCTGCTGTGCGCGGTGCTGATTTTCACGGTCGGGCCGTTTCGCATCGGTGACGTGGTGGAGCTGGTGGACACCCTCGACAAGCCGGGAGTCAAGGGCCGGGTGATCGCCATCAACCTGCTGTACACCACCCTGATGGAAACCCCCGAGGCGGGCGGGGCGCTGGTGCAGGTGCCGAACAGTCAGTTCTTCCAGAAAGCGGTGCGCCGTTGGCGGGGGACCGAGGTGGTGGCCGTGTCCAAAGGCGAGCCGGTCGAAGCGGATTGACCCGCTGACGGTGTTGATTTCTTCGCGGGTAAACCCGCACAAGGTTCACCGGTGCTCCAACAATGCCGATGTACCCACGATCAGGCCCCAGGCTGAGCTCGGTCGGAGCGGGTTTACCCGCGAAGCCGCCAGCACCAGCCCTGAAATAAACCACAAAAAAATCGCTGGTGATTTTTTCACCAACCCCTTAGCTTAACGTTTTGCAACAAATGTTCGAGCGAGGTGTGCGATGTCGATGGAAACCTGGTTGGCCTTCTTTGCCGCGTGCTGGGTCATCAGCCTGTCGCCGGGTGCCGGGGCCATCGCCTCGATGTCCAGCGGGCTGCAGTACGGGTTCTGGCGTGGGTACTGGAATGCCCTGGGCCTGCAACTGGGTCTGATCGTGCAGATTGCCGTCATCGCCGCCGGTGTGGGCGCCATCCTCGCCGCCTCGGCCACCGCCTTCCAGCTCATCAAATGGTTCGGCGTCGCTTACCTGGTGTACCTGGCCTACAAACAGTGGCGCGCTTTGCCCATGGACATGAGCGACACCTCGGGCGTGCGGCCGATCGGCAAGCCGATGAGCCTGGTGTTCCGCGGCTTCCTGGTCAACGTCAGCAATCCCAAGGCGCTGGTGTTCATGCTCGCGGTGCTGCCGCAGTTCATCAATCCGCATGCGCCGCTGGTGCCCCAGTACCTGGCCATCACCGCCACCATGATCACCGTGGACATGCTGGTCATGGCCGGCTACACGGGCCTTGCAGCTCGCGTACTGCGGTTGCTGCGCACGCCCAAGCAGCAAAAGCGCATGAACCGCACATTTGCCGGCTTGTTCATCGGTGCGGCGGCGTTTCTGGCCACCCTTCGCCGCGCGCCGGTCTGAACCTTTCGCCGCCCCCACAGGCTCGTCGCTGAGCGTGTGGGCGCCTGGGGCGGGGGTCAACGCGGTTTATCGACCAACCCCTTGAGCAAGTCCACCGGCAGCGGGAACACGATGGTCGAGCTCTTGTCCCCGGCAATCGTCCCCAGGGTCTGCATATAGCGCAGTTGCATCGCCCCCGGCTCCTTGCCCAGCATCTGCGCCGCCTGCATCAGTTTTTCCGAAGCCTGCAGTTCACCCTCGGCATGGATCACCTTGGCCCGCCGTTCGCGCTCGGCTTCGGCCTGGCGGGCGATGGCGCGCACCATCGATTCATTGAGGTCGACGTGCTTGATCTCGACGTTGGCCACCTTGATGCCCCAGGCATCGGTCTGGGCGTCGAGCACGAGGCGGATGTCTGAGTTGAGCTGCTCGCGCTCGGCCAGCAGTTCGTCCAGTTCATGCTTGCCGAGCACCGCGCGCAGCGTCGTCTGGGCCAGTTGGCTGGTGGCACCGAGAAAGTCCTCGACTTGGATGATCGCCTTCTGCGGATCGAGCACGCGAAAGTACAGCACGGCGTTGACCTTGACCGAGACGTTGTCGCGGGTGATCACGTCCTGGGGTGGTACGTCGAGTACCACGGTGCGCAGGTCCACCCGCACCATCTGCTGGATTCCCGGGATCAGAATGATCAAGCCCGGCCCTTTGACCTGCCAGAAGCGGCCCAGCTGGAACACCACGCCCCGTTCGTACTCGCGCAGGATACGCAGGGCCGACAGCAACAACAGGCCGACCACCGCCAGCAAGGCGCCAAAACCGAATTGAACGAACATCATCACTCTCCTTGCGCGGCGGGCGCGGTGGCACTGACCTCCAGCATCACGCCATGGCGGGCCGTCACGCGCACCTGTTGCCCAGGCTGCAACGGGGTCGCGCACTGGACTTGCCATTGTTCGCCCTGGGCCTGTACCGAGCCGCAGAACGGGTTGCCTGCCATCACCTGGGTCACCGTGACCAGGCTGCCTACCAGCCCCGCGTCGCCGCTGACCAGGGCCCGTCGTCGGGCCTTCAGGGCCATGCCCGCCACCCCGCCGAGCAGCAGCGCCGAGACCGCCGCCAAGGCGACGATCAGCGCCAGGGGGATGCCGAAACCGGGCGCGTCGGTGTCCATGAGGATGACCGCACCGACCACGAACGCGACGATGCCGCCAAAACCGACCACACCGAAGCTCGGCAGGAACGCCTCGGCGATCATGAACGCCACGCCCAGCAGAATCAGCGCCACGCCCGCATAGCTCACCGGCAGCAACTGCATGGCGTACAGGGCCAGTAGCAGGCAGATGCCGCCGATCACCCCGCCCACCCCTGAGCCAGGGCTCATGAATTCGAACAACAGGCCGTAGATACCGATCATGATCAAGATCAGCGCCACGCTCGGGTTGGTGATCACCGCCAGCAGGCGGGTGCGCCAATCGGGTAGGTGTTCGATGATCACGGCGCCGGCAGTTTGCAACTGACGCGGCTGGCCGGCGGCGACGAGGGTCTTGCCGTCGAGCTGATTCAGCAGTTGCGGCAGGTCGTTGGCCATCTGGTCGATGACGTTCAGGCGCAGCGCCTCGCTGGCCGACAGGCTCACGGCTTCGCGCACGGCCTTCTCCGCCCAGTCAGCGTTGCGCCCACGCAGTTGTGCCAGGCCACGGATGTAGGCTGCGGCATCGTTGACCTGTTTGCGCGCCAGAGGGTCGTCCGGTGACGGTTTGTCGGCGTCGGGCTTGCCCGGTGGGGCTGCACCGATCTGCACTGGCGTCGCGGCGCCCAGGTTGGTCCCTGGCGCCATGGCCGCCACGTGGCTTGCGTAGAGGATATAGGTGCCGGCGCTGGCGGCCCTGGCGCCGCTGGGGGCGACGAAGCTGGCCACGGGCACGGGGCTTGCGAGAATCGCCTTGATGATCTGGCGCATGGCGCTGTCCAGCCCGCCGGGGGTGTCCAGGCGAATCACCACCAGTTGCGCGTTCTGCGCCTGCGCCTGTTCCAGGCCGCGTATCACGTAATCGGCGCTGGCCGGGCCGATGGCGTCATCGACGTCCAGCAACCAGACGCTCGTGCCGGGCACCGCCAAGCCGCTCGGAACCATGCCGAGCACGAGCGTCAGCAGCAGCCAGCACCAGCCACGAGCGATCACCTGTCGTCACCTTGTCCGGGCCTGTCACTGAAGTTTAGTCGTGCCAGCCGGACCTCGGCCTAAACTTCCAGATGGGGGTAAACCGGAGGTGCATCATGCGTATGGCCAAAACCCTGCAGCAGCGCCTGGACAAGGCGAACTGCGACTACGACATCATTCCCCATCCTCACTCGGCCACGAGCCTGGAGTCGGCGCGCACGGCCGGCGTACCCGCCGAGCGGGTCGCCAAGTCGGTGATGCTCGATGATCGGCATGGCAACTACATCATGGCCGTGCTACCGGCCAACCGCCATCTGGACATGAGCAAAGTGCGCATGTCCGGCGCCTGGCAACTGACCCGTGAAAGCGGCCTGCCGAGCCTGTTCGGCGACTGCGAGCGCGGCGCCGTGCCGGCACTGGGCGATGCCTATGACATAAAAATGCTGCTCGACCCGAGCCTTACCCGCCAGGGCGATGTCTACCTGGAGGCGGGGGATCACGATCACCTGATCCACATGAGCATGGAGCAATACCTGAAGCTGGTTCCGCGCGCCGAAGTGCGCGAACTGTGCTGATGACCATCAACCCACTGCCGGGCTGGCGTCGTGGACGGCCGCCCGGCTCGAGGAGGCACCATGGAAGCACCGAACCATCCGTTCGCCGAACTGTTCAAGCAGCTGGGGCTGGCGGACGATGCCGAGAGCATCGACAAGTTCATCACCACCCATTCACCGCTCAAGAACGAGATCAAGCTGGTGGATGCGCCGTTCTGGAGCGAGGCCCAGCGGGCCTTTCTCAAGGAGAGCGTGATAGAGGACGCCGATTGGGCCGTGCCGTTCGATCAACTCAACGAGGCCTTGCGTCGCCCCCGCAAATAAAGCGCCGAGTGGCACCTGATGGGTGAATTGGCCGTTGCTATGCTCAGGTAAAACAACAGGGGATAGCGCGATGAAAGATCCCTACGCATCAGGTTTCTGGTGCTCCGTGACGATCCTGGGCACGCTGACGGCCGGTTATTTCTACGGCATCCGCCATGTCCACTCCATGGACCATGCGCTGCAGTTCATGTATGCCGCCGCCGCCATCACGGCGGCGGTGGCGCTCTGCGCGCTGGCCTGGATCGCCTGGCAGCAGTTGCGCCTGAACAAGCGCGAGGTGATCCAGGGCCATACGCTGGTGACCATCTGGAACACCAAGGTCGCCCTGCGACGGGTAGAGACGGTATTCGATCGCTATTTCTGGGGAAGCTACTGGCATTCCGGGCGGACCTTCGAGGAGGTCATGGGTGAGCTCAAGGGCACGCCACTGGAGCAGAGCCTGGACGCGCTCAAGCGTCAGTGCCGGGAGCTGGACCGCGAGATCCGTGACCACCAGCACCGCTGGCTGGCCAATGCCCGCGACCTTTCCAGCGTGGCCACGGCCATGGCGCGCGAGCGCTATCAGCTGGACCTGTGCGACCCCCAGGGCCGCGATGGCGGCAACACCGCGGTGCTCAATCGCGACCTCGAGGTGCTGGTGTATACCTGGTCAGCGCGCCTGCGCAGCTTCGACCACCAGTTGGACGAACTGGAGCGCGCTTACCACTAGGTGCATGGGGCCGCTGCGTGGCCTATTCGCGGGTGAACCCGCTCCCACAGGGAGTGCGCAAGTCTTGAGCGGCGCAATCCTGGGCGAAGCCTGCGAGGGGCTGCAAAGCAGCCCCAAACATCAATCGCCGCGGATGTACTGTTCCAGCTGCGCGATCAGGTTGGCCTGTTCGGCAATGGTTTCCTTGACCAGGTCGCCGATCGACAGCAGGCCGAGCAGCTCGCCGTCGCTGACCACCGGCAGGTGGCGCAGGTGTCGGTTGGTCATCAGGTTCATGCAGTACTCAAGGTTCTGCTTGGGCTCGACCGTGACGACCGGCGCACTCATGATCTCGCGTACCGGCGTTGCCGCCGAAGAGCGCCCCTTGAGCACCAGCTTGCGGGCGTAGTCGCGCTCGCTGACGATGCCCACCACCTGGTTGTCCTCGACCACTGGCAGGGCGCCGATGTTCTTTTCAGCCAGCAGCTTCAGGGCGTCGAGCACCGAGTCGTCAGGGCCGATGGTGTAGACGGTCTGATGTTGGGACTTGGTCTTGAGCAGTTGTTCGACGTTCTTCATACAGGCCTCTGCTGGGTGGAAAAACCGATGTGTCGGTGTAAATAAAGCATCCGGCACGCCAGCCTGCACGGCAATGCAGGAAGCGGCATCGAGCCGATTGAAAAACGTCATGGGTGTCAGGAACAGCCTCCCGCGCTCACCTCCTGGCTGGCCTGTTTGAGCGCCTCGGCCACCGCCGCGGCGTCATTGGCGGTGTAGACGCGCCCGCCGGTGTTGCTGGCCGCGCAGTTGGAGCCTGTGGCGGCACTGATATTGACCACATTGATACGCAGGCGCGGTTGGCGTTGGGCGATCTGTTCGGACACCTCGCACACGCTGGTGCCGCAACTGTCGCGACCGTCCACGAACATGACGATCACGCCATCCCGGTCACGGCCGTTCATCGTCAAGGCCGCAGCGCCCAGGCTGTCACCTAGTGCGGTGCCGCCCCGGGCCTTGAGGGCCGCGACCTTATCGAGCAGTCCTGCGCGTTGGCGCTGGTCGAATACGCCATGGTCAAGCGGTCGGCCACAACCCTCGAAGGTCACCAGACGCATGGCCACCCCATCGTCCAGGTTCTCGATCACCGAGGTCAGCGAGGTTTTCGCTACATCCATGCGGGTGACGCGCTTGGGCCCGCTGCTAGGCAGCAGTTCTTCGACGATCGGGATCTTCGCCAGCAGGGTCATGTACCACGGGTCATCTTCGCGTTTGACGCGGATGCGGGTGTCCATGGAGCCTGAGGTGTCCAACACCACGGCGAACTCGGACGGCTCGAAGGTACTGCCCGGCGTGCAGGTCTGCGTCGCCTGGCGGTAGTCCTGCCAGCGCTGATAGAGCGCCGGCCAACTGAGGTAGAGGCCATAGAGCAGGGCCAGCAGCAGACCGAGCAGCAGCCAGGGCCATAGCCGCAGGCGCCTGCGCTCCACGGCGACCGCCGTGGCCACCGGCGCCGGGGTGGGCCTGGCCAGCGGTGGCTCGGGTATGGGGAGTGGCACAGGCGGTGGTGGCGAGGCCACAGGCGGCAGTTGCCCCCAGCGAATTACCAGCGGCTCGTCGTTGATGCTGTACAGATTGTTCAGGTCAGGTGGGCCGATCAGCGTGCGCAGCGCCGTCGATGCGCTGGCCTGGCCGCGTCGCTCAAGCTCCTGGGCCAGTTGCTCGACGGCGGCCTGCCGTTGATCGTAGCGTTCGAGCAGCGCCGCTTGCCGGTCGCGGTCGAGGGTGGCGAACAGATGGGGCTGTCCGGCAAGTTCCGACCACCACTCCAGTACGCCATCGCGGCCTTGCCTGGGAATGGCGTACAGGTGCGCGATGCTCGGCGGAAAGTGTTGGCGAATCAGCGCCACCGTCTGTTCCAGGGCGGTGGCGGCGCTTTGGCTGGCGTGGGTGTCGCGTAGTACCCGTTGCATGGCGCGTCCTAATCACAATTGGCCGAGCTGGAGACTTCCTGGCTGGCCTGCTTGAGCGCGGCCGCCATCTGCGAGGCATTGTCGGCGGAATAGACCCGGCCGCCGGTGCTCTCGGCGATGCAGTTGGCTTGGCTGTTGTTGCTGATGTTGATCAGGTTGACTCGCAGCCGGGGTTGCTCGCGGGCGATCCGCTCGGCCACCGCGCAGGCGTTCTGCCCGCAGCCGTCCGGGCCATCGACGAACATCACGATCATGCCGTCACGGGTGCGTCCGTCCATGGCCCGGGCCGCCACATCGAGGCTGGCGCTGAGTGCGGTGCCATCGTTGGGCTCCAGGGCTTGGATGCCCTGGATCAGCGCCGGACGCTGGGCAGGAGTGAACACACCATGGTCCAGGGGCGCGCGACAGCCATCGAAGGTCACCACGCGCATGTCGATGGCCGGATGCAGGTCTTCGATCAGGTGCGTCAGGCTGGTCTTGGCGACGTCCATGCGCACCGGCGCGCGGGTGATCTGCGCCAAGCGCTGCGGGTCGGTGGCCTGATCGTTGATGTACTGGAAGAACCACTGTTCGTCTTCGGCGGTGGCTTCGACGCTCAGGCGCATCGAGCCTGAGGTATCGAGTACCACGGCGAATTCCGGCGGCTGCACTTGGGCGTCCTTGACACAGGCATAGGGTTGCGTGGGTCGGGTGTCCAGCCAGCGTTGCAGGTAGGGCCAGCCGAACCACAGGGCCAAGGCCAGGAGCAGCAGGCCGAGCAGCGGCAGCAGGAACCACGGCAGCCAGATCCAGCGGCGGCGCACCGGCACTGGCGTCGGTGGCGGCGGCGGGGGGACGGGCGCAGCGGCGGGAGGGGGAACCGGCTGGCCCCAACGGACCACCAGCGGGTAGCCATTGACGCTGTAGAGGTTGTCCAGGTTCGGGGGGCCGATCAGGCGTTGCAGAACCTTGGCCTCTTCCTGCTGGCCGCGCCCCTGCAGTTCGCCGATCAACTGGCGCACGGCGTCCTGGCGCTGTTCGTACAGCGCCAGCAAGGCGCTTTGCTGCTCGGCACCGAGCTCATGGAAGCGGCGCGGCTGCCCTTCGAGCTCCGACCACCACTCACGCACGCCGTCCTGGCCGGTACGCGGTGTCGCGAACAGGTGTGCGATGCTCGGGGGGAAATGCCTGACGATGATCGCCATGGCCTGTTCCAACGGCTTCGGGTCATCCTGGGCCGGGCTGGTGTCACGGGTGACCCGCTGCATGTCGGTATCCTGAAAAAAGAGCCGGCAGCCGAAGCTGCCGGAGAGGGACTTACTCGTAACCCAGGCTCAGTTGCAGGCGGCTGACCTGCTGCTGCAGCGCCTTGAGCTCCTGCTTGCGGGCTTCGACCTGGGCACTGCTGGCATTGCTCGCAGGCGCCACCTGGCTGGCCTTGAGGCGTTGCTCGAGCCCGGCGATCTGTTGTTGCACGTCGGCCTTGTTGGCGTGGCGCTTCTTGAGCGTGGCGAGCAGGCCGTTGAGCGACTGCTCAAGGCTTGCCTGCTGGCGGCGTTGGGTTTGCAGGTCCTGGCGAGTGGACGCCTGGAGGGCGCTGAGCTCGTCATACACTTGGTTGAACTGGCGGTTCTGCTCCTGGGCCGCGCGCAGGTCCTGCTCGCTGCTGCGCACCTCGTCGGCGTAGCCGCCACCGTAGTCGCAGTTGAGCTTGCCGATCAGGCTGGCGCTGCTGTCGGAGGCCTTGCATTGGGAGGCGGTGGTGGCGCAGCCGGTCAGGCCGGCGAGCAGCAGCAGGCACAGGCAGTGACGTACGAACATGTGCCGATCCTCAACCCAGGGTGATGGCCGAACGCTGGTTGTAGAGGCCATCGACCTCCTGTTGCAGCGAGGCGACCTTGGCGTTCATCTTGGCGATCTCCGCCTCGACCTTCTGCACTTCCTCAGGGTTGGCGCCGCTCTGGCGTTCGAGCTGGGCCACTTTTTCGAACTCGCTGACGGTCGCCTTCATGTTGGTCACGTCCTTGCGCATCCGGGTGATGTTCTGGTCGATGTTGGCGATGTCCTGCTGGGCCTTGGCCTTGTTGACGGTCTTGCTCTGGATGTCCTTCTGGATGGCCGCGATCTGTTCTTTGTCATCGGCGATGACCCGTTGCAGGGTGTTGGTGCGCTCGGCGACCTGGGCGGTCTTGTTCTGCACGTCGGTGGTCATGACGTTCAGGCGCTGGGTGGTGTCGGCGTACTGGCTGCGGCGTTGGTCCAGGTAGTAGTTGGCGCCCATGGCCACGCCGCACGCGGCAAGGCCAGCGACCACGGCGCAAGCGGCCTTGTTGCCGGAGTTGGACAGGGCGCAGGCCAGCACACCGGCACCGGCAGCCACGGCGCAGGCCTGGTAGCCGGAGGTGCTGAAGAACTTGGCGTCGTTGCCTGCGGTCAGGCGTGGGTCGGTGGTGCCGCCATTACCGCCGAGCATGGAGCTGCCGGTGCTGGCGCAACCGGTCAGGACAAGGGTGGCGGCCATCACCAGGCTGATCCACTGGCTGATTCTTCCAGGTTTGCTGTGCTTCACGGTTTCGATTCCTTGCGGTGTTGTTGTCAGTGCGCCACGGCTTTGCAGCTGTCGAGCCATGCCGTGGTGTCGATTTTCTGGGTCTTGAGGAACGACTGCTGGTTGGCCCAATGGGTACGCAGGTAGGGGGTCAGCTCCTTGAGGTTCTTGTTGGCCGTCAGCACCCCTTCGAGCACCGGGACCTGCGCCTGCAGCAGGTCCTGGCCATACAGCGAGCCGGACTCGACCAGCGAGCTGGCGTAGTAGCGGCTGAGCTTGTGCAGGCGCGCGCTCTGTTCGTCGAGCTTGGTCTTGCGCATGCCGCAGGTGGGGTCTTCCTCGCCGGTCTTGCAGTTGCTGGCGTAGTTCTTCTGCAGGAAGTCCAGGTACTGGCCATCGTCGAGCATCTTGGTGCAGAGGAAGGCGCCCAGGTTGAGGCTGGCGCGGATCGCCTGGTCGCGGGCTTCCTGCTGTTGCTGGTTGCTGGCGCGCAGCTGGTTCTCGACGCTTTTGAGCTGGTTCTTGAGCGCCTGGTCCTCGACGCCGGAGGCCAACTCCTCGAGGGCCTTGACCGTGCCTTTGTCCTTGCTCTGGGGCGCCGGCTGGTCGTTACCCAGGGAAGCCCAGCTCTTTTCGATGTTCTTGACCCGGTCACGCGAGGTCAGGGTGGGCGAGACCAGGGCCAGGCGCAGGCCGTTGGTCTTCTTGGCCACTGGGCCTTCGGCGTTGTAGTAAGGCTCTTCCTGGCGCAGGGCGGTGCGCAGTTCACCCTCACTGGTCAGGTAGTTGCCGCCGCGGACCACGAAACCACCGGCCTGGCCGTGCTGGCGGTCGAGCTTGTTCAGGCGGAAGGGCTCGAACATCATCTCGCTGGCGTTGCCAAGCATGTCGTGCAGGCCCAGGGGGTTGGGTTTGAGCAGGCCGCTCAGTTGCAGTTGGCCGTTGGCCGATTGCGCGCCGGCGAACCATTCGTAGGCGTTCAGGCCTTCGGCCATGGGGTAGCGATTGTCGCGAAACTCGGCCGTGCTGACCTGCAACCCACCACGGGCGGCGAACTCCCACTCGACCTCGGTGGGCAGGCGCAGGAAGCCCAGCGCGCCATCTTCGCGGGGCAGCTTGTCGGCGGCATTGGCTCGCAGCCAGCGGTTGTACTTGTCGGCGGCCTGCAGGGCATCGAGCCAACTGACCGAAACGATCGGCAGGCGCTGCTTGTTCGAAGGCGTCGGGCAGGTTTCGTCCATCAGGGCGCGGTACTGCAGCTGGGTCATCTCGTACTTGGCCAGCAGGTAGTAGCGCGACTTCTCGCCCTTGGCACTGGTGAAGCTGCCGGCGATGAACGCAGGGCGGGTCTGTTCCACGTAACCCCATTCGGCGCTGTCCTGACCGATGTTGATCGGGTAGTCGTCCAGCGGCCCGGCCACTGGGATCAGCACCTTGCGAAACACCATGGCGCCGTCGCAGGGCATGGGCAGGACCACGTCGTCGGCCTCGGCCATGGGGTTGTAGAACTTCTCGTCCCAGGTTGCCGCAGACGCTTGCAGCAGGAAGCCGAGACCCAGTGGCGCCAGGAGCAGGCGGCAGGCTTTAGAGTTCACGCAGACTCTCCGCAGGTTGAATCCGTATCGCCCGCAGGGCGCCGATCAAGGCGACCAGGCCGGCGACCAGGAAGGCGAGCAGCAAGGCCACCAGGCCGTGCCAGACAGTGATGTGACAAATGAAGGCGCCAGTGGCCTGGCTGGTGCGCAGCAACTGGTCGAACAGCAGGCTGCCCAAGTAGTAGCAGCCCAGCCCGCCCAGGTAGCCGACCAGGCTCAGCACCAGCGCTTGCAGCACGACATAACCGGCCACGGCGGTGCTGCCGAAGCCCAGCAGCCGCAGCACCGCCAGGTGGCGGCGCTTGCGGTCGATGTTGGCCAGGAAGGCGCCGACCAGCGAGGCGATGCAGCCGACCAGCGCCGCGCCAGCGATGACGCCGAAAATCAGCCCCAGCACATGGTTGATGGCCCGCACGCTTTCGATCTCTGCCAGACGGCTGGCGGTTTCGATGCGTTGCTCGTTCAGCCAGCGCTCCAGCGGGGCGACACTGTCGATGTCCCTGGCATAGACCCGGGCGCGGGCGTAACCGACCTTGACGCCCTCCAGCGCTTGCCCGGTCATGGCCCCCAGCGTCGCCACCTGGTAGCCATCGCGGTAGTGCTCCAGCTCCAGCAGGATCTGCGGGCTGACGAATGCCGCCGGGCGGGCGAAGCGCACGTTGTCGACGATGGCCTGCACCTGCAGGGTGCGTTCGCCGCGTTCGTTGACCTCATCCAGGCGCCGGGCCACGCGCAGGCGGACCGTGCCGCCGACCTTGGCGTCCAGGCGTTGCGCGGCGCGCTCGCTGAGGATTACCTGATCGCCCTGCAAGGCGCTCAGGGCGGTGGCCAGCAGCGGGTCGCCAGCAGCGGTAGGGATGACCTCGACGTTGTCGGCGAAGCGGCCATGTTCGCCGAGCAGGTCGGCCTGAGTGTTGAGCGAGCGGGTCTGGCCGATGGCGAAGCCTACGTCGTGGCGCTGCTGCAGGCGCGCGAGCCAGGCCTGGTCGTAGTGACCGCTGCTGAGCATCTTCACTTCGAGGTTGCGCGGGTCGCGCAGCAACTCGTCCTGCAACTGGCTGACCACCCCGTGTTTGAGGCCGAACAGCAGCAGCAGCGGGGCGATCACCGCCACCAGCGAGGCGGCCATGCACAATGAGACGTTGCGGTCGTGCCAGAGGTCGGCCAGGGTCAGGCGCACCAGCAGGCCAAGGCGCTTATGCCATGGGTTCAAAGCGCGTCTCCCCTTCGCCATTGATCGCGCCCAGGCGTTGCAGGCCGAAGCGCTCGACCAGTGCCCAGTCGTGGGACACCACCAAGGCGGCGATACCCAGCTCGGCCACCAGGTTCAGCAGCAGCTCGAACAGGCGCTGGGCGTTGTGCGGATCGAGCGCCGCGGTGGGTTCGTCGGCCAGCAATACGCGCGGCTCATGGGCAATCGCTCGGACACAGGCCACCCGTTGGCGCTCGCCGATGGACAAGGCCTGGGGCAGTTTGCCCAGCAAGGGTTCAAGGCGCAGGGCGGCGATGGCTTTGTCCACCGCAGCGCTGTGGGCAGTAAGGCCCAGCAGGCGGCGGGGCAGGAGGATGTTCTCGCGCACGCTCAGAAACGGCAGCAGTCCGCCGTTCTGCAGGACGAACCCCAGCGCCCGTGAACGCAGCGCGGCCAGCGCCGGCTCCCGGCCTTCGGCCAGCAGCCGGGCGACGTCCTGGCGTTGTGGTCCCAGCTGGTAGTGCGCCAGTCGCTCAGGCTTGAGCAGCAGGCCGATGGCTTCGAGCAGGGTGCTCTTGCCGCAGCCGCTCTCGCCGGTGATCGCGCGCACTTCGCCGGGGCGCAGATGCAGTTCGTCCAGGCGCACCCGGTGCGCTTGTGGTCCGTCGCCACGGACCACGCTCAGTCCCTTGATGTCGAGCATGGGAGGTCAGGGCATCATTTCCAGTGGTACCGGGTAGACGTTGTCGCGGCTGTCGGCGCCTGGCGCCAGGGCCACCCAACGGTCCACGTCGGCGTTGTAGCGCTGGTAGTGGCGCAGCTTGGTGCTCAGGTTGCGGATGAATTTTTCCTGGGCCAGGCCGTCCCAGCCTTTCCAGGTTTCTTCGTCCAGGTTGAGCACTTCGCTCTGGTAGGGCAGGTCCTGCAGGTACTCGCCGAGTACGCCCAGGTCGGCCACGCGGGTGGTCGAGCCTTGCTTGAGCTGGTTCGGGTCGGCGCCCATGGTCGCGGCCACCGAGCGCAGCCGGGCGAACATGTCGCTGGGCGAAATCATGCCTTCGTTGGCAGCGTCCAGGATCTGCTTGAGCACATCGCTCAGGTCACTGAGTTGTGCCTTGGTCAGCAGCACCCGCACGTCGGTGGTCGGCACGTTCTGCTTGATCAGGTCGCGGTCGCTGATCCAGGCCTCGAACACGGGCGGTGCCTGGGTCCCGGTGGTCTTGCCCAGGTAGGCCAGCTGCATGGCGTGGCCGATCAGCGCGGCGTCTTCGAGCATCTTCTTGTCGGCCGGGTCGGCCTTGGCGTTGGTCGCGCTGCCGATGGCATCCTCGCCCAGGTAGGCCGATTTGACCTGCTGGGTGATGGCCGCGGCCAGGCTGTCGACCTTGCGGCCGAAGGCTTCCACGTCGCCGGCATTGACCGGGTAGTACAACGAGGTGTTGGTGCCGGGGTAGTTCGACAGGGTGCGGTACTGGGCTTCGGCGGCACTGTGGTTCTTGGCGCCGCTCGGGGTCTTCAGGTGCAGGGTGTAGAGCGCGACGCCGGGGTTGCTCGCCTCGATCTTCACCTGCTCGGCTCCCAGGCCGGTGCTCGACAGCTTGTCGCCGCCATCGATGGCGCCGGCGTCGGTGATCAGCACCACGTAGCGGGCACCGAACTGGCTCCAGTCGACTTTGTCCACGGCATGCATGACACCGGCATAGGCGTCTTCGTCGAAGGCGCTGCTGGAGACCTTCGCCTGCTTGAGGTCGGCGACCTTGGACAGGAAGTCGGCGCCATCCTTCACGGTGTTGGGGTCGGCGTACATCTTGCTGACGTACTCAAGGCCTGGCACCGCCTTGGTGCTGGAGCGGTAGGCGACCAGGCCGAACTTGACCTGCTGACCGAGGTTTTCCTTTTCGATCTGCGCGTAGACACGTTTGATCGCCTCGCGGGTGCGGTCGATGTACGGGTCCATGGAGATGGTCGAGTCGATGACGAACACCACCGCCGCGCTGAAGGCCTTGAGCTGGGTCTTGGTCGCCGGGCTGGCCGCAGCGGCACTTGGGGCCTGCGTGCCCTGGCCTTGAGCCTTGCTCACCGAGGCCACGTTGAGGATGCGGGTACGGAAACCTTCCTCGGTCATCACCTCTTCGCCACTGAGCACGGGCAGCAGGTAGAAGTTCTTCTGCATGTCGACGAAGAACTCTGGCTCCTGAGCCAGCACGCCGGGGGCTTCGGTGTTGTGCTTGAGCTTGGCGCGTATCGGGGCGACCTGGCTGACCGGGTCCGGGGCGTCGAGGATGCCTTCGAGCTGGTTGCGCTCCTTGAAGAACAGCAGACGGTCGCGGTTGGCCGGGTTGGTGAAGGCCAGGGTCAACTGCATCTTCCAGGCGACAGTGCAGTCGCCTGGCAGCCAGCCGATGCTCTTGCCTTGGGTGTCGGGACCGACCCGCAGCCATTCATGGCCGTCGGCCTGGGCGCGCTCGTAGACGTAGAAGCGGCTGAAGGCCGGCTGCGCGGCCCCGGGCGCCGCGCCGGCGGCGTCGCTGAGCTTGCAGCCCGGCGTGGTCAGCACGCGCTGGAACAGGGTCTTCTTGCCCTCCTGCAGCAGCGGTTTGTCCGCCGCCTGCAGGGCTGGGCTCAGGCTCAGGGCCAGCAGTGCGGCGCCGAGGCCGCGCAGGCTCATGGCTTGAGCTCCTCGAAGCGCGCCTTGGCTTCGGCGTTGTTCTCATCGAAACCGAGGATGGTTTCGTACCAGTAGGCGGCGGTGGCGTTGTCCGGTGCCTTGAAGCACTCGCTGGCCTGGTGGTACTTGGGGTCGTACTCATGGGCATAGGCCATGGCGATCTGCACGTCACCGCCTTGGGCGCGGTTGGCATACAGGCGCTGGGCCACGCCGCAGTGATTGTTGGCCTTGGCGGTGTTGATCACCTCAAGCAGCTTGGCGCTGTCCGGCGCCTGCTGGATGCAGCTCTGCACGAAGGCCAGCTCGGCCTGGCCCTGCATGCTTTCCAGGGTGCAGGGGGCGGCAGCGGCGCTGGCCGGCTGCGCAACCGGTGCCGCCGGTTGCTCGGCCGCAGGCGGCTCGACGGGGGCTGGTTGAGGGCGCTGGGTGAACCACCACCAGGCCGCGACGGCCGCCGCGGCGATCAGGAGCAACAGGATCAGCGGCAGCAGCCAGCGGTTTCCCGATTTGGCCGGCGCGGGTGGAGCCGATGGCGCGGGTGGCACGGCTGCGACGGGCTCAGGCTGGACCTGCGGTTCAATGACAGCTGAGACGACGGGCTCGGGTTCCGGGGCCACGACCGGTTCAGGGGCGGGCGGCGCGACAGGCATGGCGGCTTCTGGCTCCGGCGCTGCGGGCATCGCTGGGCCGAGGTCCGCCGAGGCGACCAGCGTCGGGCTCAGGCGGACCATGTGCATGGCGCTTTCGCCGGTGGCGGGGTTGCTCACCTCGATGCGGAACGCCGACGTGCCGCTGGCCTGTAGCAGCGGGTTGACCAGGTTGGGGCCGATACGGGTCTCGATCGCGCTGCCGCCTTCGACGGCCGTCATGCCCTCCAGACGGAACCAGTGGGCGACATTGCTCCAGCGCCCGCCTTCATGCAGGAAGTCCTGGGTCTGGTTGCTTTGCAGGGAGCATTGCAGGCCCTCGCTGGAGCCCTCCCAGCCGGCGATCCGCAGCATGCCGTGGCCCGGCGTGTTCACGTCCAGCGGCAGCACATCAACTCTGATACCCATTGCAATCAACTCGCTTCGAAGGTGTTCAGCAGCACAGCCAGCTGGCGTCGCTGCTCGGTGGTGATTTCCGGATCGGCGCCGCTCTTGGCGTTTTCCTGGGTCAGCCAGGCCAGGCCCGACAGCCAGTCCACCTGGAAGTGCTGCTCTTGGTGCGACGGTTTTTCCGGCAGGATCGGCAGCTCGCCGACAGCGACCTTTTGATAGAAGTCGAACAGCGGGCCTTTGTTGCCCGCCAGGCGAGGCGGGCGCTGGTCGACCGGCTTGGTCAGCAGGCCGAACCAGGACAGGAAGTCACGCATCACCAGTTGCACCGCCATGACCTGGCGCTGCACCAACTGGTCGCGACGGGCGCCGCCGAGGATGCGCCGGGTCACTGCTTCGTCCAACTGCTCAAGCAGGGCCGGGCGGCGTACCGCGCTGACCAGTTCCTCGGTCAGGGCGTCCATCAGTTCACGGCTCATGCGCAGGCTGAGCAGGCGCTGCGGCTGGGTGCCGAGGTCGCGCATGTGCTTGATCCACGCTTTCAGCGCGGCCCGAGCGAAGCGCTGCTCGGAGGTCAGGCGCTTGGCCACGGGCTTGGCGGCCGACGCCGCGGACGGTGTCGGGGTGTTGTCGAACAGGTTGCCAAAGTCGATCGCCGGGGCCTTGTTGGCTGGCGCCTTGAACGCCGACTCGGCTTCGCCAGGCGCTTCGTCGTCGCCGTCGATGTCATAGACACCGCCCAGGTACAGCTCGCGCAACTGCTCGGTCGGCAGTTGCAGGGTGTGGATCAGCTCGCTGATGACGTCAGGGTCGGCGCCCAGGGTTCTGAGCAGGTATTTGACCTTTTCCCGCTTGCGCTCCAACAGCGACTCGAAGTCTTCCTCGCGCCAGGTGTAGAGGCCATGTTCGAGCAGGTCGGTGCGGCATTCCTGAAGCTGTTCCTCGATGCGCGAGAGCTTGAAGTCGACGTTCTCGAAGGCTTTCAGGCTGGCGCAGAAGCGGGTGATGCCGCCATCGTTGAACGCCAGCATCGCTTCCCAGGCCGCCTTGGGTTCGCTCAGGTGGCGGATGGCGGTAGGGCAGAGTTCGAACTTGCCTTGCAGACGCCGCATGTGATCGGCGTGCCGGGGCGCCAGCTCCAGTTCCTCGCTGCTGTCGTTACGCACGAGGAAGGACGACTCCAGGCGCGGTTTGCGCACCAGGTAGGTGTTGTTGAACGGCGTACCGGACCATTCCTTCATCCATTCCAGGTTGCCGAAGCGCTCCAGCATCGCCTGGAAGAACATGTTCTCGCAGACGGTGGCCAGGCCGCCGTCATCCTGGCTGAGGGTGCTGTCGATCCACATGTCCATCATGGTCAAGGCCCAGATCAGGCCCGGCGCGCGGTTCTTCCGCGCTGCCGGGGTCGCGCCCTGGGTGTTGTGGATCCAGCGGGTCAGTACCGGAGCGATGGTGACCACATCGACCTGTTTGTTGGCGTTGGTGCACAGGACCAGCCCGTGCATTTCCTGGGCCTCGCTGTAGCGCTCGAACAGGTAGGCGACCTTGCCGCGCAGCAGCATGCTCCAGATCGGGTTGACCTCGTCGGCAGGCTCCACGCCCGCCAGCTCGTTGATGTCGAGCAGCTGATAGCGGGTCCGGTAGCCGGGGAAGTCGATCAGGTCCACCTGCTCGAGCACGGCGTTACTGGGCTGATGGACCAGGCGGAAGGTCATTTCGACGGTCAGGGCGGTGAGTTGGGCGATGGTCACGCCAACAGCGCCGCGCAGCGTCCCGGCACATTCCGGCAGCACACTCACCGGCTGGTCGAGGCGGGTGTCCAGACGCTTGAGCATGTCCACCGACATGAGGTTGACGGTGCGCACGTAGTCACCGTCCTTTTCCTCCGCCAGGACGCCCAGTGGGGCGAAGACTTTTTCCGGGAACCCGAGTTTCTGCAGGGCGCCGGCGAGCAGGATGTACAAATCGGTGAGCGGCTTCTGCCCGCCCCAGAGGATCGAGAACAGGCGAGCGCGCTGTGGGATCGACAGGTGCGGTGCCAGCTCGATCGCGCGCGGCCAGTAGGTGCCTTCCAGGCAGCGCACGGATTTTTCGTAGTTCTTTGCCAGGTAATCCCAGAGCCGGACCACGTCGTCGCCATCCACGCCAGGGTGGCGGTTATCGACGGTCTGGCCTTCGAACTCACGAAGCACTGCCTCGATGGTCTTGTCGGTGATTTCGTTGTTGAGCCGCTCCTGGTCGAAGTCCTCGAACCAGCTGTTGCTCAGCATCATCGCCAACTCGACTTCGCAGAACAGCTTCAGCTCCACCGGATAGTTCGGGTCTGGGCTGGGTTTGGCGCGGCGGCTGAAGCGGGTGATCACCCCCGTGGCCTCCTTGCCCAGGCCAGGCGGGTTCACATGGCGGATGAAATCGAGGGTGTGCGGGCCGAAATCGCTCAGCAGTTTGCCATCGGTGGCGGCGGCCAGGGACGAGATCAGGTAAGACTTGCCCGCCTGGGAGCCGCCGAAGAAGCCGACGCCCATGGGCGTGGACGCGGCGTATTGCAGGCTCTTGGCTCGGTTGCGCGCACGGCGCAGGCGCAAGCTCAGGCCATCGGCCTCGGCCTCGACGCTGGCGGCGTTGCCGCGCACCTGCTCGATCCAATCCAGTGCCTCGCCGGCGCCCTTGTGAATGGCGCCCCAGGCATTCATCAACTGCTGTTGCTTTGGCGTAAGGTCGCTCATTTTCCTTTGACATTCCCGCTGTCGAGCCAATAGTCGCTGTCACTCAAGCTCGTGGTTGGCATGGTGTTGAGTGAGAGCTCCAGATCCCGGTCGTAATCGAAGTCGGCATCCTGGATGTTCGATTGCAAGTCGCAGATCACCAGCTTGTCGCTGACCAGACCCTGCTCGAGCAGCAGGTCCGAAGGCTCCTCGACGGCCAGGCGGATGCGCAGCACCGGGGCTTCGCCGCCCTTGCCCAGCGCGCGCGAGAAAGCAGCGCTGCCGCGCGGGGTGAAGCGCAGGGTGTAGAGCGGCGAGGCTGACCAGCGCTCGGCGGCCAGCTGGCGATAGCCCAAGTGCATGTCGCCGCGCATTTCCAGCCAGGGCGTGCCGCGCTGTTCGCCTTCGCCGACGATGGGCAGCTCGATGCGCCCTTTGGCCGACTTGAGGTCGTGATACAGCACATCGCCGTGCTTGATGGTGTTGGCGTTATCGATCTGGCCGAAGTGCTTGATGATCGAGTAAGGCTTGAGCTCGGCGGTGCGGAAATAGAAGTTCGGCACGCTGTGCTTGGAGCACAGCAGGCAGATCATCGCGCCCACCGAGGCGGTGCTCTTCGGGTCGTCGATCAGGCCGTTGCGGTGGAACGGGTACCAGCCGCCGGTGCGGTAGTTCTGCAGCGGCAGGATGCGCCCCGGTGGCAGTGGCAGGCACCGACGGATGAACGCCTGGATGCCTGGCAAGCGCGACGGCCGGCCGGTGAGCAGCAGCATGTCGCACGGGTAGTGGGCAACCACTTCACACAGCTCGACCAGGACTCGGGTGATATTGATCTGGCCGCCGATGAAGGCCGCGTGCACCTGTTCCAGGTCGAAGGTGAGGGGCGTGCCCAGCAGGTCAAGTGTGCCTTCGCGACCCACTTCGCGGCGCACCGCGGCATTGACGAACTCCACCACGCTGTCGTTGACCGCGTCGCTTCCCAGCACCTGTTGCCAGGTCTGCTCGATCGTCGCCTGCGGCTGCGCCGGGTCGTAGTGTTCGTAGGCCTTGAGCAGGGCCAGGCCCAGGGGTACGAACACTTGCAGGTTGAGCTGCTGGCGCAGGATGCGTTCCTGGGCAGTGGCATCGCCGTTGCCGCACAGGCGCGACATCAGCTCGTCAGGGGCTTGTACCCCGGCGTTGTGCAAGGCCTTGCGGAACGACGGCAGGATGAACTCCTGGATGACGTCCAGCAGGATGTCGTCGCCGGCGACCTTGAAACCGTCGCGAAAGCGCTGGCTAGGGATGATGTGCACGTTGGCGCCGGTGCCACCGTTGTTGCCGCGGTCCAGGCGATAGTCGGTGATCACAAGGTCCGTGGTGCCACCGCCGATGTCGATGGTCGCCAGGGTGATCTGCTCGGCTTCCTGTTTGTCCGGGCGGGCCAAGGCTGCGAAGAACTCTTCGGGATGTCCGGCGAAGTTCTCGCTGACCTCGTTGTACAGGTACACCAGCTGGCCGCAGCTGGCTTCGTCCCACTCCACGCGGATGCTCGGCAATGGCGTGCGCGGCACCACGCTCTTGTCCTTGAACGGGTTGCTCTCGCCGACGTGCCAGCCCAGGCTCTTCCACACCAGGCCCACGGCCTCGTACAGGCGGTTGCTGAGAATGCTGCGCTCGGCCTGTGGCATGCCTGGCGGCACGGTGAGCGTGATGCTGTTGAGCTGGCGCGGCACGCGGGCATGGCCCTGGCGCGAGCGCTGGGCCGGGCTGTTGATCTGCGACAGGGCCTGGGTGACCACCTCGGCGAGCATGAAGGTCATCAGGTTGCTGCGCGAATAGCGCGGTGTGAACACCGGCATGTCGTTCTTGGGCGGCAGGTACAGGGCCTGGCCCAGGTCGTTGATCAGGTGGGCGAAAGGCGCTGCGGTGGCCAGCGGCTCCTTGTCGGTCTTGACGTAGGAGGTGTTGAAGCGCCAGCCGTGGCCGTAGGCCTTCTCATCCCACAGGTAGCGTTTGGGGCTGGACAGGCCGGTGGAGCCCTCCGTGCCGCGACGGCGGCTGGCCAGACGGCCGGCTTCGCCACCGACCCGGGCGATGGTGGCCCACTGGAAGGCGTTGTGACGACCGCTCTTGACCGAGTAGTGGTCCTTGCCGAAATAGGCCTGGGTGAACTCGACACGGCTCTCGAAGGCCTGGTTGTAGACCTTCTCCGGCTCGCTCAGGTCGCGCAGTTCGAGCACGTAGTTGTGCTTCATGCCAGAGCCGGACTGGCCGTGATCTTCGATGATGATGCCGCAGGTGCGCGAATTGCCCACATCCAACACCAGGTCCACCGGAATCGGCTTGACCACGCCTTGGGTCTCGTTGGCGATCACCTTGATTTCCGGGATCTCGACCTTGGGCTTTTCGGTGCTCTGTTCGGCAGGCGTCGGTCGGCGCAGCAGGCTCAGCACGTTCAGGTAGTGGGCCAGGTGGCGGTTGCCCTGCAGGTCACGGTCCAGGCGCTCGCGGGTCCAGTCGGCGCGGGCCTCGCCATAGAGCTCGGCGAGCCATTCGCGGATCCAGCCGTGCGTCAGGAACCAGCCGTATTCACGGGCGCTGCAGGCCAATTTGAAGGCCACGCCGGCGCGCACGTCTTCTTCGTTGGGTGCCAGGTAGGCCGCGCCGTTGATGGTCGGCATGATGCGGCTGTCGAAGGCCAGGGTCAGGCGATGGGTGTTGCCGTCGACGTCGGGCTCGGCCAGCTTGACCAGGCGCATGCGCGCCCAGTTGTTGGGGCCTTCGTCGAAGCGATAGGGCGGCATGAAGCGCAGGAACGGGATCGGCAGCCAGGTGCCATTGAACAGCTTCAGGCTTTCTTCCATGGGTACGCGGAAATGGTTGTCCTCGGTGGTGTCGAACTCCACCTGCACCACTTTGTCTGGCTCGGGCTCGTAGAAGTCCTTGTACTCCTTGGACCACAGCAGCCGCGTGGGGACCATGCCGTTGTTCAGTTGCACGAACTTGCCGGCTTGCTCGCCATCCGGGCCGAGACGCAGGGCGAAATCCATGAATTGAATGCCGGTATCGCTGACCAGCGTGACCGTTTCTTCGAACTGGGTGATTTCGGGCAACATCTTCTGCGTTTTCCGTGTTATTGACCGGCTTGTTTCATCAGCATCGGGAAGGCTTGCGAGCCGTAGTTGCCGCTGCAGTCAGCGACGCCCTGGGCGCCCGGCTTGCAGTTCACCTGGGGAAGGTCATAGCTGCTGCCATCGGCACAGGTGGCCTGGCCTGAACTGTTGATCGACAGCAGGCCGCCGTTCATGGCGGCTTCGACAGGGGCATCGCAGCGCACGCCGTCGGAGCGGCTGACCGTGGCCTGGCCCTTGCCGTTCTGGAAGTCGTACTTCAGGCGCAGCGGCTTGCCGGTGCCCACCTCCTGGATACCGGCCCCGGCCCAGTCGCCATTGAGGAAGTCCGCTGTGCCGTTGCCAGCGTCCGGCGGAATGCTCAGCAGGTTCGGTTGGGCAGCGGCTGGCGGCGTTTCTTCGGGCAGCCCAGGCGGTGCGGGCGCCATGATGTTGCTCGCAGCCGGCTCGCTGGGCGCCGCTTGGCTCGCCTCGGGGGCGGACGCAGGAGCCTCTGCGGCAGGCGTTTCGGCATTGCTGGCGGGCGGCATGATCGCTGGCGCTTGGCCTGCGTCAGCGCTGCCCGGCGCGACGGGTACCCCGGCTACGCCGGCGCCAGCGCCGCTCGACGGCACGATGCCCCCGCTCGTGCCTGCGGTCGTGTACACCGGGTCGAGAGGTTGACCAGCGTTCAGGTGTGGCAGCCCAGGGACGTTCAGGGGTGGGATGCCCAGCGCTGGAACGCCGCAGCTACGCAGGCCGAGCAGCAGCAGGAGCAACAGCAGCAACAGCAACGGCAGCCACCACCAGCGGCGCCACCAGGATGGCCGTGCCGGTGGTACGGCCAGCGGCGGTACGGGCGCAGCCGGGGCCAGGGGAGGCGGCTCGATCGGCGGCGGTGGCACCAGCGGTTCGGCAGTCTTGGGGGTGCGGGGGTAGAGGCAGTGCAGAGGTTGGCGACCACGTTCGGCGCCAGCGTGAATGAAGCCCCAGAAGGTCAGGACCGGGCGACCATCGACCAGGTACACGAAGTTCTCGTCAGGGAAGGGGACCACGCACGTGAGCAGTTTGCCGAACACCGTGCGATCGCCCTGGGCACCGGCTTTGGCGCCGGACAGCGGTTGACCCTGGGCGTCCACGCCCAGCAACTCATTGCTCAGGTCGTTGATTCTGGCCTGGAGGATTTCCAATTGCGCGCGGGCTGGGGCGCGTTCTTCCTCGGTAGCGCTGCTCCAGGGGATGACATCCCCAGGGCGATCGCTGTACCAATCGATGGTGCTGCCCAGCTCATCGGTTTGCGGGATGGCCAGGTGCTCGACCAGGTCAGGGTGGGAGGGGTGCTTGCGGCGGATCGCTTCGCGGATCTGCAACGCGGCACGGTAGACCGGTTGGCCTGTCTCTCCCAAAGCGGTGAAATCTTCACTTTTACCGCTGCGTAGCAATACTCCGCGCATCCTTGACGACCCTACCTAGTCTTTGTTCCGAATCCATGCGGTATCCATGTCTTGATACCGAAAATCCCGGCAACACTAATGGCAAAATGATTTCGTCGTCAATTCAGGCGAATGGCTTTTTGATATTTAGGCGCCACAGCCGGTAGGGACTTTCCGGTCAGGGGCGTGCTCAGAGTGAGCGAAGGGGCCGCGATGCGGCCCCAAAAGGCTTACAATTTCGGCATCTGTCCGATCCGCGCGATCATCTCGCTGACGATCTGCAGATCCAGCATGAACTGCTCCACGGTCTTGAACTCGTTGTCGTTGTGCCCGGTGTATTTCACGTTGGGCATCGCCAGGCCGAACTGCACGCCGTTGGGCAGGTCGTGGACCGAGGTGGCGCCGGCGGAGGTGCCGAACTCGTGCGGCAGGCCCAGGTTCTGGCTGGCCACATCGAGCAGGGCCTTGACCCATTCACCCTCGGGGTTGCGGTACATCGGCTCGTCGAGGCTGTACTCGAAGGCCACCGAGGTGTGGCTGCCGCGTGCCCAGGTGCCCAGCTTGTCGGCCAGCTCATCCTTGAGGGTGGCCAGCGGCTTGCCTTTGGGGATGCGCAGGTTCACCGCGAGCTTGAGGGCTTTCTGGTCGAGCCCGACGTAGGTCAGCGAGGCGGTCAGCGGGCCCATGAACGTGTCTTCGAAGTTCACGCCCAGCTGTTTGCCCAGGTAGTCCAGCCCCCAGTTGTCCGCCGCATAGCGCGCCGCATCGGTGATGTGGTTTTGCTTGAGGGGCACCTGGTTGCCCAGGCCATTGAGGAAGACGAGCATCCGCGAAACCGGGTTGACGCCCGATTCAGGCTCCGAAGAGTGGGCCGAGACACCGGTCACCGTGAGGATCACTTCCTTGCCGGCCACCTTGGCGTCGATGGTGAAGTCGCCACCATTGCGCTTGACGTACTCGGCGCCTGCTTTGTTCAGGGCATCGGCCAGGGCGGCGGGGTTGTCGCCCAGCAGGGTCGCTACCGAGGTGGTGGGGATCTGGTTGGTGGCCAGGCCGCCGGTGAGCGTGGTGACTTCCGCACCTGTGCCGGTGGCCGGGCGACGGTGGAAGCTGGCCATGACGGTGCCGTAGCCTTTTTCGGCGATCACCACCGGGTAGCCGCCATCGAGCGCCAGGTTGTAGTTGGGCACGGGGTTGCGGGCGAAGTAGTAGGGGATGGCGTCACCGGTTGTTTCTTCGGTGGTGTCCACCAGCAGCTTGAACTGGCGGGCCAGCGGCAGTTTTTCATCCTTGGCGACTTTGAGCGCGTACAGCGCCACGACGATGCCGTTCTTGTCGTCCTCGGTGCCACGCCCGTACATGCGGTCTCCTACCAGGGTGACCTTGAACGGATCCAGGCGCGTGCCGTCGTCGAGTTTCCAGTTGTCTGGGTTCACCGGCACGACATCGGCGTGGGCGTGGATACCGACGACTTCCTTGTCGTTTTCGCCCAGGGAGATTTCATAGACCCGATTGTCGATGTTCCGGAAGCGCAGGCCGAAACCCTCGGCCAGGGCTTTGATCTTGTCGGCGATCTTCAGGAACTGTGGGTTCTCATGCTGCGGAACACCCTCGACCTGGAAGGTCGGAATGGCCACCAGCTCGCGCAGGGTTTCGGTGGCTGCCTTGCCGTACTTGATGCGGGTGTACAGGCCGAGCAGGCGGTTGATCTCATTCTGCTGTTCGGCGTTCAGGGGCTTGTCGGCCAGAAAAACCTTCAACGTGGCGCTCAGGTCATCGGCCTTGGCCAGGTCGCTGCCGGCCAGCTTGCCGAGAAAATGACGGAAATCAGCCGGATCGCTGCCGTTGTAGGTCTTGAGGATCGCGGCCGATTGCTGTGGCGTGAGGTTGGCCTGGGCCTGGTTGGCGAACAGCCCGAGGCTGGCCAGCAGTAGGGTGGCGGTCGTGAGTTTTTTCAGAGTCATGAGTCAGCGCAGTCCTTCGCGGATCGTTGATAGATGGCCCCGTTTTGTAAGAACGGGATGACACTCAAGCTAACACCAATGGCCGGGCTGTAGGGAGAGGCACAATGGCACTACCGTGCACGTTCAATCCCAGAAAGAAAAGCACACCTTGGGCAGTCCCCTGCGCGATGAGGCTGTGCTTTAATCGCCGGTGATGGCATTTTGCTATGCGGCACGGTTGAGCATTCCCCGTTCGAGAATGGATGCACGGCGTATTAAGGCTTGATAGGAGATCTTCGGGATGTTCGTTCGTTTTGCTGCGGGGTTGCTGTTGGCTGCCTTGTCGGGTCACTCGATGGCGGCAAGTTTCGATTGCACCAAGGCCAGCAACTTTGCCGAAAAGCAGATATGCCGCGACGGCTATCTTTCGACAGTCGATGGCGTGTTGGCCAGAACCTACAAAGAGGCCATGGCGGCGACGGATCAGCCGGAGGCGTTGCGCCAATCCCAGCGCGAGTGGTTGACGATTCGCAATCAATGCACCACGCAGAAGTGCCTGGACAAGGCGCTCGGTGGTCGTATCCAGTCACTCGAAGCATTCATTTCGGCAGAAAAGAAAAAGGCCTACGAGCGGGCGCACGAGCAACGGATCGCTGAACTGCGCGCGCAAGAGGCAGAGCGCACTCGCCAGCAAGAGGCGGCGTTCGCCCGTCAGGAGCAGGAGCGTCAACTGCGGACACAGGCTGCGCAGCAGGCGGCACTGGCTCAGCGCCCGGCCGTTTCCACGCAGGTCGCGCCGAGCTATCCGGCCGCCACCGTCCAACCGATCCAGGGGCAGCAGAGCCCTGTGAGCCCGGCGGTGCAGGCAAACAGCGTCTGGCAGGACGTCTTCAGTGTGCTGTGGAAGCTTGCGCTGATCGTGGCCGTTATCGCGTCCTGCTGGGCGCTCTGGCTGCACCATAAAGGGCAAGCCACGATCTACAACGACTATACCGATGCCGCGATCACCAACCTGTTGCCGGTCACGGGGCTGATCATCGGCCTGCTGTGTGGTTGGCTGGGCCTGCCCCATCAGGTTTATCAAGTGGCTGTGATCACCGGGATACTGTCCGCTGTGGCGTTTGCCGTCTACGCGGCGGCCATGACCAATGACGGGGCGTTGAACATCACGCTGACCTTGATCGCCAAGTTGACCTTCGTGTCCGTCTTTTACCTGGTCATGGGCTTGTTGATTCTTTCGTTGTTCGGCGGAGCCAGGCGCAAGGGCGAATCCCGCGCGCAAGCAGAGGCACGCCAACGTCGTGAGGCCAGGCAAACCAGGGCTCAGATCGCCGCCACTTCGGCGGGCTATACGTTCTTCACCGCATGGCTGTGCCGCCGGGCTGAATTCACCTCGCTGTCCGAGTGCCTGGAGTTCAGCGCAGAACCGCAAGCGGTATGACGCCTTGCGCGGTTTCGGGCCTGATTTCATGTCGACAGAAAATGGAGTTCCATCAATGCATCGTTACGCTGGCGTCGCGCTCCTTGTGACGTTGTCATCCTGCGCGCTGGCGCAAGAGCCCTATTCGCCTGAGTACGCCGCGTGCACGTCGCGCTCTGGCGGTATTACCTCGAACCTCAGTGACTGTGGTCATGAGGAGCTGGCCAGGCAGAATGCCCGACTCGATCAGGCATACAGGATGGCAATGAGCGTTTTGCCAGCTGAGAAGAAGCAGAGCCTGCAAGCCTCGCAAGCCCTCTGGGTGAAATTCCGCGAGGCCGATTGCGGCATGTATTACTCGCTCACCGGCGGCACGATGGACATTCTGGAAGGGATGGGGTGCGAGCTGAGCATGACGGCTCAGCGGGCCCAGTCGGTGGAGTGGTTTGCCCAGAACGGCGCTGAAGACGTCGGGGAAAGTGCTGAGCAGGATGCGTGGTAAGGCCGTAACGAAAAGGCCCCGCCAGTGATCTGGTGGGGCCTTTCTTTGACTGCTTCGGGGCGCTCGGCCGGTGGTTCGGCGCTGTCGATTGCTATCAGGCGATGCCCAGCCGCCAAACAAAAAGGGCCCAGGTTTGCACCTGAGCCCTTGATTCAATATGGCGCACTCGGCGGGATTCGAACCCACGACCCCTGCCTTCGGAGGGCAAAAAGAGACCCCGTATTTATTGGGGAAGGCCCGTATTCATTGGGCTTTGTCGTATGGTTGTGTATGGATATACAGGGCGGTATAGTCCATTCTGCTGTCAGCCTGCTGTCACAGACCGGAGTGCCATGAAAGCCAAGTTTACCAGTAAATTGCTCGCCACCCTTGAGCCCAAGGAAAAAGTCTACCGGGTACACGATACTCAGCAGCCAGGCTTATGCATCCGGGTGCTGCCGTCTGGCCACATGAGCTACATGGTCAGCTGGGGACGGAACAAGACCGCGACACTGGGCCGGGTTAACGTGATCACGCTAGAGCAGGCCCGCCGGGAAGCCGCCCAGTATCTGGCGGAAGCACATGAGCACGGTGAGCCCCTGGCGATCACCCAGGCACGGCTATCCGACGCCATGCCGACCCTGGACGGCTTTCTGCGCGATCAGTTCGAGCCCTGGGCGCTGGCGCACCAGCGCGATGGCGACAACAGCGTGCGTGCTATCCGCCACAGCTTTGCCGATCTGCTGGCTCTCCCCATGGACCAGGTTACGCAGAAGCGAATCGAGCAGGTGCGCACCGGGTGGTTGGCCGCCGGGCGCTCGCCGGCCACGGCAAACCGCAACGTCACCAGGTTGAAAGGCCTGCTGAGCCGTGCTGTTGAATGGGGCATTCTCCCCGAGCACCCACTGGCGAAGGTGAAGCGGCTCAAGGTCGACGGTCGCGGTCGGGTCCGCTATCTGGACCAGATCGAGGAGCAGGCTCTGCGCAAGGCCCTGGATGATCGCGAGGAGACGATACGCGCCGAGCGCGATAGCGCGAACGCCTGGCGCACTTCTCGCAAGCGGGAGTTGTTGCCAGACCTGCGCGCCGAGAAGTTTGCCGATCACCTGAAACCGTTGGTGCTGCTTTCACTGAATACCGGCATGCGCCGTGGCGAAGTGTTCAATTTGCATTGGCGTGATGTGAACTTTCAGGGGAAGTTTCTCACGGTCGAGGGCGAAACTTCAAAGTCCGGACAGACCCGTCATATACCGCTGAACAAAGAGGCGCTCGCTGTATTGAAGGCTTGGCGCGGTGATTTGGTGCGCGTTGGTTTTGTATTTCCAGCGAAAGACGCGGGTCGGCTCGATAATGTTAAAAAGAGCTGGGATGGTGTTTTGAAGTTGGCCAAGGTTGAGAACTTCCGCTGGCACGACTTGCGTCATACCTTCGCGTCGAAGTTAGTGATGGCTGGCGTTGCCTTGAACACCGTGCGCGAACTGTTGGGGCACTCGGATATAGCCATGACCTTGCGCTATGCCCATCTTGCCCCAGACACGAAGGCAGCCGCCGTAGAGCTGATCGATCAATCCCAAGCATAGCTTTCTGGGTAGTGGCCGCTTGCTAGGGCGGCATCGATTATGTCGTTGAGGTTTGTCCAATTTCGTCTGATCTTTCCAAGATCAACACCTTCGGATTGCTCCCAAAAAATCAGACATAGATCGCTCAGAAGCTTATCATAATCGGGGCTGCCGGCATTAAATCCTACTTTGTCTTTTCCTTTGAAGTATGGTTCGCTGAAAATTAAGTCCAATAAAGCCATGTCTCGAACCGAGATTGAGCCGGGGAAAAGGATGGCGGAACGAAATAGCCTAACTGGACCGTCAACAGACCAAGCATAAGCAAGTAGCATTCCGAAGTTAGCTTCTGGATACTCTTCGGAAAATAGCCTAGGCCTTCCAAGATCAAGCATCGTAATTGATTTATTCATAAATAAATCGCGCAATGCCCGCTCAATGATCGTTGTGAGCGATCTGTCTTCGAGCTTCGAAAGCATCTCCAATCCGAATTTCAGATCGGGCGCTACTCGCAAGGAGAGCGTTTCCGCTTTGGTCCTGTTCGGCTGTGCCTTCGCCATTCGTGAATCTCCAGGTTCGAGAATCTTTCAAGCATGACACGTCGCATGATTCGTGTCGATACGTGTCGATTAGTGTGTGGCAATGTCACCACATGTCAAAAAAATGTGGACATGCAAGCGCAGGCGAGGCTATGGTGGCCTCACATGTCGATACATGGCATTACACGAAGAAAGCGGAGGACATATGGAGCAGGCATTAACCGTTCAACCCATGGCAGTAGGCCCTGAGGAGGCTGCACGACTCACCGGCCATAGCCGTAGCGCCATTTATAGCGCGATCGCAAACGGCGATTTACAGGCATTCAAGTCGGGGAAGCGGCGGCTCATCTTGGTGAAGGAGCTTGAGGCGTGGATCAACCGACTGGCAAAGGAGAACAGCAGATGAAGGCCTCGGATTGCGTTCCAGGTGAGGCCGTTGTGGCGCTAAACCTGGAGCAGCGCCAAGCCCTCGCTGATTTGATCGACGCCGAGCGGGCGCACGCCAGCCGCTGGTGGACGATGCTCAACGAGATGCGGGCGCGGGGCCAGCTACCGGCCTGGGTGTATGAGCAATATGTGGGAACCGTCGCGGATCATGACCGGTGGTTGGATGACTGCACCGAGACAAACAGCGCGCTTTTCGGGAAGCGTCGACATATCCACAGCGAGGGCGAGCCGGAAGTGGTCGAGACGTGGGTGGAGGACATTCTGTTTGAGGTAACGCGGCGTCCCACCCCGGAGGGCGGGGAAGGGAACGCCGAGTCAGTAGAGCAGTTGCAGGAGGCGGTGCGCCAACACCTCTCCGGCGATATCGCATTGGTAGGCACCAACGAGAGGAAACCATCGTGACAGATCAAGCTCCTGATGACAACGACCTGATTTGCGATATCGCCGACTACGGCATTGGGACCCTGTCCATCGTGGAAACGGGCCTCGAGAGTATCGGCGCCGCCTGCCAGATGATCATGGACAAGCACCCTTCCGACTCCTTAGCAGCCGGCCTGGCGCAGCTCGCCCTGCTGGAGGTGCAAGACATGCTCGGGTACTGCCAGCGCGGAATGGCGGCAGTGGAAGAGGCGCGCTCGGCCGCGAGGATCTGATGGCCAAGAGGAAGACCCGCCGCGACTCAGATTGGGGAGGTCGTGGCGCGTACATGATCCCCAGGCTGCTGGGCGAGCACCCCGACTTCACGACCATGACCGGCTCGGAGCTGCGCGTGTTCATGCTGTTGCTGTCGCAGTACCGCGGTAACAACAACGGCGACCTGGCCGCCACGCACTCAATGATGGAGGAGCGCGGCGGCATGGCTAAAGCAACGCTTGCGGCTTCGCTGCAAGGCCTGCAAGAGCGAAATCTGATCGTGCGCACCAGAACCAATATGAAGGGCCGAGAAGGAGCTCGATGCGCGCTGTACGCGCTCACCTGGCTTCGCATCCATGAGTGCCCTGGCCGACAGTTGGAGGTCGGGCCAACGCAGGCACCTATTCGAGCACTTGGCGCCTGAATTGGATTTTTACCGGGTTCAGATTTTGAACAGCAAGGGTTCAGAAAGTGAACCCTTATCCAGCGGACAGACAGTTCTGGAATGGATAACGGTTCAAAAAATGAACCCTTATAGGCGGTTTTTGCGGGGTTTCAGGTTCAAAAACTAGGCCCCTTTATAACTATTACCACCACAGGGATTTGAAATGAGCCGAGTTAAGACGGAACAAGCCCAGTGCCGATCGCAGGCAGATGCCGGCTGCAAGCGCGCGGGCGGCTACACGTTCCTGGTGTTCGATTGGCTTCCATGGACAAGTGCCGGCTGCTGCCGAAAGTGTGCGGTGTTCGTGAAACCGCAACTGCTCGCGGCCCAGGCCAGCACGATGGGTGGGCACCTGCAGCTGATCGTCGACAACGTGCCCAAGCAGCTGGCGCTGGATTGCTTGGTGCAGGGCGAACGGGGTGTAGCTCACGGCACGGGGTGCAACTGATGCAGGTCGGCGTGAGCTGCATGAGCCCTTGCCCGCCGGGAGCGCCCAGCGTCTGGAGGCTATGGTCGAATGGTCGTCGAGCCCTCGTCGAGGTGGGTGGGATTCCTCATCCACCGTGGCCAGCCCGCCACAGTGTGGCGTTAACGACACAATGGACAGGCGAGACAGACCGTTTGGTCCGAATCGGCTTGGGCGGTCCGAATCGGTAGCGGCGCCCGAGGGTAGAAAGAGGGTAGAAGCGCAGATTCGGGTAAACGCTCGCACCCTGCGCGGCACAAGGCCCGCAACGGGGTGCAGGAAACAACCACAGTCGAGGATGCCGAGCACACGTGTGCGGATGAGCAGTGGCCACCATTACCGAGCCATTACGCAGAGGTTCGCGAAATCACCTGTACCCATTGAACAGCCAGGGCCGCAGGGAATTACGGGACCAACCATAGGAGAGGATTCGCGCCTTACCTACGCCTTATTTGAAATCCCGCATAAACCGCCCGAGGCCGCTTACTTGCTGGCTCCGGGGCACCTTAACGAATTAGTGATAACGGAGGATTCAAAGGAGGGAGCGGTGGACCACTCCCGAGCGTCGAAGTCAGCCCTCTTCGCGTTTGCCGTGCTCGACCATGAGTTCGGAAAACTTGGTCCACGACATTTTGTATTTGCGCTGAGCGTTCTTCGGGCGCCAGTCAACTGTTCCCTGGCTGATGAGCAAGTCACCAAGCAAATCGCCGTCTTTGCGTACTTCAACCTCTACATCCTTTCTCTGCACGAGCTTCGTGTGGAGGGTCAGGTTCACTTCGTGTGCCATTTTGGACTCCTTGGGTAATAGGCCGGTCGGCATTCTATACCGGCCATCTGCCATCCCAAAACAGATGCCGTTCGTCGGATTTTTTGTTGGACAACCGTCTTCACAAACTCCACTGAACTGAACCATACAGAGCGTGTGCTCATTGCCATCTAACCATCTGTTTTGACAAGAAAAATAGCCATATGGTGGGGCCTCGAAAATCCATACACGGGGCTTTTACCTGATGAAACTCCACGAACTGCGCGAGAAGCGCACCGCTGCCGTCGAGGGCATGAGAAAGCTGGTGGACACCGCTTCTGCTGCTGGCCGTGACCTGACCACCGACGAATCCACCCAGTTTGAAACCTTCAAGACCGAAGAGCGCTCGCTGGCCGACCAGATCACTCGCCATGAACACCTTGCCGATCTGGAGAAGCGCACCGCCGCTCCCTCCGCCACCGATACCCCGGAGCACCTGGAGAAGCGCGTCAGCGTGATCCGCGTGCTGCGTACGCAGATGGAAGGCCGCCAACTGGACGGCGCCGAGCGCGAGTACACCCAGGAAACCGAGCGCCGCACCGGTCGCAAGGCCGAGGGCGCATTTGTGCCGTTCGCCGCCCTGGAGCGCCGCGCTAACACCACCGCGACCGCGCCCGAGCTGGTGGGCACCGACCACCGTGCTGACCTGTACATCGGCCCGCTGCGTGAGGCCCTGCTGGCGCGTTCGCTGGGCATCCGCACCCTGACCGGCCTGGTGGGCAATGTGAGCGTGCCGAAATTCGGCAGCGGCCTGGAAACCGGCTGGGTTACTGAGGGCCAGGCCGTGCCCGAAGGGCAAATGTCGTTCGATGGTGTGACCCTGACGCCGAAGCATGTGGGCGGCAAGACCGAAATGTCGCGCCAGCTCCTGCAGCAATCGTCGCCAGGCATCGAGCAACTGGTACGCGAAGACCTGTCGTTCCTGATCGCCCGTCAGATCGACCGCGCCATCATCAACGGCAGCGGCGCTGCTGGTGAACCGCTGGGCGTGCTGAACACCACCGGCATCCAGACTGCCGACATGCCCGCCACCTGGGCCGAGGTGCTGGCGCTGCTGGAGAAGCTGGATGACGTGAACATCACCAACGCCCGCTGGCTGACCACCGCCGCGATCCGCACCATCCTGGGCAGCACCGAGAAGGTGGCCGGGTCTGGCAGTGGCTTCCTGTACGACAACGGCACCCTGGCCAACCTGGCGCTGGCGGCATCGAAGAACGTCCCGGCTGGCAAGCTGATCCTGGGCGACTGGAGCCAGGTCATGCTCGGCGTGTGGTCCGAGGTGGACATTCTGGTGAACCCATACGCCGAACCGGCCTACAGCCGTGGCGGGGTGCAGGTCCGTGCGATGGCCACCGTCGATACCGCTGTACGCCATCCCGAAGGCTTCGTCGTAGCGAGCGCACCGTAATGGAACGCCGAGCAGCCGCAAGCCTGGAGCGGAAGGGCCGGACGCTGTTCGGCTATGCCGCCCGTTTCGGTGATGCAACCCCCATTGGGGGCTTTACCGAAATCATCCTTCCGGGGGCTTTCAAGCGCTCCCTTGCAGGTCCAGCCGCCGCCAGCATCCGTGCCGTTTACGAGCACGACGATGCAGCCCTATTGGGCCGTGTCGGAGCTGGCACCCTGCGCCTTTCCGAGGATGACGTGGGCCTGGCCTTCGAGCTGGACCTACCCGACACCAGCCTGGGCCGCGACCTTTCCGAGCTGGTGAAGCGTGGCGACGTGGCCGGGTGCTCATTCGGCTTCGTGCCGGTGAAGGAGGACTGGCAAGGCGAGTTGCGCAGCCTGCGGGACGTGGACCTGCACGAAATCACCATCACGGCGAAT
>NZ_JBLUPV010000016.1:0-109265 GCF_048068075.1 Pseudomonas sp. NY15354
TCATGGCGTTTCTCACGTTCCAAGGCATGGCGAAAATCCTGGCAAAGGGGGCTGCCGGGAAGTGTCAACCATGTCTCCGCACACGTGTCCACCATGTGTCCGGTCTCTACACCAAGACCAAAGTGACCCGCCGTAAAGGCGGAAAGCGCCAGTGGCGCCACCACCAAAAATGGATATGCTCAAAACTCAAAACGTCCAAGCCCAAGCAAAACTACTCCCCACCACTCAATCCAAGTAAAGTGCCGCACCCCAAGTTCCGCCAGAAGGCCCAAACCATGCCCCAGCCCATAGACATCGCCATCATCGGCGCCACCGGCAGCGTCGGCGAAACACTCGTCCAGATCCTCGAGGAACTCCAATTCCCCGTCGCCACCCTGCACCTGCTGGCCAGCATGGAGTCCGCTGGCAGCAACATGATGTTCGCTGGAAAGAAACTGCGCGTCCGCGAAGTCGACAGTTTCGACTTCAGCCAAGTCAAGCTGGCCTTCTTCGCCGCAAGCCCCGCCGTCACCCGCAGTTTTGCTCCCAAGGCCCAGCAGGCCGGCTGCTCGGTCATCGACCTGTCGGGTGGCCTGGAGCAGGCCCTGGCGCTGGTCCCGGAAGCCAACGGGGACAAGATCGCCCAGCTCAAGTCTCCTGTGCTGATCGCCAGCCCCAGCGCAGCGGCCGTTGCATTGGCAGTAGCCTTGGCGCCGCTCAAAGGCTTGCTCGACATCGAGCGGGTACAAGTAATGGCTTGTCTGGCCGTGTCGGCCCAGGGCCGCGAAGCTGTCAGCGAATTGGCCCGCCAGACCGCCGAACTGCTCAATGCCCGGCCGCTGGAGCCGCGTTTCTTCGATCGTCAGGTCGCTTTCAACGTGCTGGCGCGGGTTGGTGCGGCCGATGAACACGGTCACACCAGCCTGGAACGGCGCCTGGTCGATGAGCTGCGGGTGCTGCTTGACCTGCCGACGCTGAAAATCTCCGTGAGCTGCGTTCAAGTCCCGGTGTTTTATGGCGATAGCTTCAGTGTGGCGGTGCAGAGCCGTCGCCCGGTCGATCTGCTGGCGGTCAACGAGGCGCTCGAGGCCGCCGATGGCATCGAGCTGGTCGAGCCGGAGGATTATCCGACAGCCGTCGGCGACGCAGTGGGGCAAGACGTGGTCTATGTTGGTCGTGTACGCCATGGCATCGACGAGCAAGAACAACTCAACCTCTGGCTGACCACCGACAATGTGCGTAAAGGGGCCGCCCTTAACGCCGTGCAAGTGGCCGGATTGTTGATAAAAGACATGGTGTAAAAGATACTGGCGCGTACTTTTGTCCTACACCACACGCAGGTCTAGGGACGATTCTTAGAAGGGAAGAGGTCATGCTTCGAATTCGCAAACTGGTTCTGGCCATGGCAGCAGCCTCGGCGCTGTCGTCTGGCATGGCCAACGCCCTCGGGTTGGGTGAGCTGACCCTTAAGTCGGCGCAGAACCAGCCGCTGGACGCCGAGATCGAACTGCTCGACGTGCGTGACCTCACCGCTGCCGAAGTGGCGCCGAGCCTGGCGCCACCGGAAGAGTTCTCCAAGGCTGGGGTGCCTTACCCGTCCTACCTCGAAGACTTGACCTTCACACCGGTGATCAACCCCAACGGCAAGAGTGTGTTGCGGGTGACCTCCAGCCAACCATTGCCGGCACCGGTGGTGAAGTTCCTGGTCCAGGTGATGTGGCCGCAAGGTCGCTTGCTGCGTGACTACAACGTTTTGCTCGACCAGGCCAAGGCCCAGGGCGAGGCGGCCTCCGCCACCGGCATCGCGCCAGCGGTCAGTGGTACCAGCCGCTACACCACCAAACGTCGCGATACGCTTTGGCAGATTGCCGCGCGCAACAGCCAGGGCGGCTCGGTCCAGCAGACCATGCTGGCTATCCAGGCCCTGAACCCGGATGCCTTCATCGGCAACAACATCAATCAGCTCAAGATCGGCCAGGTCCTGCGCCTGCCGGATCAGCAGCAGATCCAGAACATCCCTCAGGGCGAGGCGGTTCGCGAAGTCGCCGAGCAATACGCGGCCTGGCGTGAAGGCCGGCGCCTGGGGCCTCGCGCCCGCCAGCTCGATGCGACCCGCCGAGGCGCGGCCGAGGCAGCACCGGCGCGAATCGCCCAAGGCGACAACCTGCGTCTGGTCAGCCCGGATTCCAAGGGCGCGGCAGGTGATGCCAAGGCGCTCAGCGATAAACTGGCCGTGGCCCAGGAAAGCCTCGACACCAGCCGTCGTGACAACGAAGAACTCAAGAGCCGCATGGCTGACCTGCAGAGCCAGTTGGACAAGCTGCAGCGTCTGATCCAGCTCAAGAACGATCAACTGGCGCGCCTCGAGGCCCAGGGTGCGGCGGGGCAGCCCCCGGCAGCCGCAGCCTTGCCTGGCGAACCGGCCCCTGCGCAGCCGGCGGTCAATGCCCAGCTGACCCCGGCCGAGCCTGTGGTCGAGCCGGCACCGGCAGCCGTGGACACGGCGCCTGTCGTCAAGGAAACCCCTTACCAAGGCGTGCTCGACGAGCTGCTCGGCAACCCGCTGTTGCTGGGGCTGCTGGCCGGTTCGGCCTTCCTGGTGTTGCTGTTGTTGTTGCTGCTTCTGGCACGCAAGCGCAAGGCACAGCAGGAAGCAGAGAAACACCTGCGCATGGCGCGGGCCCTGGCCGAGGAAAATGAGCGCGGTCCTGACCTGAACATGCCGCCAGGCAGCTTCGATGACCTGGATGTGTCGGCGCCGAGCGTGACACTGTCACCAGCCGTGGTGGCAGCTTCCGCCGCCGCTGCCGTTGCCGCGGAGAAGCCGACCGCACCTGCGCCGGAGTCTGCCCCTGCTGTCGCGCCTGTGGCAGCGGCTGATCCGCTGGCCGGTTTGCTCGCCGAGGTCGACCAGAGCCTGGCGCAAGGGCGTCTGAACCACGCCGCAGACCTGCTCGAGCCTGCGCTGATTGCTCAGCCAGAGCGTGGCGACCTACGTCTGAAGCTGATGGAAGTCTATGCCCGCCAGGGGGATCAGAACGCGTTCGCCAACGAGGAGCGCCGTCTGGCGCCGACCGAACAGAACAAGGCCGAAGTCGAGTCGCTCAAGGAGCGTTTCCCGGCGATGGTGGCCGTCGCCGCTGCAGGTCTTGGTGCTGCAGCCCTGGCTGCCGAAATGGACGCGCAGTACGTTCAGGACCTGCTGCAGGAAAGCACTGATGAGGTCGTTGACAGCGAACCTGCGCCGGAGCCCGAATCTGAGGCGGCAGCCGTTGCCCAAGTGGAGCCTGAGCCACAAGTGGAGCCTGAGCTGGATGGGATCATCGAGACGCCAGTCATCGATGAAAACGATCTGGACAGCGCCTTCGACCTCAGCCTGGATGATGACCTTCCCGAGGACGCAGCGCTTGGTTTCGCGTTGCCGGAAGAGCCCGTGGTCGCTGAAGCGCCCGTGCTGGAAAGTGTCGAGCCGGTCGCGCCGCAGACCGATGCCGACGAAGATTTCGAAGCCTTGCTCGAGCAGGCCCAGGTTCAGGCCGAACCACAAAGCCTGGACGATCTGGCCGATTTCGATCTGGACATTGGCGAAGCGCAGTCTGCGGCGTCCACTCCTGCTCCTGCGGAGGCCGAAGAGGCGCCGGTGGATGTGGCGGCTGAGTTGGCAGCCTTCGATGAGATTCCTGAGTTCGATCCGATTTCCGAACTGGAGCTGCCGGAAGACTTCGATCTGTCCCTGTCGCTGGACGATGAGTCGCCGGCGGCCAAGAGCTTTGCCTCGGAGCTCGACGACGTCAACGCCGAGCTGGACAAGCTTTCCCAGAGCCTGGAGTCGCCTTCGCTCGAGCCGCACTTCACCGCTGAGGATGCTGCCCAGGAGCCGGATCCGCTGGACGATCTGGACTTCGACTTCTTCTCCGGTGCTGACGAAGTGGCGACCAAGCTGGACCTTGCCCGCGCCTACATCGACATGGGCGATCACCAAGGGGCGCGCGACATCCTCGATGAAGTGGTCAAGGATGGTGATGACAACCAGCGCCAGGAAGCCGAGGAGATGCTTTCGCGGCTGGTCTAGCACCAACCGATTCACCCGATAACGGCAGCCCTCGTGGCTGCCGTTGCCGTTATAATGCCGCCTTTCGTTTCATCCACAGGTTTCACGTTCTTGGACATTAACGACATCGAGGCAACCGAATCGGCGGCCGAAGGCTACTCCCGCATCGCTCTAGGCGTGGAATACAAAGGCTCGCGCTACCGTGGCTGGCAGCGCCAGGCCAGTGGTGTGCCAAGCGTCCAGCAGGCATTGGAGCAGGCGCTGTCGACGGTGGCCAACGAGCCGATCTCGGTGATCTGCGCCGGGCGTACCGACGCCGGTGTGCATGGTTGCGGCCAGATCGTTCACTTCGACACCCGCGCGGTGCGCGATGAGCGGGCTTGGACCATGGGCACCAATTTCAATCTGCCCAACGACATCAGCGTCACTTGGGCGCGTCCGATGCCCGCGGATTTCCATGCCCGTTTCAAGGCCATGGCGCGGCGCTATCGTTATGTGATCTACAACGACCCGATCCGCCCTGCGCATTTGGCCGAGGAGGTCACCTGGAACCACCGGCCGCTGGATGTCGAGCGCATGGCCGAGGCGGCCCAGTTCCTGCTCGGGACCCATGACTTCAGCGCGTTCCGTGCCAGCCAGTGCCAGGCCAAGTCGCCGATCAAGCATATCTACCACCTGCGCGTCACCCGCCACGGCAAGATGATCGTGCTGGACGTTCGCGCCACGGCGTTCCTTCATCACATGGTGCGCAACATCGCTGGTGTGCTGATGACCATCGGTGCAGGCGAACGCCCGGTGACGTGGGCACGCGAAGTGCTGGAAGGGCGCAATCGTCGCGAAGGCGGCGTCACCGCCCACCCCTACGGCCTGTACTTGGTGCAGGTGGAGTACCCCGAGGTCTTCGCCTTGCCGCAACGTTACATCGGCCCACACTTTCTCACCGGTTACGAGGCGTTGGCAGACTGACGGGCGAAACGTCATTTGCTACCATCCGGCCTTTCACCGACCACTCAAGGTTCGCCGTCCATGAGCAACGTTCGCAGCAAGATCTGCGGGATTACCCGCATCGAGGACGCCCTGGCTGCCGCCGAAGCCGGTGCCGATGCCATCGGGTTGGTCTTTTATGCCAAGAGCCCGCGTGCGGTGGACGTGCGCCAGGCGCGGGCGATCATCGCCGAGCTGCCGCCGTTCGTGACCACGGTGGGCCTGTTCGTCAATGCATCGCGGTGCGAACTCAACGAGATTCTCGAGGCGGTGCCGCTGGACCTGCTACAGTTCCACGGCGATGAAACCCCGGCCGACTGCGAGGGTTACCATCGGCCCTGGATCAAAGCGCTGCGGGTGCGTCCCGGCGATGACCTTGAGTCGGCCTGTCAGCGGTATGCAGGGGCCCGTGGCATTCTCCTGGATACCTACGTGCCCGGTGTGCCGGGCGGTACTGGCGAGGCCTTCGACTGGTCGCTGGTGCCTGCTTCGCTGAGCAAACCGATCATCCTGGCTGGCGGCCTGTCTGCGGGCAACGTCGGTCAGGCCATCGCCCAGGTACGGCCTTATGCCGTTGATGTCAGCGGCGGGGTGGAGCAAGCCAAAGGCATCAAGGATGCGGCGAAGATCGAAGCCTTCATGCGTGCGGTGAAACAGGCGTGACGTTGGATGTGACGGCTGCCCGCGCGGCATCGTCCATAGCTTTCGCAGCCCGGTGCTGCCAAGCCCACCCCTTGGGTGGGTGGTGTGGTTCGCCGGCATGACAGATTGACGATGGCCCGACCGCCAGGTCGGCCCCGCTCAACGCGGGCCCCGGACCGGGCCATCATCGTTTCATTGAAGAACATGAGCTCAAGGGCAGGGCATGGCTGGCCAGACCGGCCCCCGCCCACCGATACTGGAGAAAGAAAGCATGAGCAACTGGTTAGTCGACAAACTGATCCCTTCGATCATGCGTTCCGAGGTGAAGAAGAGCTCGGTGCCGGAAGGCCTGTGGCACAAGTGCCCGGCATGCGAGTCCGTGCTGTATCGTCCGGAGCTGGAAAAGACCCTGGATGTCTGCCCCAAGTGCAACCACCACATGCGCATCGGCGCGCGTGCGCGCATCGATATCTTCCTCGATCCCGAGGGCCGTGCCGAACTGGGTGCGGACCTGGAGCCAGTGGATCGTCTGAAGTTCCGTGACGGCAAGAAGTACAAGGATCGCCTGACCGCTGCCCAGAAGCAGACCGGCGAGAAGGATGCGCTGATCTCCATGAGCGGCACCTTGATGGGCATGCCGATCGTGGTCAGTGCCTTCGAGTTCTCCTTCATGGGTGGCTCCATGGGTGCCATCGTCGGTGAGCGCTTCGTGCGCGCTGCCAACTACGCCTTGGAAAACCGCTGCCCGATGGTCTGCTTCTCGGCTTCGGGCGGCGCGCGCATGCAAGAGGCCTTGATCTCGCTGATGCAAATGGCCAAGACCTCGGCCGTGCTGGCCCGCCTGCGTGAAGAAGGCATTCCGTTCATCTCGGTACTGACCGATCCAGTCTACGGCGGCGTTTCCGCAAGCCTGGCAATGCTCGGTGACGTCATCGTCGGTGAGCCGAAGGCGCTGATCGGCTTCGCCGGCCCGCGCGTGATCGAGCAGACCGTGCGCGAGAAGCTGCCGGAAGGTTTCCAGCGCAGCGAATTCCTGCTCGAGCACGGCGCCATCGACCTGATCATCTCCCGTGGCGAGCTGCGCCCACGCCTGGCGCGTCTGCTGGCCCAGATGACCGGCCAGGCGACCCCGGCGCAAGCCCTCGAGGCGGCTGCTGTCGCGTGATGAGCACTCGCACGCTGGGCGACTGGCTCGCCTACCTCGAGCAGTTGCACCCTTCGGCCATCGACATGGGCCTGGAGCGTTCTCAACAGGTGGCGGCACGGCTCGGCCTGGGCAAGCTGGCGCCTCGGGTGGTGACGGTTACCGGTACCAACGGCAAAGGCTCGACCTGTGCGTTCGTGGCATCCTTGCTCCGGGCGCAGGGGCTGAAGGTCGGCGTGTACAGCTCACCGCACCTGTTGCGTTACAACGAGCGGGTGCGCATCGACGGTGCCGACGCCAGCGATGAGCGCCTCTGCGAGGCGTTCGCCGCGGTAGAGGCGGCCCGTGGCGAGATCTCCCTGACCTATTTCGAGATGGGCACGCTGGCGGCGTTCTGGCTGTTCCAGCAGTCCGCGTTGGATGCGGTGGTGCTCGAGGTCGGCCTGGGAGGGCGTCTGGATGCCGTCAATCTGATCGATGCGGACCTGGCGCTGGTCACCAGCATCGGTGTCGATCATGCCGATTACCTAGGTGATACCCGCGAATCCGTCGCGTTCGAGAAGGCGGGAATCTTCCGCCAAGGCAAGCCTGCCCTGTGTGGTGACCTCAACCCACCGCAGCCGTTGCTGGACAAGGCGCGTGAACTGGCTTGCCCATTCCTGCTGCGCGGCCGCGATTTCGATCTGGCAACCACCGATCGACACTGGCAGTGGCGGGGCGCCCGGGCCGACGGCAGCAGCGTGGAACTGCATGACCTGCCGCTGCTCGACCTGCCGATGGAGAACGCCGCCCTGGCGCTGCAGGCCTATCTATTGATGGGGCTGCCGTGGGAGGCTGGGCAGATTCGTCAGGCATTGCTCGATACCCAGGTGACCGGTCGTCTGGATCGCCGCGCGGTGCGCTGGCAAGGTCGGCGTCTGGAGGTGTTGCTGGATGTGGGGCACAACCCCCATGCTGCCGAGTACCTGGCCGCCCGTTTGGCCGCGCGCCCCATCAGGGGGCGTCGCCTGGCAGTGTTCGGTCTGCTCGCCGACAAGGACCTGGAGGGTGTGATCGCGCCGCTCGTGGGGGGGGTCGACGAATGGGCAGTGGCGCCGCTCGAAACGCCACGCAGCCGCCCAGCTGCAGAGCTGGCGGCAGCCTTGACGAACGTCGGTGCGGCGGTGAAGTCTTATGCCAGCGTCGATGCCGCCCTTGAGGGGCAGTGTGCGCAGGCGACGGCGGATGATCAGATCTTGCTGTTCGGTTCGTTTTTCTGTGTTGGCCAAGCCCTGGAATGGCTAGAGCGGCAAGCTCCGGAGGAGTAGATGGCAGTGCTGGATAAAGGGATTAAGCAGCGCATGGTGGGTGCGTTGGTGCTGGTGGCGCTGGCGGTGATTTTCCTGCCGATGCTGTTCACCCGTGAAGACGAGATGCGCCAAGTGCGTGTCGAGGCGCCTGAGGCGCCTGCCATGCCGAGCCTGCCGCAGGTTCAGGTCGAGCCTGTGCAGGTGCCTGAGCCCCAGCCACTGCCCGAGGTCTCGGCGCCCATGCCGGAGCAGCCACCGGTGGTGGTCAATGAATCCAGTGCACCGATGACCACCCCGAGCCAACCGATCGCGCCAGCGCCCACCCAGGCGCCGGCGCCCAAGCCTGCGCCAGCACCCGCACCGAAGGTCGAGACGCGCCCGGCTGCCGCCACGTCCGCACCCGCAGTCAGCGCCCCCAAACCGGCCGCACCGTCCAAGATCGACGTCAATGGTCTGCCGGTGAGCTGGTCGATTCAATTGGCCAGTCTTTCCAATCGCGCTGGCGCCGACAACCTGCAGAAAACCCTGCGCAGCCAGGGCTACAACGCCTACATCCGCTCCGCCGACGGCATGAACCGTGTCTACGTCGGGCCGCTGATCGAGCGGGCCGAGGCCGAGCGTCTGCGGGATGTGATCAACCGCCAGCACAACCTCAAGGGCTTCGTGGTGCGCTTCCAGCCAGAGCGCAACTGATCTGCGGTGGCTGCGCGGCCTATCGCAGGCTGCGCCAGCTCCCACCATTGCTGGTTTGACAGGGGTAGAGAGCTCCCAGCGGGCCTTGTGTCGCGAGAGGGCGCAAAGCAGCCCCAATGGGCTGACATTCCGCTTACCCCAAACCCGCCGCTCTGGTAAAATGCGCCGCCTCAAACGTCGGCAGGCAACACCGTGGCATTTACCTGGGTCGATTGGGCGATCATCGCGATCATCGCCATTTCCTCACTGATCAGTCTCAAGCGTGGCTTCGTCAAGGAAGCCTTGTCCCTGCTCATCTGGATCATTGCCGGTGCGGTTGCCTGGATGTTCGGCGGCTCCCTTTCGCAGTATCTTGAAAGCTATATCCAAACGCCTTCGGCGCGCATCATCGCCGGCTGCGCCATTCTTTTCGTCGCCACCTTGCTGGTGGGGGCCATGATCAACTTCCTTATCGGCGAGCTGATCCGCGTGACCGGGCTATCCGGCACCGATCGTTTCCTCGGCATGGCCTTCGGGGCCGCGCGTGGTGCCTTGCTGGTGGTGGTGGCCATCGGGCTGTTGAGCCTGGGGCCTGTGCAACAGGATCCGTGGTGGCAGGAATCACGCCTGATACCACAGTTTCTATTGGTCGCGGATTGGTCCAAGAACCTGATCCTCGGGTTCACCGGTCAATGGATGTCCAGTGGGATCAGCGCACCGGCTGATCTTCCGTTCAAGGAACAGTTGCTCGGGCCTACCAGGCCTTGAGCGCTTTTCAATCAAGTTTCATCAAAGTAGGGGTTGCGTCGCATGTGTGGCATCGTCGGTATCGTCGGTAAGTCGAACGTCAATCAGGCGCTGTATGACGCGCTAACCGTGCTCCAGCACCGCGGCCAGGACGCTGCCGGTATCGTGACCAGCCATGACGGCCGGTTGTTCCTGCGCAAGGATAACGGCCTGGTGCGTGATGTCTTCCAGCAGCGCCACATGCAGCGCCTGGTTGGCCACATGGGTATTGGCCATGTCCGCTACCCGACTGCGGGCAGCTCCACCTCGGCCGAGGCGCAGCCGTTCTACGTCAACTCGCCTTATGGCATCACCCTGGCGCACAACGGTAACCTGACCAACGTCGAGCAGTTGGCCAAGGAGATCTACGAATCGGATCTGCGCCACGTCAACACCAACTCCGACTCGGAAGTGCTGCTGAATGTGTTCGCCCATGAGCTGGCCGTGCGCGGCAAGCTGCAGCCGACCGAAGACGACGTGTTCGCTGCGGTTTCCCACGTGCACAGCCGCTGTGTGGGTGGCTACGCCGTGGTCGCGATGATCACCGGCTATGGCATCGTCGGCTTCCGTGACCCCAACGGTATCCGTCCGGTCGTGTTCGGCCAGCGTCATACCGACGAGGGCGTCGAGTACATGATCGCCTCCGAAAGCGTCGCCCTGGACGTGCTTGGCTTCACCCTGATCCGTGACCTGGCGCCGGGCGAAGCGGTGTACATCACCGAGGAAGGCCAGCTGTTCACCAAACAGTGCGCCAACGATCCGAAGCTTCAGCCGTGCATCTTCGAGCACGTCTACCTGGCCCGCCCGGACTCGATCATGGACGGCGTCTCGGTGTACAAGGCGCGCCTGCGCATGGGTGAAAAGCTGGCCGAGAAGATCCAGCGCGAGCGCCCTGACCACGACATCGATGTGGTCATCCCGATCCCGGACACCAGCCGTACCGCTGCCCTGGAACTGGCCAACCACCTGGGCGTGAAGTTCCGCGAAGGCTTCGTCAAGAACCGTTACATCGGCCGTACCTTCATCATGCCCGGCCAGGCCGCACGCAAGAAGTCGGTGCGCCAGAAGCTCAACGCCATCGAGCTGGAGTTCCGCGGCAAGAACGTGATGCTGGTGGACGATTCCATCGTGCGTGGCACCACCTGCAAGCAGATCATCCAGATGGCCCGCGAAGCCGGTGCCAAGAATGTCTACTTCTGCTCCGCGGCCCCCGCGGTGCGCTACCCCAACGTCTACGGCATCGACATGCCGAGCGCTCACGAACTGATCGCCCACAACCGTACCACCGAACAGGTGGCCGAGTTGATCGGCGCCGACTGGCTGGTCTACCAGGACCTGCCTGACCTGATCGAATCGGTCGGTGGCGGCAAGATCAAGATCGAGCACTTCGATTGCGCGGTGTTCAATGGTGAATACGTCACCGGCGACATCGACGAAGCCTACCTTGAGCGTATCGAGCAGCAGCGCAACGATCTGGCCAAGGTCAAAAATCAGGCTGTCAGCGCGATCATCGACCTCTACAACAACTGATTTGGGAGCGACGGCATGACCGATCAATGGGATGCCGGTCGACTGGACAGTGACCTCGAGGGTGTCGGTTTCGACACCCTGGCGGTGCGCGCCGGTCAGAACCGTACACCGGAAGCCGAACACAGCGAAGCGCTGTTCCTGACGTCCAGCTATGTCTTCCGCACCGCCGCCGACGCGGCTGCGCGGTTTGCTGGCGAAACGCCCGGCAACGTCTATTCGCGTTACACCAACCCGTCCGTGCGCGCCTTCGAGGAGCGTCTGGCGGCCATGGAAGGTGCCGAGCAGGCCGTGGGCACCTCCACCGGCATGGCGGCGATCCTGGCCGTGGTGATGTCACTGTGCAGCGCCGGTGATCACGTCCTGGTGTCGCAGAGCGTGTTCGGCTCGACCATCAGCCTGTTCGAGAAGTATTTCAAGCGTTTCGGCGTGCAGGTGGATTACGTGCCGCTGGTCGACCTCAACGGTTGGGAAAAGGCTATCAAGGCCAACACCAAGCTGCTGATCGTCGAGTCGCCCTCCAACCCGCTGGCCGAACTGGTCGATATCGCCGCACTGGCCGAGATCGCCCACGCCCGTGGCGCGATGCTGGTCGTGGACAACTGTTTCAGCACTCCGGCATTGCAGCAGCCGCTCAAGCTCGGCGCTGACATCGTGTTCCACTCCGCGACCAAGTTCATCGATGGCCAGGGCCGTTGCATGGGCGGCGTGGTGGCCGGACGCAGCGAGCAGATGAAAGAAGTGGTGGGTTTTCTGCGTACCGCTGGCCCAACGCTTAGCCCCTTCAACGCCTGGATCTTCACCAAAGGTCTGGAGACGCTCAAGCTGCGTATGCGCGCCCACTGCGAGAGCGCTCAGGCGCTGGCCGAGTGGCTGGAGAAGCAGGATGGCGTGGAGAAGGTTCACTACGCCGGCCTGCCGAGTCACCCGCAACACGAACTGGCCAAGCGCCAGATGAGTGGCTTCGGCGCGGTGGTCAGCTTCGAGGTCAAGGGCGGCAAAGAGGGCGCCTGGCGCTTCATCGATGCGACCCGCGTGATCTCCATCACCACCAACCTGGGTGACAGCAAGACCACCATTGCCCACCCCGCGACCACCTCCCACGGGCGTCTTACGCCGCAGGAGCGTGAGGCGGCAGGCATCCGCGACAGCCTGATTCGTGTCGCTGTCGGCCTGGAAGACGTGGCTGACCTGCAAGCCGACCTGGCCCGCGGTCTGGCGGCGCTGTGATCGACTGGAAGGGCGGTGAGCCGGACCATAATGGTCGGGTAGCCCTGGTCACCGGTGCCGCTCGCGGCATCGGCCTGGGCATCGCCGCCTGGCTGATCTGCGAAGGCTGGCAGGTGGTGCTCAGCGACCTGGACCGCGCGCGGGGTTCCAAGGTGGCCAAGGCCTTGGGCGACAATGCCTGGTTCGTGTCCATGGATGTCGCCGACGAGGCTCAGGTCAGCGCTGGCGTCTCCGAGGTGCTGGCACAGTTCGGTCGCCTGGATGCCCTGGTGTGCAATGCCGCCATCGCCAATCCCCACAACCAGACCCTCGAGAGCCTATCGCTGGCTCAGTGGAGCAGGGTGCTGGCGGTCAACCTGAACGGGCCGATGCTGCTGGCCAAGCACTGTGCGCCTTATCTGCGCGCCCATGGCGGGGCCATCGTCAATCTGACTTCCACCCGTGCCCGACAGTCAGAACCGGACTCCGAGGCTTACGCAGCGAGCAAGGGTGGCCTGTTGGCGCTGACCCATGCACTGGCCATGAGTCTTGGACCGGAGATTCGCGTCAATGCGGTCAGCCCCGGTTGGATCGACGCCCGGGACCCTTCCCTGCGTCGTGCAGAACCGTTGACCGAGGCCGACCATGCCCAGCATCCAGCGGGCAGGGTGGGGACGGTGGAGGATGTCGCGGCGCTGGTGGCGTGGCTACTGTCGCGCCAGGCGGGGTTCGTCACCGGCCAGGAGTTCGTGGTCGATGGCGGCATGAGCCGCAAAATGATCTACACCTGAGCGGCACGCTATTCGTCACAAGCTGCAAGAGGGGACCGTGAGGTCCCTTCGTTGTTTGTAGTACGCAGCTTTTTTGCCCTTTTTGAAAAAAAATCCAATGGGGCTATTGACTTAGCTTCGGTACCTGCGTAAATTTCGCGGCCTCAGCGAAGCAAACGCACCAAGCAACACAGCGAGGGTGATTAGCTCAGCCGGGAGAGCATCTGCCTTACAAGCAGAGGGTCGGCGGTTCGATCCCGTCATCACCCACCACTTCCTGAGGCGTTCCTGACCCAGGAGACTTCGAAAGAAGCTTCCTAATTGAGAGGAACCGGACGCAAGTCCATATGCGCAGCGGTAGTTCAGTCGGTTAGAATACCGGCCTGTCACGCCGGGGGTCGCGGGTTCGAGTCCCGTCCGCTGCGCCACTTTTTCTTCAGATGGGTGTTATCACCGGTCTGGGGTCTGAAGGCCAAGAGCACTTCAGGCCGATCCCAGTTTCAATCAGGCGAAAGCCTGAACGATACGCAGCGGTAGTTCAGTCGGTTAGAATACCGGCCTGTCACGCCGGGGGTCGCGGGTTCGAGTCCCGTCCGCTGCGCCATCTTCGCCACGAGGTCCCATGAACACCTCGGCGCAACAAGAAAGCGACCTTAGGGTCGCTTTTTTGCTTTCCGGGCCCGCGTCATTCAAGCGGGTCTGCTGGTCGGTTATATGAATTTTCCCAGCCAAGCGTGCAACGCGGTTTCAGTGATTGGCCATGTGTTGCACAATAGGCGCAGTTTGTCCTACCCCGGAACCCATGATGTCCAGAACCTCCGTCTTCGGTGCGCTCGGGCTAGCCCTTGTGCTGGCGGGCGTATCCGGTTGCTCCTCGAAGAAGCCTGCGATCTACGAGCACGAGAACTTCGACGACTCGGGCACCTTTTCGCGCAGCTTTCCGGTCAGCGAGGCCGGCTCGTGCGAGGCGGCCCGGCGCGCGCTGCTCAGCCAGGGTTACATCATCACCAGCAGTGGTGCCAACCAGATCGCGGGTAACAAAAGCTTTCAACAGAACGCCGAGAATCACCTGCAGATCAGCTTCAACATCACCTGCGTCCCAGACAGCGGTGATGAGCAGCGCTCCACCATGTTCGCCAACGCCTTGCAGGACCGTTATGCGCTGAAGAAGTCCAACACCTCCGCAAGCCTCGGCGTCGGTGTCCTGGGCTCGGTGTCCATGCCTATCGGTTCGACCGACGATTCCATGGTCAAGGTGGCCAGCGAGACCGTCACCGCGCCGCAGTTCTACGAGCGCTATTTCGCCTTGGTCGAAAGTTACCTGCCAAAGCCTAAAAAGGTGAAAAAAGCCGTGCCCAAGGTCGAGGCGCCCAAGCCTGAGAAGCCAGCTGCCGATTTGGGCCTGCCAGAGCAGGCCTCGGCACAGCCCGTGGCCGCACCGCTTGCGGCCAGTGCACCCGCTTCGGCCCCTGAACCCGTACCGGCCCCCGCCCCAGTAGCAGCTCCGCTCGCAGCCGAAGCGCCTGCGGCCGTCACGGCACCTGCCAGCGAGGTGCCGGCGGCGCCGGTGGTCGATGATAGCCACGGCTCGCAGCCCGTTGCTCCGCCCGCCGAACCTGCGCCGATCCAGGTGCAGCAGGAGATGCCCGTGACCGAGGCGGCCCCGGCCCCCTTGTAAGCTCGCAGCCTTTGCGGTGCGCCTGTGGCCGGAGAAACCTTCCTTACCTAACTTCCTGAACGCCTGCTACGTTTACCCTTCATCAGGGTGTCATGAAATGTTCACGCCGCCCGCTTAGCGTGACGGCATGACCCGACAGATGAACGAGAAGAGGAAGTACGCCAATGGATGACTATCAGGAAGAGTTGCTCGAATACCAAGCCTACGAGCTGGACCCCGTGGAGTCGGCAGACGACGCCACCGAGCTCTAGGCGCTATACCGCTCCATTTCATACAGATCGTAGCGTTTCATACAGGGCCTAGCCCACCCGCCGCTGATTGCGGCGAAACTCCCCCGGTGTCAGGCCGGTCCAGCGCTTGAATGCGCGCTGGAAGGCCTCTGCCGACGCAAACCCCAAGAGATAAGCAATTTCGCCGAAGGCCAGCTCCGTCTCGCGGATGTAGGTTTCGGCGAGGTCGCGGCGTGTGTCATTGAGCAGGTTGCGAAACCGCGTGCCTTCCTCGGCCAGCTTGCGACGCAGGGTCCAGGTGGGCAGTTGCAGGTGGCGCGCCACGGCTTCGAGATCCGGTTCCTGGCCGCCATTGAGCAATGGGCCGAGCAGATGGGTGATGCGCTCGCCCAGGCTGCGCACGCGGGTGCGTTGGGCCAGTTCCGCTTCGCACAGCTGCAACAGGTGTTGCCAGGTGCTGGGGCAGTGTTGGAGGTTGGGCAAGTCCAGGGTGGCGCGGTCCAGGCGTAATTGGTTGCTGGATGCTCCGAACTGCACCGAGGTTGCGCTCAACGCTTGGTATTGGGCTGCATAACTGGGCGCCTGGAATTCGATCTCCATGCGCTCGGCCTGCACCGAGTGGCCTGCCAGGTGCGAGAGCTGGGCCAGCCAGCCGGCCAGCAGCGAGTCGACCACGAAGCGGTTGTAGGCGTTGTAGGGGCTGATCGAGTAGAAGCGCAGCCAGGCGCCATGGGCGTCCTCCAGGAAGCTCGAATGGCCCCGGTAATTGGCGGCATACAACGGCTCGAAGTGCAGCAAGACGCGCGCGGCCTCGCCGAGCGTCGGGGCTTGGGCGGCGGTGACGCCTGCCAGGCCTGCCTGGGCCAGGCGACTCAGGCGACCCATGTGCAGGCCCAAGGCCGGATCGCCACACAGCTCGATTGCGGCATGACCCAAGTGCATGTAGCGCGGAATCGACAAGCGCGCGCCAGCCTCGGCCAGGCGCGCATCGTCCAGCCCGTAGCGGCCCAGAAGCGGGGCGGGGTCGTGCCCCAACTGTTGGAGCGCCTCGCCCAGGGGCTGGACAAAACCTACCGAGAGTTCGCCCAGGCGTATGCGAGGCCGGGTCATGGGATTACAACCAGAGATTGATCAGGCGAGCGCCGTGGCTGGGGCTGCCGGCCAGGTGCGTACCTGCCTGGTTGGCAAAGCCCTGGCCGTCGCTGCCCTGTTCCCAGAACTGGCCGCGCAGGAAAACGCTCAGGCTGGGGGTGGTGCTGTTGGCTGTCAGGGTCAGTTGCTGCCAGGCCGTCTGTTCGCTGACTTGGCCGCGCTGCAGTGGCAATTCGGCCGTCGCGTCCTGGTGGCGGTTGCCACGCCAGGGCGTGTTCCAGGTGTCTTTGCCGCTGAGGAAAACAGGGTTGGCGATCAGTTCCACCGATTGTTGCGCCAGTTGGCGGTAGTTTTCCGGATACCAGCTGTCACTGCCCACCAGCACGCCCAGGCGGCCAGCCGGGGTCTGGATGACCTGCAGAGGGAACTTACGGCCATGGTGGACGTAGCGACGTACTTCACTGTCCGGATACTGCTGGTGCTGGGGTTGGCCCAGTACCGAACCGTCGCCGCCGAACACCAGGCTGCTGTTGAACAGCGGGCCGCTGCCGGCGCGCAGTACGCCGTGATCCAGGTAGGGCGCGGGCAGGACGATGGAGCCGGCCACCAGTGTCACGCCGAATTCCTTGGCCAGTCCACCGAACAGTTGCTGGTAGTCGCTGGCCATCTGTTCGGCCTTCATCCGCAGGTGGGCGTCGGAGCGCCGATCATCACCCGTGGCGGTCAGCATGGCCAGGCCATAGCGCAGCGGGTTGCTCACCTCCAGCCATTGCCAGGCCTCGTGGCGCTGGGTGACCTGATACAGCTCGTTCTTTTCGCCACGGGCCCAGAGCCAGGTACCGATGTGTTCTGGCAGTACCACCACCGTACGCGGGCCGACCAGGCCTTGGGCGCGGGCTTGCTCCAGATAGGCTGAAAGCTTGCGGTGCAGGCGTTGAAGGTTCTGGTAATCGCCCGGGTAGAGCACAGGTTCGATACCCAGCAGGTTGCCGTGTTCACCCGGCACCCCCTGGTTGAGCGCCAGTTCGATACGCAGATCGGAAAGGTAGTGGCCTTCCGGGCGCTGCATCGTCCAGAAGCCGTAGCCGCAGAGGGCGGCGATCATCACCAGCGCCAGAGCGCCTGCCAGGAGTTTTCGCATGAAGCGCCAGGGCACCTTCACTGTCTAGGGTGTCCTAGGGTAGACCCGCTGTGCAGGAGGATCAATAAGTTGTCAGTTTCGATCATTGAGCGTGTTCAAACGGCTGTTTAATGTCGATGTCTATAAACGACGGGACCTGCGAGGTACCCGCGCTCTGTGATCATGCCAACTGGGAGTTCATCCATGGCCGCCACTCCATATCCGCACCTGCTGGCTCCGCTCGATCTGGGCTTTAGCACTTTGCGCAACCGAACGCTGATGGGCTCGATGCATACGGGCCTTGAGGAGCGCCCGGGCGGTTTCGAGCGCATGGCTGCCTATTTTGCCGAACGCGCCCGGGGCGGCGTCGGCCTGATGGTCACCGGCGGCATCGCACCGAACGACGAAGGCGGGGTGTATTCCGGCGCAGCCAAGCTCAGCACCGAGGAGGAGGCCGACAAGCATCGTATCGTCACCGAGGCGGTGCATGCCGCGGGTGGCAAGATCTGTCTGCAGATCCTCCACGCCGGGCGATATGCCTACAGCCCTCGTCAGGTCGCGCCCAGTGCCATCCAGGCGCCGATCAACCCGTTCAAGCCCAAGGAGCTGGACGAGCAGGGCATCGAGAAGCAGATCGCCGACTTCGTCAACTGCGCAACGCTCGCCCAGCGCGCAGGCTACGATGGTGTCGAGATCATGGGCTCGGAAGGTTACTTCATCAATCAGTTCCTCGCCGCGCACACCAACCAGCGTACCGACCGCTGGGGGGGCAGCTACGAGAACCGCATGCGTCTGGCCGTGGAGATCGTGCGCCGGGTGCGCGAGGCGGTGGGGAGCGACTTCATCATCATCTTCCGCCTGTCGATGCTCGACCTGGTGGAAGGCGGTAGCACCTGGGACGAGATCGTGCAGTTGGCCAAGGCCATCGAGCAGGCCGGGGCTACCTTGATCAATACCGGTATTGGCTGGCACGAGGCGCGCATCCCCACCATCGCCACCAAGGTGCCGCGCGCGGCCTTCACCAAAGTGACCGCCAAGCTGCGCGGCGCGGTGAGCATTCCGCTGATCACCACCAACCGCATCAACACGCCGGAGGTGGCCGAGGCCGTGCTGGCTGAGGGCGATGCCGACATGGTGTCCATGGCTCGACCGTTCCTGGCCGACCCGGAGTTCGTCAACAAAGCCGCCGCAGGCCACAGCGAAGAGATCAACACCTGCATTGGCTGCAACCAGGCCTGCCTGGACCACACCTTCGCCGGCAAACTCACCAGTTGCCTGGTCAACCCGCGTGCCTGTCACGAGACGGAGCTCAATTACCTGCCGGTTACCCAGATCAAGCGGATCGCGGTGGTAGGCGCGGGCCCCGCAGGGCTGGCCGCGGCCACCGTGGCCGCCGAGCGAGGCCATCAGGTGACGCTGTTCGACAGCGCCAGCGAAATCGGCGGGCAGTTCAATGTCGCCAAGCGTGTTCCGGGCAAGGAAGAGTTCCATGAAACCCTGCGTTACTTCCGCAACAAGGTGGCGCGCACCGGTGTCGAGCTGCGCCTCAATACCCGGGTCCGGGTCGATGAGCTGGTGGCGGGCGGTTTCGACGAGATCATCCTCGCCACCGGCATCAGCCCCCGTACCCCGGCGATTCCGGGCATCGAGCATGCCAAGGTACTGAGCTACCTGGACGTGCTGCTCGAACGCAAGCCGGTCGGCAAGCGTGTGGCTGTGATCGGTGCGGGTGGTATCGGTTTTGATGTGTCCGAGTTCCTGGTGCATGAGGGGGTTGCCACCAGCCAGGACCGCGAGGCGTTCTGGAAGGAGTGGGGCATCGATACCCATCTGCAGGCGCGGGGTGGTGTCGCCGGCATCAAGGCCGAGCCGCATGCGCCAGCGCGGCAGGTGTACCTGCTGCAGCGCAAGAAGACCAAGGTCGGCGATGGCCTGGGCAAGACCACGGGCTGGATCCACCGCACAGGCCTTAAGAACAAGCACGTGCAGATGCTCAACAGCGTGGAGTACCTGGCCATCGACAATGACGGCTTGCACGTGCGTATCGGTGAGGGCGAGCCGCAGGTACTGGCGGTGGACAATATCGTCATCTGTGCAGGGCAGGAGCCGCTGCGTGAGTTGCAAGAAGGGCTGGTCGCGGCGGGGCAATCGGTGCACCTGATCGGTGGGGCCGACGTGGCGGCGGAGCTCGATGCCAAGCGGGCGATCGATCAGGGGTCGAGGCTGGCCGCCCAGTTGTGATCGGCCCGAGATCGCGGGGGCGTCTTGCGCCCCACGCGTGACGCTCACTGCTGCAAGATCAATGCACGCCGGTGCTTGGCCGTGCACCTTCCACAATCCACCGCATCCTGGATTGGGAAGTTTCCTCAAAATGCTCGGAAATGTCGGCTATTTGAGGATTAAGCACAGCGCATAGGCTCTTGGGCTACCCGGACTTATGAGAGCGCTGCATGTTTCCCACAAAAAAGATGCTCGAAGCATTTACATCCTTGCGTTGGTTCAAAACGAGCGTGTTTCTGGGGATGTTGACCGGACCTCTGTGTAGCGAGGCGGTAGAGACCGTCATCAGCGCGCGCTACAACGGCAATGCTTCTGGAGAGTTCGAGAACACCACGCCAGAGGCTGCCTATTGCAAGAGGTTCCCTGGACGGTGCGTCGGGTACAAGCTGTTCACGGCCAACTTGCCCATCACCTACGATAGGCAGTCGGTACACGCTTCCCCGGACCCTCGCAAGCAATTCTACTTAAAGGCACCCGCGAGCCGTACCGTTCGGGTGACCCATGACAAGGGCATAGACGCCCATGAGCTGCTGTTCGAGATCACTCACCTCAGCCAGGGCGTGACGAACGATCCTAGATTCCAGGGGGCGGCGAATCCGGTGTTCACGGCCTACGTCTATGGGGGGTGCAGTCATGTGGCAGCAACGGCGGTAGGCTCGATGAGTTATTACCTGCGGGCCGTTCGCTCACCCACAAGTCCAACAGGTTGTTACTCAAGCGGTCACGAGGGCAGCGCGGGTGATGTTCATCAGAATCCCGTCGATACACTGGGCGTGGGCTTCAGATTGACCATGCCTTCGGCGCTGCGAATGAAACAGGGCATCTATCGCGGCAGTCTTGACTTCACTGTTGGCCCTGGAGGCGATTTCGACCCGGGGGAGGGCGTCACCAACCTCAATTCGCCAACCCTGCGGATCAACTTCGAACTGGATGTCCAGCACGCGTTCGTCCTGAACTTTCCCGCCGCGAGCGACCGTGCCGTGCTGGAGCCTCCAGGAGGTTGGTCGCGGTGGCTCGGAGGGGGCACGCCGCCCTCTCGCCTCGAGCGCAGCATGCGCTTGAACCTATGGTCCACCGGCCCGTTCAAGGTCTACAAAGTGTGTCAGTACGACCAGGGCGCGGGCTGCGGCATTCGCAACGGTGCGGGCCACGAGGTGCCTGTCGAGGTGGCTTTGACGCTGCCCTCGGGCGTGCAGCATGCCAATGCGCCCGTGCGTCGGCTGGCCATTCCGACCGGCCGCGATGCCGCCCTAGCGTTCGACATGGCGATGCCTGTGGTTGGCCAGTCGGGGCAGTTGCACTTCGATGTCGTCTCTCAGCATGTCAAGTCCATGCTCGACTATCCCGGCAGCACGTATCTAGGCGATGTGACGGTGTTGTTCGATGCCGCGCTTTGAGCGGGTGGCGCTGATGGTGCAAATGTGGAACACGGGGTGCACAGCGGCCCCGTGATCTCGATACACTCTCACGATGTCCAACGCCTTTGCTGACCTTCCCCAAGCACCTTTGCAGCCCTTGTCCTTGCCCTGGCTCGAGCGGGCCGGTGTCCAGGTCGCGGTGCTGCGCCTGGACCTGATCGACCCGCTGATCAGCGGCAACAAGGGGTTCAAGCTTCGCCACCACCTACGCGACGCCCATGCCATGGGCGCCCCGGGGCTGATCAGCCTCGGCGGCAATCACTCCAATCACCTTCACGCCCTGGCGGCGGCGGGCAAGCGCTTTGGTTTTGCCACGGCCGGGCTGCTGCGTGGCCATCCACAGGACACCCCCACGGTTCGTGACCTGCAGGCCTTCGGCATGGAGCTGCACTGGTTGGGTTACAGCGGCTACCGCGAACGTCACCAGGCAGGTTTCTGGGCGCCTTGGCAGGCGCGCTATCCCGGGTGGTACTGCATTCCCGAAGGCGGTGGCGGGCTGGCGGGCGCCGAGGGTTGTCGACTGATCGTCGAGCAGGCAAGGGCGCAGCTACCGATGCTGGGTTGGACGGATTACCACGGTTGGTGGCTGGCGGTGGGGACCGGCACCACGCTGGCGGGCCTGGTGATGGCGGAGCAGGGGCGTCGCGGGGTGCATGGGGCCCTGGCGGTGCCACCCGGGCATGGCGTCGAAGAAAATCTTTCGGCCCTGGTGCACGGCGGCCATGAACTGCATGACGCGTCCCGTGGTGGATTCGCCCGCATCGATGATGAACTGCTGGCCTTCATCGACCAGAGTGAGCGTGAAAGTGGCTTGCCGCTGGAAGCGGTGTACACCGGCAAGGCTTTGCTGGCCCTGCGCGATCAGGTCGTGGCCGGGCGTTTCTCGCCCGGCACACGCCTGATCTTCCTGCACACCGGAGGGCTGCAGGGGCGTCGCGGTTACTTGTAGGGCAGCATGCGCAGTAGTGTGTCGTCGCGGCGCACATAGTGGTGGTAGAGACCGGCCACGGCGTGCAGGCCGATCAGCCAGTAGCCCCAACTGCCGACTCGCTCATGCCAGCCTTTGACGAACTTGGCCAGATCCTGATCGGGTGCGACCAATGCGGGCAGGTCGAGGCCATAGAAAGGGATCGGTTTGTCCGCGGCGCTGAGGATGATCCAGCCGGCGATTGGCAGGCCGATCATCATCACGTACAGCAGCAGATGCACCAGGTGCGCCAGGCCCGTCTGCCAGGCCGGAGGCTTGGGCACGATCGGTGGGGTCGGGCGGCTCAGGCGCATGGCCAGGCGCAGCCAGACCAGCACGAACACCGTCAGGCCGAGCATGAAGTGCAGCTCTTTCATCAGGTCGCGCTCGGCGCTGCCCTTGGGAAACAGGCCGCGCAGCTCGATGGTGGCGTAGACCGCGGCGAACAGCACCAGCATCAGCCAGTGCAGGGCGATGGACAGACGCGCGTAATGCGCCGTGGGTGTGGGTGAAGCCATGGTGGTTCCTCGTCATCAGGTCGGGGGCGGCGCTCTTGGTTGGCGCGTGGGTGTAACTCTAATCGTTGGCGAGGCTTTTTTCTTTGCGCCAAGTCGTTGAAATGGCGGTTGGCAGCAAAAAAGCTTAGGGGCTCAGTTGCGGCCAGTTGTCCGCCACCAGGAACACCCGCTCAGCTTCTTCCCATGCCCCGTGCTCGGCCTTCTCCAGCCTGACCAGCAACTGCGCAGGCGCAGTGCTGTCCAACTGCTGAAGCCAGGCTTGGAATTGGCCGGGCGACCAGCAGTCTTTAGGCTCGACCCGTGTCGGCGCCAGCCAGGCGTGGCGGGGCAGGGCTTGCCAGTGTTCGGTGGCACAGGCCCGCTGGTAGTCGTGCCAGTGGCGGCGATGCAGCCATCGCCCGTGCAGGTGCTGCGGATGGGCGCCTGCCGGCGGTTCGGCATGCCCAGGCCAGGGGTAGAACAAATAGCCGCCTAGCCACAGATGCGCCTGAACCTGCGTCACGCCCAGGCCCGCCAGGACCGCACGGCTTTGGGGGCGGGCGGAGATGGGCAATTGGTGTCCCGCCAAATGGGCCAGCTTGAGGTCCAGGCGGTCGTGACACCCGGGGCCCAGCCAGTGTGCGGGGTCGTGGCCGTCGCCATCGGGTGGGCCGAGATAGAGCTTGATGGCCAGCTCCAGATGGTGCACACCGTCCCGGTCCCGAAGGAGGATGTCCAATTCCCCCAGGGTATGGCCAGCTTCGCGGATCGCCAGGTTGGCCGCCAGCAACTCGATCCCAGGCGCCTGGCCCAGGGCAAATTGCCAGAGACCTTCGTAGTACAGGCCCAGGCGGCGACTGGTGATGCGCGCGAGCCAGTCGTGCAGAGGGCGGGGGTCATGGTCCAGCGCTAGCAGCCAGTCGTGCAGGCGCTGTGGGTCGTGCGCCCAGTCGCTGGCGGCCAGCGGGTGGCGCTGGGGCGCGGGCGGCTGGTGCAGCATGGGGGCGGACACCAGCACCCAGGCCAGGTCGCGAACCGCAGGCTGGCGCAGTTGGCGGGGGAGGTCGTGCAGGTGGGCGAAGGGCGTCATCCAGCGAGCATAGCCGGTTTGCCGCTGGCTGGTCGTTTCGCCCATAATCCCAAGGGCCATACTGGCCATCCGTCACCCGCCGCAGAGCCTTGCAGGAGCACCATGGAGCAATTTCGCAATATCGGTATCATCGGTCGCCTTGGCAGCTCCCAGGTGCTCGATACCATTCGCCGACTGAAAAAATTCCTGATCGAGCGCCACCTGCACGTGATCCTCGAGGACACCATTGCCGAGGTGCTGCCCGGCCATGGCCTGCAGATCTCCACGCGCAAGCTGTTGGGCGAGGTCTGCGACCTGGTCATCGTGGTCGGTGGTGACGGCAGCCTGCTCGGCGCCGCCCGCGCGCTGGCCCGGCATAACATCCCGGTGCTGGGCATCAACCGCGGCAACCTGGGCTTTCTCACCGATATCCGCCCTGACGAGCTGGAGACCAAGGTCGCCGAGGTGCTCGACGGCCACTACCTGGTCGAGAACCGCTTCCTGCTGCAGGCCGAGGTCCGTCGTCACAACGAGGCCATCGGCCAGGGCGATGCGCTCAACGACGTGGTACTGCACCCCGGCAAGTCGACGCGGATGATCGAGTTCGAGATCTACATCGATGGCCAGTTCGTCTGCAGCCAGAAGGCCGACGGCCTGATCATCGCCACCCCCACCGGCTCCACCGCCTACGCGCTCTCCGCGGGCGGGCCGATCATGCACCCCAAGCTCGACGCCATCGTCATCGTGCCGATGTACCCGCACACCTTATCCGGGCGGCCGATCGTGGTGGATGGCAACAGTGAGCTCAAGATCGTCGTTTCCCAGGACCTGCAGATCTACCCACAGGTGTCCTGCGACGGCCAGAACCACTTCACCTGTGCCCCCGGCGACACCATCACCGTGAGCAAGAAACCGCAGAAACTGCGCCTGATCCATCCGCTGGACCATAACTACTACGAGGTGTGCCGCACCAAACTCGGCTGGGGCAGCCGTCTGGGGAGTGGAGGCGACTGATGCTCGATCCGGCACGCAGTTTCGACATCATCGGCGATGTACACGGTTGTGCCCTGACCCTGGAACGCCTGCTCGATGCCATGGGCTACAAGCGCCAGGGCGGGGTGTGGCGCCATCCTCGGCGCCAGGCGCTGTTCCTCGGCGACATCGTCGACCGCGGCCCGCGCATCCGCGAGGCCCTGCACATCGTCCACGACATGGTCGAGGCCGGCCAGGCCTTCTGCATCATGGGCAACCACGAATACAACGCCCTGGCCTGGGTCACCCCGGCGTTGCCGGACAGCGGCAAGACCTACGTCCGCGAGCACACCCCGCGCCACGCGCGGCTGATCGACGAGACGCTGACCCAGTTCGCCCATCATCCTGGTGACTGGCACGATTTTCTGCAGTGGTTCTACGAGCTGCCGTTGTTCGTCGATGCCGGGCGCTTCCGTCTGGTCCACGCCTGCTGGGATCCGGGGTTGATCGCGCCGCTGCGCCGCGAGTACCCCAATGGGTGCATCGACGAGCATTTCATCCAGGCCTCGGCGGTCTCCGGCAGCTTTGCCTCCACCGTGTGCAACCGCCTGCTGCGCGGTACCGACATGCGCCTGCCGGACGGGCTGACCCTGACCGGCGGCGATGGTCTGACGCGCGCGTTCTTCCGCACCAAGTTCTGGGAGGAAGACCCACAAACCTATGGAGACATCGTGTTCCAGCCCGACGCCCTGCCCGAGGACGTGGCCCGCACGCCCCTGAGCCACAGCCAGAAGAACGCCCTGCTGCGGTATGCCGAAGACGAGCCGTTGCTGTTCGTCGGCCATTACTGGCGCAGCGGCCGCCCGGCCCCGATCCGCGACAACCTGGCCTGCCTGGACTACAGCGCCGTGCTCTACGGCAAACTGGCGGCCTACCGCCTGGATGATGAAACCCGCATCGACCCCCACAAATTCGTCTGGGTCGATGTCGAACGCCCGCAGGCCAGCCAATGAATGTGATCGAAGCGATGCGCCTGCCACTGACGGTCGACCTGGGCGGCTTCGTCAAGATGCTGCGCCGGTTGCAGGTCCCGCACCGGGTGGTCGAGCAGGGGCAGGAGCAGATTCTCTGGGTACCGGCCTCGCTGGCCGAGGACGTGCGCGAGTTGTATCAGCGGTATCCCGAAGGCAACGACGAGATCCAGTTGCCCGAGGAGGTGCTCGCCGCCATGGCCCAGCGTCCTACCCTGGCCGACCAGGCCCGGGCCTGCAAGGTCACCGCAGGGGTGCTGCTGCTGTGCCTGGTCGTCGCCGTGCTGACCGGTCTGGGCGACAACCTGTCGACGGTCGGCTGGTTCACCTTCCTGGATTTCCGTGTGCAGGGCCAATACCTGTACTTCACCTCGCTGGACCAAGGCTTGGCCGAGGGGCAGTGGTGGCGCCTGGTGTCGCCGATGCTGCTGCACTTTGGTGTGCTGCACCTGGCCATGAACGCCCTGTGGTACTGGGAGCTGGGGCGGCGCATCGAGTTGCGCCAGGGGCCCTGGGCGCTGTTGGGCCTGACACTGCTGTTCAGCTTGGTATCCAACCTGGCTCAGCATTACACCAGTGGCCCCAGCCTGTTCGGTGGCTTGTCCGGTGTGCTCTACGGTTTGCTCGGGCATGTCTGGCTGTACCAGTGGCTGGCGCCCAGCCCGTTGTTCAGCCTGCCCAAGGGCGTACTGGTGATGATGCTGGTGTGGCTGTTGATCTGCCTGACCGGCGTGGTCGGCCAGCTCGGCTTCGGTCAGATCGCCAATGCCGCCCACGTAGGCGGGCTGCTCATCGGATGCCTGACCGGGCTCTTGGGCGGGGGCCTGGCACGGCGTAAACTGTCGGCTTGATTTAGGAGATGTTATGTCCACCTTTGCGCAAATGATCGAAAACATCACCCCCGAGATCTACGAGAGCCTGAAGCTGGCCGTGGAAATCGGCAAATGGGCCGACGGCCGCAAGCTGACCCCGGAGCAAAAGGCCTTGTCGCTGCAGGCGGTGATCGCCTGGGAGATGAAGAACCTGCCCGAGGAGCAGCGCACCGGCTACATGGGCCCACAGGAGTGCGCGTCGAAATCGGCACCGGTCCCTAACATTCTGTTCAAGTCGGACTCGGTACATTGATCGAACTCGCTCGTGGCTCTCTGAGCAAGATGGCGGTGCGCCTGGAAGCACCGGTTGTCCAATACGCCTTTCGCCTGGGTGAGGAGCAGGTGCCGGTCAATCCGCTGATCGGCAAGACACTGCGCCTCGAGTACCTCGGCGCCATCCACTGCACCCATTGCGGCAAGCGCACCAAGACCAGCTTCAGCCAGGGTTACTGCTACCCGTGCATGACCAAGCTGGCCCAGTGCGATGTCTGCATCATGGCCCCGGAAAAATGCCATTACGACGCTGGCACCTGTCGTGAGCCGTCGTGGGGCGAGCAGTTCTGCATGACCGACCATGTGGTGTACCTGGCCAACTCCTCGGGCATCAAGGTCGGCATCACCCGCGCCACCCAGCTGCCCACCCGCTGGCTCGACCAGGGGGCCAGTCAGGCTCTGCCGATCCTGCGCGTGGCCACCCGGCAACAGTCCGGCCTGGTCGAGGACTTGCTGCGCAGCCAGGTACCGGATCGCACCAACTGGCGCGCGCTGCTCAAGGGCGACGCCGAGGTGCTCGACCTGCCGGCCATCCGCGAACAGATCTTCGACGCCTGCGCCGATGGCCTGCGGGGCTTGCAGGAGCGCTTTGGCCTGCAGGCGATCCAGCCGCTGGCCGATGCCGAAGTGGTCCAGATGCGCTACCCGGTCGAGGCCTACCCGAAAAAGATCGTCAGCTTCAACCTGGACAAGGACCCCGTGGCCGAAGGCACGCTGCTGGGCATCAAGGGCCAGTACCTGATCTTCGACACCGGCGTGATCAACATTCGCAAGTACACGGCCTACCAATTGGCCGTGCACCAGTAAAAGGACCAGCACGATGCGTACCGAACAACCGCAAGTGATCTACCTCAAGGATTACCAGGCGCCCGAGTACCTGATCGACGAGACGCACCTGACGTTCGAGCTGTTCGAGGACCACAGCCTGGTCCATGCGCAGTTGGTCATGCGCCGCAACCCGGCCCGTGGCGCCGGCCTGCCGCCGCTGGTGCTCGATGGCCAGCAGCTTGAGCTTCTGAGCGTGCAGCTGGATGACCAGCCGCTGGCCGCCGGCGACTACCAGGTCGATGGCGACAGCCTGACCGTGCAGCCCAAGGCCGAGCGGTTCACCCTCGACACCAGCGTGAAGATCCATCCAGAGAGCAACACCGCGCTCGAAGGCCTGTACAAGTCCGGCAAGATGTTCTGCACCCAGTGCGAGGCCGAGGGTTTTCGCAAGATCACCTACTACCTCGACCGCCCGGACGTGATGAGCACCTTCACCACCACGGTGATCGCCGAACAGCATCGCTACCCGGTGCTGCTGAGCAACGGCAACCCGATCGGCAGCGGTCCGGCCGAGGACGGCCGCCACTGGGCGACCTGGGAAGACCCGTTCATGAAGCCGGCCTACCTGTTCGCCCTGGTCGCCGGTGACCTGTGGTGCGTCGAGGACACCTTCACCCGCCAGTCCGGCCGCGATGTGACCCTGCGTATCTACGTGGAGCCGGAGAACATCGACAAGTGCGACCACGCCATGGTCAGCCTGAAGAAGTCCATGCGCTGGGACGAGGAGGTCTACGGCCGTGAGTACGACCTGGACATCTTCATGATCGTCGCGGTCAACGACTTCAACATGGGCGCCATGGAAAACAAGGGCCTGAACATCTTTAACTCCAGCTGTGTGCTGGCGCGCGCCGAAACGGCCACCGACGCGGCTCATCAGCGTGTCGAAGGCGTGGTGGCCCACGAATATTTCCACAACTGGTCGGGCAACCGCGTCACCTGCCGCGACTGGTTCCAGCTGTCGCTCAAGGAAGGCTTCACCGTATTCCGCGACGCCGAGTTCAGCGCCGACATGAACTCGCGTACCGTCAAGCGCATCGAGGACGTGGCCTATCTGCGCACGCACCAGTTCGCCGAGGATGCCGGCCCCATGGCCCACCCGGTGCGCCCGGACAGCTTCATCGAGATCTCCAACTTCTACACCCTGACCGTGTACGAGAAGGGCGCCGAAGTGGTGCGCATGGTCCGCACCCTGCTGGGCAGTGAAGGTTTCCGCAAGGGCAGCGACCTGTATTTCGAGCGCCATGACGGCCAGGCCGTCACCTGCGACGACTTCATCAAAGCCATGGAAGACGCCAACGGCGTGGACCTCACCCAGTTCAAGCGTTGGTACAGCCAGGCCGGCACGCCACGCCTGGAGGTCAGCGAAGCCTATGACGCCGCTGCGCAGACCTACAGCTTGACCTTCCGCCAGAGCTGCCCGCAGACCCCGGACAAAGCCCAGAAGCAACCGTTCGTGATCCCGGTGGAACTGGGCCTGCTGGACGCCCAGGGCAACGACCTGCCGCTGCGCCTGGCCGGCGAGGCCGCGCCGCAGGGCACCAGCCGCGTGTTGTCGGTAACCGAGGTCGAGCAGACTTTCACCTTCGAAGGTATCGCCGCCAAGCCGCTGCCGTCGCTGCTGCGTGGCTTCAGCGCACCGGTCAAACTGAGCTTCCCGTACGATCGCGACCAGTTGATGTTCCTCATGCAGCACGACAGCGACGGCTTCAACCGCTGGGAAGCGGGTCAGCAGTTGTCGGTGCAGGTGTTGCAGGAGCTGATCGGCCAGCACCAGCGTGGTGAGGCGCTCAAGCTCGACCAGCGGTTGATCACGGCCCTGGGCACGGTGCTGGGCAACGCGTCGCTCGATGCGGCCATGGTCGCCGAGATGCTGTCGCTGCCAGGCGAGGCCTACCTCACCGAGATCAGCCAGGTGGCCGACGTCGACGCCATCCATGCTGCCCGCGAGTTCGCCCGCAAACAGATCGCCGAACAGCTGTTCGATGCGCTGTGGGCGCGTTATCAGGCCAACCGCGAAGTCTCTGGCAAGACCGCCTACGTCGCCGAGGCCGAGCACTTCGCCCGTCGCAGCCTGCAGAACATCGCGCTGTCGTACCTGATGCTCACCGGCAAGCCGCAAGTGCTGGAGGCGACCCTGGAGCAGTTCGAGCAGTGCGACAACATGACCGAGCGTCTCACCGCCCTGGCCGTGTTGGTCAACTCGCCGTTCGAGGCCGAACGCGCCAAGGCCCTGGACGCCTTCGCCGAGCACTTCAAGGACAACCCGTTGGTCATGGACCAGTGGTTCAGCGTGCAAGCCGCCAGCACCTTGCCGGGCGGCCTGGCGCGGGTCAAGGCGCTCATGCAACACCCGGCCTTCACCCTGAAGAACCCCAACAAGGTGCGTGCACTGATCGGCGCCTTTGCCGGGCAGAACCTGGTGAACTTCCATGCCGCTGACGGTTCCGGCTACCGCTTCCTGGCGGACCTGGTGATCGAGCTCAACGCCCTCAACCCGCAGATCGCTTCGCGCCAGTTGGCGCCGCTGACCCGCTGGCGCAAGTACGACGATGCGCGCCAGGCGCTGATGCGTGGCGAGCTGGAGCGCATCCTGGCTTCCGGGGCGCTGTCCAGCGATGTGTATGAAGTGGTGAGCAAGAGCCTGGCCTGAGCCGGGGCGGTTCACAGCCCCTGATGGGGCAACCGCTTTGTAGTTTGTGTTGCATGCAATGGCCGATTCGCGGGTAAATCGGAGCGCCGAACCGCTGCTCCCACAGGGCTGGCATTAGTCTGTGGGAGCGGGCTTACCCGCGAAGCCAGCACCGCGTCCCATGGCAAGGGCCTCGCCCTTGTCCTTCATGTTTTAGTGCTTAACAAAACATAACGTCCCGCTCGTTGTTTTCCCGCCGACATCCCCGATAGGATGGCCCCAAAGCTATTGCGGTGCTCTGGAACAGGCTTTTCGCAGCACCCGTCAATGGCCTTACCCACTACAAGAACACAAAAGGGGGCGGTCATGAGAGACCGGACAAGCGTGCGTGCGCGGCGTGGTGCCTGGCCACTGGCGGCCAGTATGTGGCTGGCGCTGGCCATGGCGACAGGAGCAGGTAGCGCGCAGGCCGCCGCTGCCGAGGAGTACTCGGTGGAATCGGCCAGGGCCAGCCAGAGCCTGCTGATCGATGCCGCCACGCTCGGTAACCGGCTGGTGGTGGTCGGCGACCGTGGCCATATCCTGTTCTCCGACGACCAGGGCAAGACCTGGACCCAGGCCCGGGTGCCCACCCGGCAATTGCTCACGGCCGTGTTCTTCCTCGACGACAAACGCGGCTGGGCCGTCGGCCATGATGCCCAGGTACTGACCACCAACGATGGCGGCGCCACCTGGAGCAAGCAGTTCGAGGACCTTTCGCGCGAAGCGCCACTGCTCGATGTGACCTTCCTCGACGCCCAGCACGGTTTCGCCGTGGGTGCCTATGGCGCCCTGATCGAGACCACCGATGGCGGCCAGCACTGGCAGGACATCGCCGAGCGCCTGGACAACCCCGACCAACTGCACCTCAACGCCATTGCCCCGATCAAGGGCGCAGGCCTGTTCATCGTCGGTGAACAGGGCAGCATGTTCCGCTCCAGCGACAACGGCCAGAGCTGGTCGCGCGTCGAAGGCCCCTACGAGGGGTCGCTGTTTGGCGTGATCGGCACCGCCCAACCCCGCACGCTGCTCGCCTATGGCCTGCGCGGCAACCTGTTCCGCTCCACCGATTTCGGTGACACCTGGCAGCCGATCGCGCTCAAGGCCGCCCGCGGCTCGCTGGAGTTCGGTCTGGCAAGCGCCACTCTGCTCGACGATGGCAGCCTGGTCCTGGTGGGCAACGGCGGCACGGTGCTGCGCAGCCACGATGACGGCCAGAGCTTCACGGTCTACAACCGCGCCGACCGCCTGGCGCTGTCAGCTGCCACGGGGCTTGCCAACGGCGGCCTGCTGCTGGTGGGCCAAGGTGGCGTGCACCTGGCCACCGCCAAAGGCGCAGAGGAGGAACAGCGATGACCCGTCGGGAGAATTTCGACATGCACCAGCAGCATCATCAGGACAAAGCGACCCTGCTCGAACGGCTGATCTTCAACAACCGGCCGGTGGTCATCGCCCTGTGCCTGCTGGTGAGCATCTTCCTGTTTTGGCAGGCCACGCAGATCCGCCCGTCCACCAGCTTCGAAAAGATGATCCCGCTGCAGCACCCGTTCATCGAACAGATGCTCGAGCACCGCAACGACCTGGCCAACCTCGGCAACACCGTGCGCATCTCGGTGGAGGCGGTCAACGGCGATATCTTCGACAAGAACTACATGGAGACCCTGCGCCAGATCCACGACGAGGTCTTCTACATTCCTGGCGTCGACCGGGCCGGGCTCAAGTCGCTGTGGAGCCCGAGCGTGCGCTGGACCGAAGTGACCGAGGATGGCTTCGCCGGCGGCGAGGTGATCCCCAACACCTACAACGGCTCGGCCGAAAGCCTCGATGAGCTGCGCGACAACGTGCTCAAGTCCGGCCAGGTCGGGCGTCTGGTGGCCAACAACTTCAAGTCCAGCATCGTCGACGTGCCCTTGATGGAGAGCTACCCGGACCCGCAAGACCAGAGCAAGCAGGTCAAGCTGGACTACCAGCAGTTCTCCCATCAGCTGGAAGAGAAGATCCGCGACAAGTTCCAGGCCCAGAATCCCAATGTGAAGGTGCACATCGTCGGCTTCGCCAAGAAGGTCGGTGACCTGATCGACGGCCTGGTGATGGTGGTGATGTTCTTCGGTGTGGCCCTGGCCATCACCTGGGCGCTGTTGTACTGGTTCACCTGGTGCATCCGCAGCACCATCGCTGTGCTCATCACCACCTTGGTGGCGGTGGTCTGGCAGTTGGGGTTGATGCATGCGGTCGGCTTTGGGCTGGATCCGTACTCGATGCTGGTGCCGTTCTTGATCTTCGCCATCGGCATCTCCCACGGTGTGCAGAAAATCAACGGCATCGCGTTGCAGTCGAGCGGTGCCGACAATGCCCTGACCGCTGCACGGCGCACCTTCCGCCAGCTGTTCCTGCCGGGCATGATCGCCATCCTGGCCGACGCCGTGGGCTTCATCACTTTGCTGGTGATCGACATCGGGGTGATCCGCGAGCTTGCCATCGGTGCGTCGATCGGCGTGGCGGTGATCGTCTTCACCAACCTGATCCTGTTGCCGGTAGCGATTTCCTACGTGGGTATCAGCCAGAAGGCCATCGCCCGCAGCAAGAAGGACGCAACCCGTGAACACCCGTTCTGGCGCCTGCTGGCCAACTTCGCCAGCCCCAAGGTGGCGCCGGTGTCCATCGCCCTGGCCCTGGCGGCCTTTGCCGGTGGCCTGTGGTACAGCCAGAACCTCAAGATCGGCGACCTCGATCAGGGGGCGCCGGAACTGCGTCCTGACTCACGCTACAACCAGGACAACAACTTCATCATCAGCAACTACTCCACCAGCTCCGACGTCTTGGTGATCATGGTCAAGACCCCGGCCGAGAGCTGCTCGATCCATTCGACCATGGCGCCGATCGACGAGCTGATGTGGACCATGGAAAACACCCCTGGCGTGCAGTCGGCGATCTCCCTGGTGACCGTGTCCAAGCAGGTGATCAAGGGCATGAACGAGGGCAGCCTGAAATGGGAGACCTTGTCGCGCAACCCGGACGTGCTCAACAACTCCATCGCCCGCGCCGATGGCCTGTACAACACCGACTGCTCCCTGGCGCCGGTGCTGGTGTTCCTCAACGACCACAAGGCCGAGACGCTGGAGCGGGTCACCGCGGCGGCCCAGGCCTTTGCCGACAGCCATGACAAAGAGGGCCTGCAGTTCCTCCTGGCGGCCGGCAACGCGGGCATCGAGGCAGCCACCAACGAGGTGATCAAGTCGGCCGAATTGACCATCCTGGTGCTGGTGTACTTGTGCGTGGCGGTGATGTGCCTGATCACCTTCCGCTCGTTCGCCGCCACCCTGTGCATCGTCCTGCCGCTGGTGCTCACCTCGGTGCTGGGCAACGCCCTGATGGCCTTCATGGGCATCGGCGTGAAGGTCGCCACCTTGCCGGTGGTGGCCCTGGGCGTGGGGATCGGCGTGGACTACGGCATCTACATCTACAGCCGGTTGGAGAGTTTCTTGCGGGCGGGGCTGCCGCTGCAGGAGGCCTACTACGAAACCCTGCGCTCCACCGGCAAGGCAGTGCTGTTCACCGGCCTGTGCCTGGCCATCGGGGTGTGCACCTGGATCTTCTCGGCGATCAAGTTCCAGGCCGACATGGGCCTGATGCTGACCTTCATGTTGCTGTGGAACATGTTCGGTGCGCTGTGGCTGCTGCCAGCGCTGGCGCGGTTCCTGATTCGTCCGCAGAAGCTGGCGGGCAAGGCGGGCGGGTCGATCTTCGCGCATTGATCCTGAGGGGGCTGCAATGCAGCCCCCGCTCTTCGCAAACTCCCCCAGCTCCCCACAGGTATCGCGTCGCCGAAGCTATAATGCCGGTCCATTTCTTTGCGGACCTTCCCATGACCTCTCTTGCCACCGCCCTCGAATCCTGCGACATGCTGCTGATCGATGGGCTGCATGCCTTCGATTTCACCTTCGACGCCGATGGCCTGTCGGTCGAATGCATGGACGGCCGTCAACTGCGCCGCTGGCGCTTCACGCCCGAGCAGGTTGCCGCCGCGATCGCCGAGGGTGATCAATGGCTGCTCAACGATGCCGAAGGCGAGCATCGGCTAGTCTGTATGGATGCCTTGCGCGCCTCGGAAGATGACGAAGATGAAGACTTGGAAGAGCCTGCTGATCGCTAGTCTCATGGGCCTGACGTTCACCGCCCAGGCGGGCGTGCTATTGGTCGGCAGCTACACCGACGGCACCAGTCAGGGCATCTACCGCTACAGCTTCGATACCCGCAGCGGCCAGATCGACGCCACGCCCCGGCAGGTGGTCAAGAGCGTGAGCCCGTCATGGCTGGTGCTCTCGGCTGACCAGCGCCTGTTGTTCGCGGTCAACGAAACGCCCCAGGGCCACGTGAGCAGTTTTTCGTTGGGCACCCAGGGCGAGATCAAGCCCCTCAACCAGGTGGCCAGCCGTGGCGACGAGCCAACCCACGCCAGCCTCAGCCATGACCAGCGCTACCTGTTCATTGCCAACTACGCCGTCGCACCCGTACCCGGCGGTAGCCTGGTGGTGATACCGGTGGCACGGGACGGCAAGCTCAAGGATGTGGTCCAGCAACTGCGTCATGCTCCGAGCAAGGTCAATCCCGAGCGTCAGGCCGGTGCCCACGTGCATTCGGTGGTGCTTTCGCCTGACGGGCGCCATCTGTATGCCAGCGACCTGGGGGCAGACAAGGTGTTCATCTACCGCTATGACGGCGCCAGCCCTGAGCACCCGTTGAGCCCGGCGATTCCCGCCTCGGTGGCGTTGCCTGCCGGCAGTGGCCCGCGTCATCTGCTGTTCGACGCCAAGGGCCGGCACGCCTATTTGACCCTGGAAATGAGCGGCGAGGTGGTGAAGTTCGACGTGCAGGACGGCAATTTGATCGAACGCCAGCGCCTGCCCCTGACCGAACGGCAGGATGCTGCGGCCAAAGCCTCCGGCGGGCTGCACCTGTCGGCCGACGGGCGTTTCCTGTATGTCAGCAACCGTGGCACTGCCAATGAGATCGTGGTGTATGCAGTGGGCAAGGACGACGGCCAACTGACCCTGTTGCAGCGTCGGTCGGTGGAGGGGGATCACCCCCGGGAGTTCGCCCTCGATCCGAGTGGCAACTTCTTGCTGGTGGCCAACCAGAAAAGCAATCAGATCGTGGTCATGCGCCGTGACCCACGCAGCGGCAAGCTCGGCGAGACCGTGCAGGCCTTGGCGCAGGACGCGCCGTCGGACCTCAAGTTTCTCGAGTGACTATCAATCGGCGTGATAATCGCTACTGGCGCAATGAATTTCTGCGGGCCTGCCTGGCGGCGTAAGTTTGACCCAAGGCCAACAACGGCCATCGTCAAACCACCGAAGTCGAGGACTGCCCGCATGAACTTCAATCTCTTCCCGGTCATTGCCGCTTCCGCCATTTCCGCCTCTGTCGTCCTGCCGGCCCATGCCCAGGTCGAAGTGCGCGGTAAATCGTCTGTCGCCCACAGCTATACCGAAAAGTACCTACAGCAAAGCGCGCATTTCCACGCGGCCCTCGGCGGCAAACACGCACATTGATTGCAGGAAAGAGTGGTAGTAGCACAACGCCATATGTTTAAATTTGACGCTGTATTTTTGACTCCGGGGGTGGAGCATGATGTGGCGTATCGCGGCGGTGGTGCTATTGCTGTTCTCTTCGCCGATCCTGGCGATCTAAAAAGGCACGAACGAGGGTCTGTTGCTGCACTGGCCTATTCGCGGGTGAACCCGCTCCCACAGGTGCTTCGACGCTATCAAGAACTGTGGGAACGGGTTTTATCGAGGCGTCGAACTGCCGCGAATGGACAGCATGCAGACAGAGGAAATCAGCGGGCCATGATGGCCTTGAACAGGTCTGATTCCAGCCAGCCCTGCAACCAGCTGCGTACCCGCGGGTAGGGCGCCTCGGCGAACCATTGCGGTTCGACCCCGGCGAACTGGCGCATCAAGGGCAGCAGCGCGGCATCGGCCAGACTCGGATGTTCGGCGAGTAGATATGGACGGCCTTCGAGCAATCCTTCCAGCTCCGCCAGCCAGGGTTCGGCCTGCTGGCGATAGTGCTCGCGCGAATGCTCAAGGTAGCGTTCGGCGTACTTGTACAGGTTCACCTGGGCCTTGAATGTCTGGTCGTTGCGCGCGATCAGCTCCAGCGCCTGGGCGGCGGCCGCAGGTGCCGCCTGCAGGCGCCAATCCTGCGGATCGTTCTGCTCCAGAGCCCAACGCATGATATCCAGGCTTTCTTCGAGCACCTGGTCACCGGTATCGAGCACCGGCACCGTGCCCTTGGGCGACAGTGCCAGCAGCTCGGCGGGCTTGTTCTTCATCGCCACTTCGCAGATATCCACCGGGCATCCGGCATAGCGCAGGGCCAGGCGCGCGCGCATGGCCCAGGGGCAGCGGCGGAACGAATAGAGCCTCACCCGCACACCTCCACATCGCTCAGGCCATTGCCCTGGCGACGCACCTGGATCTGCACCGGGATGCGCTCGTGCATCTCCTGCACGTGGGAAATCACCGCCACCTTGCGTCCCTGGGCCTGCAGGCCGTCGAGGGCATCCATCGCCAACTGCAGGGACTCCGGGTCCAGGCTGCCGAAGCCCTCATCGATGAACAGCGACTCGATGCGCAGTGTGCTGGAGGCCATGGACGCCAGGCCCAAGGCCAGAGCCAGGGACACCAGGAAGGTCTCGCCACCGGAGAGCGAATGCACCGAGCGCAGCTCGTCGCCCATCTCGGTGTCCAGCACCAGCAGGCCCAGGGCGCTGCCGCCGCGTTTGAGGCGATAGCGCTTGGCCAGTTGGCGCAATTGGCTGTTGGCGTGATGCAGCAGCAGGTCCAGGTTGTAGCCCTGGGCGATCTTGCGGAAGACATCGCCTGAGGCCGAGCCGATCAATGCATTCAGACGTGCCCAGCGCTGCCACTGCTGATAGGCCTGGTCGATCTCGTCGGCCAGTGCCTCGTGGGCCTGCTGGCGACGCTGATCGTCGGCCTGACGGGCGCGCAGTTCGGCGCACTGCTGCTCCTGGCTGGCGAGTGCTTGCTGGAGGGAGGCCAACGCTTCTTCCAGGGCCTCGGGGGCAACCTCGACGATGGCCTGGGTGGCATGCTGCTGTACGCGCTGCTCACGTTCCTGCAGCAACACGCGGCCCTGCTCGATGGCTTTTTCCGCTGTTTGCAGACGCTGGCGCAGTTCGCCGAGCTGGGCATCGTCGATGCCCAGCAGGCGGTCGAGACCGGCGTCGTCCAGTTCGGGATGTGCGCTGCGCCACTGGGCGATCTCGCCCTGCAGCTGCTGGCACTCCTGCTCCAGCGTGCGCTGTTGCTGGCGGTTGGACTTGAGCTCGCCGGCCAATTGCACGCCCTGGGTGCGCAGCGCCTGCAAGCGCTCGGCGGTTTCGGCTTCGGTGAGGCGGGCCTGGTCCAGTTGTGCGTCCATGTGCTGTTGCCAAGTCTCGGCACTGGGCTGCTCGCCGAGCAGTTCGGCCAGCGTTGCCAAGGCTTGCAGGCGCTGCTCATCCAAGGTGGCGAGTTTGTGCTGAAGCTGCTGTTGGGTGTTCAGGCGCAGTTGCTGCTGGTCGCGCAGTTTCTCCAGTTGAACCTGGCGGGCCTGCTGTTCTTCCTGCTCATCCTTGCGTTGGTCGAGCTGCTGGCGGCGCTGGGCGATCTGCTGGTCGAGGCCGAGGAAGGCATTGGCCGGGTCGTCGCGCAGGGCTTGGAGAATGTCCAGGGGCAGCACGCTGGCCAGGTCGTTCAGGCCTTGCTCGAGCTGTTGTTCGTCGGCGGCCAGGGCCTGGTGTTGTTGGTCGAGGTGACGTTGGGCCTGCTGCTGGGCTTCGCTGGCGGCCTGCAACTGCTGGTTCAGGCGGGCAGCGTCTTTTTGCAGGGTGAGCAGGGCGCTCTGGCGTTGCTCGTCCCGGTTGATCTCCTCCTCCAGGCGGCGCAGTTGCCCATCGAGCCAGGCACTGCGGGCCTTGTCGTCTTGCGGGGCGAGGGCGGGCCACAGGGCATGGGCCTGGAGCTGTTCGACGAGCGGTTGCAGTTGCTCGCCCAGCTGCACCTGTTGCTGCTGGTAGTCCTTGAGTTGGGCGTTGACCACGCCCAGTTGGGTACGCAGCTCCATCAATTGGCTGTTGAGCCCTTCGACCTGTGCGCGGGCGGCGTCTTCTTCGGCCTGGTCATGGCGGCCCAGGCTCTGCAGCAGGGCTTCGGGCTGGTGGAAGGGATGTTCGGCGCTGCCGCAGACCGGGCAGGGCTCGCCGTCGCGCAGTTGCGCGCGCAGCTCCTCGACACTGCTGGTCCGGGCCAGGCGCTGGCGTTCCAGCAGCTGGCGGGTCAGGGCGAGGGCCTGCTCGGCGGCTTCCAGCTCGGCCTTGGCGGCGGTGCCCTGGCCAATCAGTTGCTGGCGTTGCTGCATGGCCTGCTGCTGGCGTTCGCGCAGGCTGGAGAGGGTGTGACGCAGCTCCTGTTCACGGCCATGCAGGCGTGACAGATCTTCGACTGCACGTTGTTGTTTGCGGTTGTCCTGGAGCATGGCGCCCAGCAGGTCGATCTGCTCGGCCAGCGCCTGGGGTTCGGCACCGGCTTCGCGGAACAACAGCTCGAAGCTGTCGCGTTGGGCCTGCAACTGGGCATTGGCCTGACTGACCTGGGCTTGCAGGCCCGGCAGCTCTTCGCGGCCCTTGGCCAGGCGGCCGCCGACCTGCATCACTTGCTTGAGCTGAGGCAGGTAGGCCTGCCAGGCATCGGTCAGCCCGGCCAGCTGTTCGCTGTGTGCGAGCGCCGCGTCGATTTGCTCCAGGGTGTGCAGGCTGCGCTGCTGGTTTTCTTCCAGTTGCTGCAATTGCTGCTGGCCGTTGGCGACGTCCTGGTCGGCGTGCTCAGCGGCGGTGCGCTGGGCGGCAAGCTCTTCGGTCAGGCGCGCCAGGCTGTCCTGGGCGGCGAAGGCCTGGCGCAGGCGTGGGACGTTTTCGCTGTGCTGGGCCTGATGTTGGGCCAGCGCTTGGCGCGCCGCTTCAAGCGCCTGCTCGAGTTCGCCCGTGCGGGCCTGCAGTTCGTCTTGCTGGCGTGCTTGCTCGACGAGCACCGCGGCCAGTGGAGTCAACTGTGCGGTCAGTACCTGCTGGCGATTGAACTGGTGGCGCTGCGGCGCCAGGCGTTCCAGACGCTGCAGGTCCAGGCGCTGCTCAGCCAGTTTTTGCCAGTCCAGTTCGGCCGCGTGCAGCGCCTGTTGGGCCTCGGTGTGCTGGGCCTGCAACTGGCGCTGCTCCTGGAGCCAGGTGCGTTGTTGCTCCAGTTGACGCTGGCGCGCCTGGTCGGCCTTGAATTGCTGCTGGGCCTGTTCCAGCTGCTGGTCGAGCGCGGCGCGGGCTTCGGCGTCCATGGGCAGCAGGTGTTCGGCCTGCTTCTTCAGGTCGTTGTGCCGCTCGCCAGCTTCCCTGGCCTTGGTGAAGGCGCGTTGGCCCAGGCGGGTGTAGATGGCGGTGTTGGTGAGCTTTTCCAGCAGCTCGCTGCGTTCTCTGTCGTCGGCCTTGAGGAAGGCCCCGAATTCGCTCTGGGCCAGCATCACCGCGCGGGTGAACTGCTCGAAGTTCAGCCCCAGGCGCGCCTCGACCAATTGCTTGTATTCGTTCTTGCCGCTGCCCAGCAGTTGCTCGCTGTCCAGGTCGTACAGGCTCTGGCGGCTATGTTGCAGCTTGCCGTTGGCTTTTTCGCGGGCGCGGTTGGCTTCCCAGCGGGCGCGGTAGCGGCGGCCGTCGATGCCGACGAAGTCCACCTCGGCATAGCCGCTGCCGGTGCCCCGGCGCAGCAGGTTGCGTGGGTCGTAGGTCGGGATCTCGCCGTCGGCGTCCGGCACCTTGGCCTCCCGGCCGATGTCGTCGAGCCGGGGGACTGCGCCGAACAACGCCAGGCACAAGGCATCGAGCAGGGTGCTCTTGCCGGCGCCGGTGGGGCCGGTGATGGCGAACAGGCCGGCGCTGGCCAGGGGCTCGGCGGTGAAGTCGATGTCGATCGGGCCTGCCAGGGAGGCGAGGTTCTTCAGGCGAATGGCAAGGATCTTCATGGTTGCTCCTCCTCCAGCTGGACGTCTTGCAGGAGCAGGGCGAAATCGGCCAGGGCCTGCTCATCCACCGGGTTGCCGTAAGCCTGTTCCCAGGCGCGGCTGAACAGGTCCTGCGGCGTCAGTTGCGACAGCTCGACGAAGGGTTGCTCGTCATCGTCCTGTCGGTCGCGTCCGGCGTATTCGGCGCTGATGCGCACCAGGCGCACGGCCTTGCCCTCCAGGGCACTTTCGATCTGCTGGCGCAGGTCTGGCTGCGGCTCGTCCAGGCGTACCCGCACTTCCAGCCAAGGCTGGCGGTTGGGGTCTTCCAGCAGGTCGATCACCGGCAGGTCGGTCAGTTGTTGCAGCAACTCGCCCAGCGGGGCCGGGCCGATGCGTTGCAGGGCCACGGCACGCGGCACTGGTCGAGACTCGACGCTGACCAGCTCGGCGCCGTCGAGCTCGATTTCCAGTACCTGGTGCGGGTAGTTGATTTCAGCGAACGACAGCGGGATCGGCGAGCCGCTGTAGCGGATGCGTTCCTCGCGGTTGACCCGTTGCGGCTTGTGCAGGTGGCCCAGGGCGACGTAGCTGATGGCCTTGTCGAACAGTCGCGCCGGCAAGGCCTCGGCGTTGCCGATGATCAGGCTGCGCTCGGAATCTTCCGAAACCGCGCCACCGGCCATGTGCGCATGGCTGATGGCGACCAGCGCCTGGTCTTTCTTGCGCTTGGCCTGGGCGGCGGCGATCAGTTGCTGGTGCACCTGGGTGATGCCTTGCAGGTAGTCGTCGCCCAGTTGCGGGCCGGTGACTTCCGCCGGGCGCAGGAATGGCAGGGCCAGGCACCAGGCGCAGACCTTGCCGCGGGCGTTGGTCAGCGGGATCAACAGGCGTTCGGCGTCCAGCTGGCCTTCGTCGAGCCAATGCACGCGGCCCAGCGCGTGGGTGCGCAGGCGTCGCATCAAGGCGGCCGGCAGCTCGATGCGCGAGCCGGAGTCGTGGTTGCCAGCGATCATCACGATGTCGAGCTTGGGCTGCTGCTCATGGGCCTGGACGATGAAGTCGTAGAGCCGCTCCTGGGCTTTGACCGGTGGGTTGACCGTGTCGAAGATATCGCCAGCGATCAGCAGGGCGTCGGGTTGTCGCAGGCGCAGTTGGCCGAGCAGCCAATCGAGGAAACAGGCGTGTTCGAAGTCGCGTTCCTGGCCGTGCAGGCTTTGGCCCAGGTGCCAGTCGGAGGTGTGAAACAGACGCATGGAGATTTCCGCAAGCATGCAGGCGTGGCACAAGGCGCCACGCGCTGAAGGTTATTTGGGGTAAAGCGGCGGCAGGCTGCCTGTTTCGCCCGAAGGCGTCAGGACCTGCTCGGCCGGTGGGATGGTGCCGATGGCGCGCCACAGCTCGTCGCCTTGCCAGTACTGGCCGCTTTCGCTGTACAAGGCGCCATTGAGCCCATCCAGGGCATCGGACAAGGGTACGAAACGGGCGGCCATCTCGGCCAGGGTTTCCGGTTGCTGGCGCGCCCAGGCATCGAGCGCCTGACGGGTGGCCTGAGGGTCGTTGGCCTGGCAGGCGCGCTTGAGATCGTCCAGCAGGCTGCGTGGGCTCGGGCCGGTCTGGGTGGCTCGCAGCACCGCTGGCTGCGAGCGGGCGCGCCACCACAGGGCGAAGCCCAGCAGGGTGGTCAGGGCCAGCACCAGGGTCGCCAGTTGCCAGGGCCACAGCAGGGCATTGCTGGCGCTGCTGTCGCCAACCGGGGTGTCGGCACTCAGCGCCGGGTTGTCCTCCACTTGCAGGGTGCGCGCCGGCAGGCTGCTGTGTTCCAGGTGGTCTTCGCGGGTATTCCACCAGGTGATTTCCAACGCGGGCAGGGCCAGGTCGCCGCTGTGGGTCGGGACCAGCGCCTCGCGTTCTTCGCGGTTGGCGGTCATGCCCCGTTCACTGATTTCATTGCGCAGCACCGGTTGGTCCGGGTAACGGCGCAGGCCGCGGATCTCGGTGGCGGGCAAGGGTGGAAGCTGGGTGCTGGACAGCCCCTCGGCGCGCAAGGTGATGCCACGGGTGAGGGAGTCGCCGATCTGTGTCTGCTGGCCGCTGGGGTCCGGGCTCCAATGCTCTTCCAGGGTCAGGCTGCGTGCCGGCAGCCACGGCTGGTCGGCGGGCCAGGCGGCGGGAATCGGCCGTACCTTCAGGTGCAGGGGCAACGAGCTGACCTGGACCTGACGGCCCACGCGCGGGGTGCCGGCCGGCTGCTCGCCATTGTCGGCGGCGGTGGCGGTGAAGGTCAGCGCGGGGAGGTCCAGGGTGCCGCTTTGTTGCGGGTAGATCGCATAGCGGGTCTCGATCACGCCGTGGCGTACGCCGTTGATTTCCTTCTCGTAGGTGCGCGACTCGCCCAGGGGTTCGACCTTGGCGCTGTCCAGTTGCAGCGGGCTCAGGCTGCTGTCGTCGTACAGCGACACCGAGTGATAGATACGCAGGGTCAGCACCGCCTGGGCCTGGACGTACACCTCGGGGCTGTCCAGGGTGGCCTCGACGAACACTTGGGAGGCGCCTTCGGGGCGACTGGCGTCGGCTTGCAATACTTGCAGTTCGATGGCCTGGCTCTGCGACTGGCCCAATTGCAGCTCAGGGATGCGCAAGCTGCCGCTGCGCTTGGGCAGCAGGGTGATGATCCAGCGGGTACTGGCACGGGTCTCGCCGTCGAGGGTGTGCAGGCTGTTGAGCTGACGGGTGCCGCGCACTTCGAAATCGCCTTCCAGGGCTCGCAGGTCAGGTTTGCCGAACTGGGTGACGTCCTGGCTTTCCAGGGTCAGCTCCAGGGTTTCGCCGGCCTGCAGGCGAGTGCGGTCGACGCTGGCTTGCAGGATGGGTTGGGCCTGGGCCTGGAGAAGCCACAGCAGGCTGAATAGAAAGACGCCGAGGCGACTCATCGTGGGGTGTCCTGATGCAATTGCTGTTCATACCAGAATTTGCGCCGCAGCAGCTGGGCCGGGTTGTCGGGGATTTCCCGCAACCATTGCTCCAGGGCCTGACGCTGTTCGGCATCCAGGCTGGTGGAGACCGGCCGCTGCGGCGGCTGGGTGGTGCTGTCGTCATCGCCGGGCTGGTCGCTGCCTGGCCCTTGCGCATTATTGGCATTCTCGCCCTGAGCCTGGCCCGACGCCTGCTCATCGCTGCCGGGCGTGCCCTGGGCTGGGCTGGACGCCGAGCTGCTGTTGCCCTCGGTCTCATGGCCAGGTGTGCCTTCGGACTCGCTGTCTGCCGGTTGCTCCTCCGCCTTGGCCTGGCGCTGCTGCAACAATTGCTGGACCAAGGCCTGGTTGTCCAGGGCCGGCTGCAGGTCGGGCTGGCGCTCCAGGGCCTGTTCGTAGGCATCCAGCGCGGCTTCCAGTTCGCCGGCACGGGCCAGGGCGTTGCCTCGATTGTAGTGGGCCGCGGCGCTGCTGCCTTGGGCAAAGGCCTTGGCGGCACCTTCGTAGTCGCCGGCCTGGTACAGCGCCATGCCGCGCCACTGTGGGTCTTCGAAGCGCCGGGCGGCTTCGGTGGGGTGTTGCTGCTCGAGCAGGCGCTGGCCTTGTTGGTCCGGGCGCAGCCACAGGTCGTTGAACTCGAAGGCCTGGCTGGGTTGCGGCAACGCCAGCAGCAATGGCAGGCAGAACAGCCAGCCGCGCCGGCCGGCACAGGCCGCCAGCAGCAGCAAGGGCAGCAGCAACCAGTAACCTTGGTCGGCCCAGCTGTCCAGTTGCAGGGTCTGGCCGTCGGCGCGCAGGGCGCGGGGGTTGTCGAACAGGCCCAGGCCGCGCAGGTCAAGGTCATCGATGCGGGCATGACGGTAGCGCCCACCGGTACCGTTGATGAAGGCTTTGAGGCTGGCGCTGTCCAGGCGTGGCAGCAGGATGCCTCCCTGATCGTCCTTGAGGTATTCGCCATTGGCCTGGCGCACCGGCGCGCCCTCGCTGCTGCCGATGCCGAGCATCATCAGGCTGGGGCCCTGGCGGCCGAGGGCTTTGAGGATGCCGCTGCGTTCCGCGTCGCTCAGCGACGAGCCGATCAGCAGCAGGCGCCCCTGGCCCAGGCCGCTTTGGGCGAGCAGGGCCAGGCCCTTCTGCACGGCCAGGTCGGCCCGCTGCCCCGGTTGCGGCATGATCGAGGGGTCGACCGCCTCGAGCAGGTTGCGGGTGGTGCCCAGATCGTCCGACAGCGGCACCAGGGTATGCGCGCTGCCGGCATATACCACCAGGGCGGTCTGGCTGTCGTGACGGTGCTCGAGCAGGTCGAGGATCTTGCGGCGGGCTTGCTCCAGGCGGTTGGGCGTGCTGTCTTCGGCGAGCATCTGCGGGGTCAGTTCGAGCAGGATCACCAGTGGGTCGGCGGGGCGCTGGCGGGTTTCCTCCAGGCGTTGCCAGCTCGGGCCGAGCAAGGCCAGGACCACCAGCAGCCAGGCCAGGCCCAGGGCGATCCATGGCAGTTTGCTGGTCTGGCCTTTACCGCCGCCAAGCAGTACGGCGTGGAACTGCACAGGCAGGATCAACTGCCAGCGCCCGGCGCGCTTGCGCCGGTGCCAGAGCTTGAACAGCAGCCAGCCGAGCAGGGGAACCACCAGCAACCAGAATGGGCGCAGCCATTGCGGCCAGAGTTCGATCATCGCCGTCTCCTCAGGCGCAGGCGTTTGAGGCGCTGACGCCATTCCGGGTGCGGCTGCAGAAAGCGCGGGCGGCGCAGCAGGCGCTGGAAAAGGTTGTCCGGCCATTGCACGGCAACCACCAGCAGCACGCTCAGGAGCAATGCCACGGCCAGCGGCCAGGCGTACAGGGCTTTGGCGGTGCGTGCCTGGGTGGGCTGCTGGGCCACCGGTTCGAGCTGGTCGAGGGTATCGCCGATCGCGACCAGTTCGGCGCCGTCATGGGCGCGGAAGTAGGCGCCGTGGGTCAGTTCGGCGATTTCCTTGAGCGAGGCTTCGTCCAGGTCCAGGCTCGGGTTCAGGCCCAGCAGCCCTGGGGTACCACTGGCTTCGGGGTTGGCACCAATGCCGATGGTGTAGATGCGTACGCCTTCCTGGGCGGCCAGGCGGGCGGCGGTGAGCGGGTGGATCTGGCCGCCATTGTTGGCGCCGTCGGTGATCAGCACCAGTACCCGGCTCTGCGCCGGACGCTGGCGCAGGCGCTTGACCGCAAGGCCAATGGCATCGCCAATGGCGGTGTTCTTGCCGGCGATGCCGATCTGCGCCTCGTCAAGGAAGGTGCGCACGGTGCGTCGGTCGAAAGTCAGGGGGGCCTGCAGGTAGGCTTCGCTGCCGAACAGGATCAACCCGACCCGATCGCCTTCGCGGTCCTGGAGGAAATCGCCGAGCAGCGCCTTGACCAGGTCCAAGCGGCTGATTTCGTCGTTCTTCCACTGCATGTCGGGAAAGTCCATCGAACCGGACACATCCACGGCCACCAGCAGGTCGCGTCCGCTGGCTGCCACCGGCACCGGATCGCCGAGCCATTGCGGGCGGGCGGCGGCCAGCAGCAGGAGCAGCCAGATCGCCACGAAGGGCGCTTGCTGACGCCAAGTCGGCAGGTTCAGGCGGGCACGGCGCCCGGCCAGGCCTTCGAGCTCATCGAGAAAGCCTACCTTGAGCACCGGCTCGCCGCTGTCGGCGGCCGGCAGCACCAGCCGCGCGAGCCAAGGCAGCGGTAGCAGCAGGAAGACCCACGGCCAAGCCAACTCAAACATGCTTGCGGATCCAGGTTTCGACCGCCTGGGCGAGCCCGGCGATGGCTTTGTCGTCGAGCTTGCACTCGGGTTTGTAGGCGCCTTCGACCAGCACCATCCAGCGGGTCAGGCCTGCGGCCGGGCAGCGGTTGTCGAGAAATGCCAGCCACTGACGGCCGTTGAGTGTGTGGCTGTTGGCGCCGGGGTAGTGGTTGCGGCACAGGCGTTTGAGCAGCGCATTGATTTGCTGCAACCAGGCGCCGGCGGGCGCGCCGTCGTAGGGGCGGGGCAGGCGGGCCAGTTCGGCCAGTGCTTCCAGGCGGATGGGGTCCAAGGGCAGCTCGGCACGCACCACGCGGGGTTTGGCTGGACGCCAATGACGCAGCCGCCACAGCCCCCAGCCGAGCAAGGGGAGCAGGGCCAGCAGCACCCACCAGCCTGGCGCGGGCGGCCACAGGCCTATCGCCGGTGGCGCGATCAAGGGTTGCAACTGATCCAGCGGGTTCATTGACTGCTCCCCGGACGCTGGGCGTTTAGGTACTCGCGCAGTTGCTCGATCATCTCACTCTGGGTGCTCAAAGGCATCATCAGCACCCGCAGCTTCTGCGCCAGCAGCTCCCAGCGCTCGATGCGCGCCTCGGCCTGCTGGCGGTAGGCCTGGCGCAGGTTGGCATCGAGGGTGTCGAGCTCCAGCTGGGCGCTGCGCTGGGCAAAGCGCAGCAGGCCGGCGGCCGGCAAGGCGTGGTCGAGCGGGTCGGAGACGGGCATCAGCAACAGGTCGCAGTGGCGGGAGAGCATGCTCAGGTGCTGTTCGACCCCAGGGGTCAAGGCGCGTTCGTCGCAGATGATGATGGCCAGGCTGCCGGGGCGCAGCACTTCACGGGCGCGGCGCAAGGCCAGGCCCAGGCTGTCGGGCTGGGGCACAGCCTCGGTGTGCAGTGACTGGTTGACCTTGGCCAGGCGATTGAGCAGTTGCAGCAGGCTCTGCTTGCTGCGCCGGGGCTTGATCTCATGGTGTTCGTTGTCGCCGAACACCAAGCCGCCGATGCGGTCGTTGTGCCCCAGCGCAGCCCAGCCAAACAGGGCCGCGGCCTGGGCCGCCAGGACCGACTTGAACATCAGCCCGGAGCCGAAGAACAGGCGTTGGCTCTGTTCGACCAGGATGAAGATCGGCCGCTCGCGCTCTTCATGGAACAGCTTGGTGTGGGGCTCCTGGGTACGTGCGGTGACGCGCCAATCGATGTTGCGCACGTCGTCGCCGGCCTGGTAGACCCGCACCTGGTCGAAGTCCACACCCCGTCCGCGCAGTTTGGAGTGGTGCAGGCCCACCAGCGGGCTGCGCTGGCCAGGCCGGGAAAACAGCTGGATTTCGCGCACGCGGTGACGCATGTCGATCAACTCGGCAAGGCCAATGCGGATGCCAGGGTCGGCCAGGTGCGCGGAGGGCATCGGGTCAGGCGACAGCGACGACGTCGAGGATGCGCTGGACCACCCGGTCCTGGTCGATCCCCGCCGCTTCCGCCTCGAAAGACAGGATGATGCGGTGGCGCAGCACGTCGAACAGCACCGCCTGGATGTCCTCGGGGCTGACGAAATCACGCCCGGCCAGCCAGGCGTGGGCGCGTGCGCAGCGGTCCAGGGCGATCGAGCCGCGGGGGCTGGCGCCATAGGCGATCCAGTCGGCCAGCTCGGCGTCGAACTTGGCTGGCGTGCGGGTGGCCATCACCAACTGCACCAGGTATTCCTCCACGGCGTCGGCCATGTACAGGCCGAGGATCTCCTTGCGTGCGGCGAAAATCGCCTGCTGGCTGACTCGCCGCTCCGGCTTGACCTCGCCACCGAGCGCCTCGCCGCGGGCTTGCTGGAGGATGCGCCGCTCCACGGCGGCATCCGGGAAGCCGATCTTCACGTGCATCAGGAAGCGGTCGAGCTGGGCCTCGGGCAGGGGATAGGTACCTTCCTGTTCGATCGGGTTCTGGGTGGCCATGACCAGGAACAGCGGCGACAGCTCGTAGGTGCTACGCCCGACGCTGACCTGGCGTTCGGCCATGGCTTCGAGCAACGCGGACTGCACCTTGGCAGGCGCCCGATTGATTTCGTCGGCCAGCACCAGGTTATGGAAGATCGGCCCCTGCTGGAACACGAAGCTGCCGGTTTCGGGACGGTAGATCTCGGTGCCGGTGATATCGGCCGGGAGCAGGTCGGGCGTGAACTGGATGCGGTGGAACTGCGCTTCGATGCCTTCGGCCAGCTCCTTGATAGCCTTGGTCTTGGCAAGGCCCGGTGCGCCTTCGACCAGCATGTGGCCGTCGGCCAGCAGCACGATCAGCAGGCGTTCGACCAGCTTCTCCTGGCCAAGGATCTGGGAGGAAAGAAAGGTGCGCAGCGCGATCAGCGCCTCACGGTGTTCCATCGTCGACGGTTCCTGGGGATAGGCCCTGGCGCGCTGGAAGCGGTTGCCGGGCAGGGGTGGATACTTTAATCCATCCGGGGGGGCGGGGACCAATGGGGGTTTGCAAAATTCGTATAAAGCAGCGGGTGGTGCAGGAGCGTTCAGTTCTTCGAGGTGGAGTGCTTGCGGCCTTGGTCGAACAGGGCAAAGATCACCACCAGCACGCCCCAGATTGCCAGGATCAGCGCCACGCCATCGGTGGAGTGAGTGGCCGAGCCTGCGACCAGGGCCAGGCCTTCTAGCGGTGCCAGGCCTTTGTAATGGGTTGTGCAGGGGTTCAGCGGGCCGTGAGGATCTTTGCGGCGATCATCTGGCCAATGGGGATGGCAGAGGTGGCTGCAGGCGAGGGCGCGTTGCAGACGTGCACCATGCGCGGGGTCTCGGCGAACAGGAAGTCATGGACCAGGGTGCCGTCGCGCATCACTGCCTGGGCGCGGATACCGGCCTCGTAGGGCAGCAGGTCTTGCACCTCGAGCTGCGGGCAGTACTTGCGGCACTGCTCCAGGTAGCCACGCTTGAACAACGAGTTCTTCATCTCGGTGGTGCCGGAGCCCAGGTTGTTCCAGATCGTCTTCCAGAAGCCGGGGAATCGCGCGTACTCGGCCACATCGCGCCAGTTCACCGAAAACTTGCGGTAGTTCTCCCGGCCCAAGCCCAGCACGGCGTTGGGGCCGACAGTGACGCTGCCGTCGATCATGCGGGTCAGGTGCACGCCCAGGAACGGCAGGTCCGGGTCGGGGATCGGGTAGATCAGGTGGTTGACGATCTGGTTCTTGCTCGCCGGCAGGCGGTAGTACTCACCGCGGAAGGGGATGATCTGGTGATCGATCTTCACTCCGGCCAGGCGCGCCAGGCGGTCGGACTGCAGGCCAGCGCAGGCGACCAATTGGCGAGCGCGCCAGTTTTGGCTGTCGCTGCTGACCTCGACGTACTCGCCCTGTTCCTGGATCGCCCGCACGGTGGTGGCCAAGCGAAGGTGGCCGCCACCCTTCTGGATGACCCGGGCCATGGCATCGCACACCTGCTTGTAGTCGACGATGCCGGTCGCATCGAGAAACAGCGCGCCCTTGCCGATGATGTTCGGCTCGCGGCGCTTGAGCTCGGTGGCGTCCAGGCGCTCGACCTTCAGCCCGTTCTGCTGCGAGCGCTCGTACAGCGCTTGCATGCGCTGCATTTCCAGGTCGTTGGAGGCCACCAGCAGTTTGCCGCAAACATCGAAGGCGATGCTGTGCTCGGTGCAGAAGTCCTTGGTGGCCTGGGCGCCGCGTTTGCACAGGTCGGCCTTGAGGCTGCCCGGTGCGTAGTAGATGCCCGCATGGATTACGCCGCTGTTGTGGCCGGTCTGATGCAGACCGAGGCTGGCTTCTTTCTCGAGGATCAGCAACGAAGCGCCGGGGCGTTGTTCGAGTAGGGCCATGGCGGTGGCGAGGCCGACGATGCCGCCGCCGATGATGCAGTAGTCGTAAGTCATGCAGGGTTTACCTTGGTGTTCTTGTCGGTGGATCTGCTTATCAGGTTGTCAGACTAAGTAGGGCGTATGAAGGGCTCGCCAGGCCATGTGCGAAGGCTCCGAAATCAGTCGAGGGCGGGAAGGTCGATCTTCAGGCGTCGGGCGGACGCGCGCAGGTGGGCTTCGGCACAGGCGGCAGCCGCTTGGCGATCGCCGTCGGCGATGGCCTGGTACAGCGCTTGGTGCTCGCGATTGGCATCGGCCGAACCGCCCAAGGAAAGGGCGGCGGAGTTTTCCCAGGCGTTGCGCCGCGCGGTGGCCAACTGACCGCCGAGAAAGTCATGGAAGGCCACGAAGGAGTCGTTCTTGCTGGCTTCGGCGATGGCCCGGTGGAAGGCCACGTCGGCTGCGGAGGCGGTGGCCAGGTCGCTGTGGTGGTCGAACATCGTCTGCAGGGCCTGGGCCATGCGGGCGAGGTCCGTATCGTCGCGGCGGCGTGCGGCGATCGCGGCGGCCTGGGTCTCGATCCACAGGCGCATCTCGAACATCTGCACGAGGTCTGGCTTGCGGCTGTTGCTGCCGGGGAAGCGGAACACCGTGCCGCAGGGGGTTTGCGAGATATAGGAGCCGAGCCCGCGGCGGGCGATGAGCACGCCGTCCGCTTTCAGTTGCGCCACCGCCTCGCGCACCACCGAACGGCTGACATTGAGCTGCTCGGCCAGTTGCTGTTCGGTGGGCAGGCGCGATTCGGCGGCCAGGCGGCCGGAATCGATTTCTGCGCGGATGGCGCTGACGACCCGTTCGACCAGGGTGTCGGGGCGCTGAAGCTCTAGCATGGGAAATGCTGCCTATTGGTCAGGTTGTCAGACAATGCCTGCGGCGGGGATGGGGTGTCAATGATTTCAGGGCTTGTGGGGGTGGTCCAATAGCGGGACAAGCCTGCTCCAGCAGGTGTTGCGTCGCACGCGGTACCTGCTGGAGGCAGCGCTTCAGAGCTCGCTGACGTAGGTCCCGGTGCCATCGAGGATGTTGCGCAAGGTCAGCTCGACTTCCTCGAGGTCCGTGCCCGGCGAGGTCAGCAGGATCTCCAGTTGCTCCGAGCCCTTGAGCGCATCCCGGTCGCCGGCGGCCACTTCGATCAGCAGGCGGTCGGCGCTGAGGGTGATCTTCAGGCCGTCGAGGGTCGAGGGCTCGTCGTCCAGGGTCAGGTCAACGGTGTCTTCGTCGGGGTAGCGGGTGAGCAGGAACATCTGCCCCTTGTCGCTGTGGCAGCACAAGGTCGCCATGTTGTCTTCCTCTTCATCGCAGGGCGTGGCGAAGAGCAGGGCGGTTTTCAGTTGCATGGGCAGGCTCTGGTCAAGGAAATGAGAGGGAATTCTGACAGTCTTGGACGGGGACATAAACGTAAAGTTACCGCCCCTTGACCGAAATTGTCGCAGCGCTGCAAGCCGTGGTGACCGCTCAGTCGTTAAGCTGCCCAATCGATGGACACCCGTAAAGCCACAGCCTCCAGGGGCAGTCGTCTTTGCAGGTGCCCATCCATGGAATGGATGGACGTGCCGATCGCGTCCAACGCCTGGTTTTTCACCGTCCTGTCGCCACAGGTTAGCTATCGTTGACCTTTGACGGCGGACGCACGCGACGCTTCACCTAATAACAAAGCCCAAGCGGAGTACCACAGATGGCGTTCTTCACCGCAGCCAGCAAAGCCGACTTCCAGCATCAACTGCAAGCGGCCCTGGCGCAGCACATCAGCGAGCAGGCACTGCCACAAGTGGCGCTGTTCGCCGAACAGTTCTTCGGCATCATCTCTCTGGACGAACTCACCCAGCGCAGGCTTTCCGACCTGGCGGGCTGCACCCTCTCTGCCTGGCGCATCATCGAGCGCTTCGACCCCGAACACCCGCAGGTGCGGGTCTACAACCCCGATTACGAACGCCACGGCTGGCAATCGACCCACACCGTGGTCGAGGTGCTGCACCACGACCTGCCGTTTTTGGTCGACTCGGTGCGCACCGAACTCAACCGTCGCGGCTACAGCATCCACACCTTGCAGACCACCGTGCTGAGCGTGCGCCGCGGCGCCAAGGGCGAGCTGGTGGAACTGCTGCCGAAAGGCACCCAGGGCGAAGGCATCCGCCACGAATCGCTGATGTACCTGGAGATCGACCGCTGCTCCAGCGCTGCCGAGCTGACCACACTGACGAAGGAAATCGAGCAGGTGCTGGCCGAGGTGCGCGTGGCAGTGGCCGATTTCGAGCCGATGAAGGCCAAGGTCCGCGACCTGTTGGCATTGGTGGAGCAGACCGCATTCGGTCCGGCGCAACACGACAAAGCCGAGGTGAAGAGCTTTCTGTCGTGGTTGCTGGACAACCATTTCACCTTCCTCGGTTACGAAGAGTTCGTGGTCGAGTCCGACGCCGATGGCGGCCACCTGGTCTATGACGAAGGCTCGTTCCTCGGCCTGACCCGCCTGCTGCGCGCAGGGCTGGGCGCCGACGACCTGCGTATCGAAGACTACGCCGTCGCCTACCTGCGCGAGCCCGAGTTGCTGTCGTTCGCCAAGGCTTCGCAGCCGAGCCGTGTGCACCGCCCGGCGTATCCGGACTACGTGTCGATCCGCCAGATCGACGCCGACGGCAAGGTCATCAAGGAGTGCCGCTTCATGGGCCTGTACACCTCCTCGGTGTATGGCGAGAGCGTGCGCACCATTCCGTACATCCGCGGCAAGGTCGCTGAAGTCGAGCGCCGCTCCCACTTCGACGCCAAGGCCCACCTGGGCAAGGAGCTGGCCCAGGTGCTCGAAGTGCTGCCGCGCGACGACCTGTTCCAGACGCCGGTGGACGAGCTGTTCACCACGGTCATGTCGATCGTGCAGATCCAGGAGCGCAACAAGATCCGCGTGTTCCTGCGCAAGGACCCGTACGGCCGCTTCTGCTATTGCCTGGCCTACGTACCGCGTGAAATCTACTCCACCGAAGTACGCCAGAAGATCCAGCAGGTGCTGATGGAGCGCCTGAAGGCCAGCGACTGCGAGTTCTGGACGTTCTTCTCCGAGTCGGTGCTGGCGCGTGTCCAGCTCATTTTGCGGGTCGATCCGAAGAACCGCATCGACCTGGACCCGCAGCAACTGGAAAACGAAGTCATCCAGGCCTGCCGTTCCTGGCAGGACGACTACTCCGCCCTGGTGGTGGAGAACTTCGGCGAAGCCCAGGGCACCAATATCCTGGCCGACTTCCCCAAAGGCTTCCCGGCCGGCTACCGCGAGCGCTTCGCCGCCCATTCGGCGGTCGTCGACATGCAGCATGTGCTGGCGCTTTCCGAGAGCAAGCCGCTGGCGATGAGCTTCTACCAGCCGCTGACCCGTCTGGGCGACCGACTGCTGCACTGCAAGCTGTATCACGCCGATACCCCGCTGGCGCTGTCGGATGTGCTGCCGATCCTGGAAAACCTCGGTCTTCGCGTGCTCGGCGAGTTCCCGTACCGCCTGCGTCACGCCAGTGGCCGCGAGTACTGGATCCACGATTTCGCCTTCACCTACAGCGAAGGCCTGGACCTGGACATCCAGCAGCTCAACGACATCCTGCAGGATGCCTTCATCCATATCGTCAAGGGCGATGCCGAAAACGACGCCTTCAACCGCCTGGTGCTGACCGCCGGCCTGCCGTGGCGTGACGTGGCGCTGCTGCGCGCCTATGCCCGCTACCTCAAGCAGATCCGCCTGGGCTTCGACCTGGGCTACATCGCCAGCACCCTGAACAACCACACCGACATCGCCCGCGAGCTGACCCGGCTGTTCAAGACCCGCTTCTACCTGGCGCGCAAGCTCACCAATGAAGACCTGGACGACAAGCAGCAACGCCTGGAGCAAGCCATTCTCAGCGCTCTGGATGAGGTCCAGGTGCTTAACGAAGACCGGATCCTGCGTCGCTACCTGGACCTGATCAAAGCCACCCTGCGCACCAACTTCTATCAGCCGGACGCCAACGGCCAGAACAAGTCGTACTTCAGCTTCAAGTTCAATCCCAAGCTGATCCCCGAGCTGCCCAAACCGGTGCCGAAGTTCGAGATCTTCGTCTATTCGCCACGGGTCGAAGGCGTGCACCTGCGCTTTGGCAACGTCGCCCGCGGCGGCTTGCGTTGGTCGGACCGCGAGGAGGACTTCCGTACCGAAGTGCTCGGCCTGGTCAAGGCCCAGCAGGTGAAGAACTCGGTGATCGTGCCAGTGGGCGCCAAGGGGGGCTTCCTGCCGCGTCGCCTGCCGCTGGGCGGCAGCCGCGACGAGATCCAGGCCGAAGGCATCGCCTGCTACCGGATCTTCATCTCGGGCCTGCTCGACATCACCGACAACCTCAAGGACGGCGGCGTGGTGCCCCCGGCCAACGTGGTGCGTCACGATGACGATGACCCGTACCTGGTAGTGGCCGCGGACAAAGGCACCGCGACCTTCTCCGACATCGCCAACGGCATCGCCATCGACTACGGCTTCTGGCTGGGCGACGCCTTTGCCTCCGGCGGCTCGGCCGGTTACGACCACAAGAAGATGGGCATCACTGCCCGTGGCGCCTGGGTCGGCGTGCAGCGCCACTTCCGCGAGCGCGGCATCAACGTGCAGGAAGACCCGATCACCGTGGTCGGTGTCGGCGACATGGCCGGCGACGTGTTCGGCAACGGTCTGCTGATGTCCGACAAGCTCAAGCTGGTGGCGGCGTTCAACCACCTGCACATCTTCATCGACCCGAATCCGGACCCGGCTACCAGCTTCGTCGAGCGCAAGCGCCTGTTCGAGCTGCCGCGTTCGGCCTGGAGCGACTACGACACCAGCATCATGTCCGAAGGCGGCGGGATTTTCCCGCGCAGCGCCAAGAGCATCGCCATCACCCCGCAGATGAAGGAACGCTTCGCCATCGAAGCTGACCGCCTGACGCCGACCGAACTGCTGCACGCGCTGTTGCAGGCTCCGGTGGACCTGCTGTGGAACGGTGGTATCGGTACCTACGTCAAGGCCAGCAGCGAAAGCCACGCCGATGTCGGCGACAAGGCCAACGACGCCCTGCGGGTCAACGGCAACGAGCTGCGCTGCAAGGTGGTGGGCGAGGGTGGCAACCTGGGCATGACCCAGCTCGGCCGTGTCGAGTTCGGCCTCAACGGCGGCGCGACCAACACCGACTTCATCGACAACGCCGGCGGCGTGGACTGCTCCGACCACGAGGTCAACATCAAGATCCTGCTCAACGAAGTGGTGCAGGGTGGCGACATGACCGAGAAGCAGCGCAACCAGCTGCTGGGCAGCATGACCGACGAAGTCGCCTCGCTGGTGCTGGGCAACAACTACAAGCAGACCCAGGCCCTGTCCCTGGCGGCCCGCCGCGCCCTTGAGCGGATCGCCGAGTACAAGCGCCTGATGGCTGACCTGGAGTCGCGTGGCAAGCTGGACCGGGCCATCGAGTTCCTGCCGTCCGAGGAGCAACTGGCCGAGCGCCTGGCCGCAGGCCAGGGCCTGACCCGTGCCGAGCTGTCGGTACTGATCTCCTACAGCAAGATCGACCTCAAGGAGCAGTTGCTCAAGTCGCTGGTGCCGGATGACGACTACCTGACCCGCGACATGGAGAACGCGTTCCCGCCGTCGCTGGTCAGCAAGTTCGCCGACGCCATGCGCCGTCACCGCCTCAAGCGCGAAATCGTCAGCAACCAGATCGCCAACGACCTGGTCAACAACATGGGCATCACCTTCGTCCAGCGTCTGAAGGAGTCCACCGGCATGAGCCCGGCCAACGTCGCCGGTGCCTATGTGATCGTGCGGGACATCTTCCACCTGCCGCACTGGTTCCGTCAGATCGAGGCATTGGACTACCAGGTCCCGGCCGAGATCCAGCTGACCCTGATGGACGAGCTGATGCGCCTGGGCCGTCGCGCGACCCGCTGGTTCCTGCGCAGCCGCCGCAACGAGCAGGACGCCGGCCGCGACGTCGCGCACTTCGGGCCGAAAATCGCCCAGTTGGGCTTGAAGCTCGACGAGCTGTTGGAAGGGCCGACCCGCGATCGCTGGCAGCAGCGCTACCAGGGCTTCGTCGAGGCTGGGGTGCCGGAATTGCTGGCGCGCATGGTTGCAGGCACTACTCACCTGTATACCCTGTTGCCGATCATCGAAGCTTCGGATGTCACCGGTCATGACCCGGCTCAGGTGGCCAAGGCGTTCTTCGCCGTGGGCAGCTCGCTGGACCTGACCTGGTATCTGCAGGAGATCAGCAACCTTCCGGTGGAGAACAACTGGCAGGCCTTGGCTCGCGAGGCGTTCCGCGACGACATCGACCTGCAGCAGCGGGCGATCACCATCTCCGTGCTGCAGATGGCCGATGCGCCGGACGACATGGACGCCCGTGTGGCACTGTGGTGTGAACAGCACCGCGTGATGGCTGAGCGCTGGCGCGCCATGCTCGATGACCTGCGCAATGCCACTGGCACCGACTATGCGATGTACGCGGTGGCCAACCGCGAGCTGGTCGACCTGGCCATGAGTGGGCAGGCGGCGGTGATTCCGTCCTGAGCCAGGCGTTGAAGTAAAAAGAAGCCCCGACAGCGATGCCGGGGCTTTTTCATATCCGCTCCTACAGGGGCGGTGTTACTTGAACCTGCGCTCGACGCCTTTCTCGACCAGGATCTTGGCCGAGATCTCCTCCACCGAAAAATGCGTGGAGTTGATGTGCGGGATGTTTTCTCGACGGAACAGGCTCTCGACTTCACGTACTTCGAACTCGCACTGGGCGAAGCTCGAATAGCGGCTGTTGGGTTTACGCTCGTGGCGGATGGCGGTGAGGCGGTCGGGGTCGATGGTCAGGCCGAACAGCTTGTGATGGTACTTCTTGAGTACCGCCGGCAACTGCAATCGCTCCATGTCATCTTCGGTCAGCGGGTAGTTGGCCGCACGGATGCCGAATTGCATGGCCATGTACAAACACGTCGGCGTCTTGCCACATCGCGACACGCCCACGAGGATCAGGTCGGCTTTGTCGTAATAATGGGTGCGCGCGCCATCGTCGTTATCCAAGGCAAAGTTGACCGCCTCGATGCGCTCCATGTAGTTGGAATTGCCGCCAATCGAGTGGGACTTACCCACGGAATACGACGAATGGGCAGTCAATTCCTGCTCGAGCGGGGATAAAAACGTCGAAAAGATGTCGATCATGAAGCCGTTCGACGTTGCCAGGATTTCTCGGATGTCCTGGTTGACGATGGTGTCGAAAATGATCGGCCGCATGCCGTCCCGTTCGGCGGCAGCATTGATTTGCTGCACCATGCTCCGGGCTTTGTCCGGAGTGTCGATGTAGGGGCGGGTGAATTTATTGAAAGGAATGCTTTCGAATTGTGCGAGCAGGCTTTGGCCCAGTGTTTCTGCAGTGATGCCGGTACCGTCGGAGATGAAGAACGCGGATCGTTTCATTTGCACCCTGGGCCTTAAGCTGCCGAAGTTTTCTGGAGTATGATAGGTTCGGTTTGCCGAACGCGACTGTTCGGCATTCTCACTTATTTTCCAGGTCCAGGCCACAAGCGTCCGGCCAAGTCAGTGTGACAGGCGGCCGCCCTTGAGCTTTTCCAATACAGTTAGTGGAGAGATCACCTTGGTTGAGTACGTAGTTTCCCTCGATAAGCTCGGCGTCCATGATGTAGAGCATGTGGGGGGCAAGAACGCATCCCTGGGCGAGATGATCAGTAACCTCGCAGGTGCCGGCGTATCGGTGCCGGGCGGCTTTGCCACTACGGCTCAGGCGTACCGCGATTTTCTCGAGCAGAGTGGCCTGAACGACCGCATCCATGCGGCCCTGGACGCTTTGGACGTCGATGACGTCAACGCCCTGGCCAAGACCGGCGCGCAGATCCGCCAATGGGTCATGGACGCCGAATTCCCGACGCGCCTGGATGCCGAAATCCGCACTGCCTTCGCCGAAATGTCCCAAGGCAACGAGAACATGGCCGTTGCCGTGCGTTCCTCGGCCACCGCCGAAGACCTGCCCGATGCCTCCTTCGCTGGCCAGCAGGAAACCTTCCTGAACATCCGTGGCGTGGACAACGTGATTCGCGCCGCCAAGGAGGTATTCGCCTCCCTGTTCAACGACCGCGCCATCGCCTACCGCGTCCACCAAGGCTTCGACCACAAGCTGGTCGCCCTGTCCGCCGGTGTGCAGCGCATGGTCCGTTCGGAAACCGGTACTGCCGGCGTGATGTTCACCCTCGACACCGAGTCGGGCTTCCGTGACGTGGTGTTCATCACCGGCGCCTACGGCCTGGGCGAGACCGTAGTCCAGGGTGCGGTCAACCCTGACGAATTCTACGTGCACAAGAACACCTTGCAGGCAGGCCGTCCGGCCATCCTGCGCCGCAACCTGGGCAGCAAAGCCATCAAGATGATCTACGGCGACGAGGCCAAGGCCGGTCGTTCGGTCAAGACCGTCGATGTCGATCGCGCCGACCGCGCGCGCTTCTGCCTGAGCGACGCCGAGGTCACCGAACTGGCCAAGCAGGCCATGATCATCGAGCAGCACTACCAGCGCCCGATGGACATCGAGTGGGCCAAAGACGGTGATGACGGCAAGCTGTACATCGTCCAGGCGCGTCCCGAGACCGTGAAGAGCCGCTCCAGCGCCAATGTCATGGAGCGCTACTTGCTCAAGGAGAAGGGCACCGTCCTGGTGGAAGGTCGCGCCATTGGCCAGCGCATCGGCGCCGGCAAGGTCCGCGTGATCCACGACGTGTCCGAAATGGACAAGGTCCAGCCAGGCGACGTGCTGGTCTCGGACATGACCGACCCGGACTGGGAACCTGTGATGAAGCGCGCCAGCGCCATCGTCACCAACCGCGGCGGGCGTACTTGTCACGCGGCGATCATCGCCCGTGAGCTGGGCATCCCAGCGGTCGTCGGTTGCGGCAACGCCACCCAGGTGCTCAAGGACGGCCAGGGCGTGACCGTCTCCTGCGCCGAAGGCGACACCGGCTTCATCTTCGAAGGTGAACTGGGCTTCGACATCAAGCAGAACTCGGTCGACGCCATGCCGGAACTGCCGTTCAAGATCATGATGAACGTCGGTAACCCGGACCGCGCCTTCGACTTCGCCCAACTGCCCAATGCCGGCGTGGGTCTGGCGCGTCTTGAGTTCATCATCAACCGCATGATCGGTGTGCACCCCAAGGCACTGCTCAACTATGCGGGCCTGCCAGCTGACCTCAAAGAGAGCGTCGACAAGCGCGTAGCCGGTTACTCCGACCCGGTCGGCTTCTATGTCGAGAAGCTGGTCGAGGGCATCAGCACCCTGGCTGCGGCGTTCTATCCGAAGAAGGTCATCGTGCGCCTGTCGGACTTCAAGTCCAACGAGTACGCCAACCTGATCGGCGGCAAGCTGTACGAGCCGGAAGAAGAGAACCCGATGCTGGGCTTCCGTGGCGCCTCGCGCTACATCAGCGAGTCGTTCCGTGACTGCTTCGAACTCGAATGCCGCGCCCTCAAGCGTGTGCGCGACGAGATGGGCCTGACCAACGTCGAGATCATGGTGCCGTTCGTGCGTACCCTGGGCGAGGCGAGCCAGGTGGTCGACCTGCTGGCCGAAAACGGCCTGGGCCGTGGCGTCAATGGCCTGCGCGTGATCATGATGTGCGAACTGCCATCCAACGCCCTGCTGGCCGATGAATTCCTCGAGTACTTCGACGGCTTCTCCATCGGTTCGAACGACCTGACCCAGCTGACTTTGGGCCTGGACCGTGACTCCGGCATCATTGCCCACCTGTTCGACGAGCGTAACCCGGCCGTGAAGAAGCTGCTGGCCAACGCCATCGCTGCGTGCAACAAGGCTGGCAAGTACATCGGTATCTGCGGTCAGGGCCCTTCGGACCACCCGGACTTGGCCAAATGGCTGATGGAGCAGGGCATCGAGAGCGTTTCGCTGAACCCGGACTCGGTGCTCGAGACCTGGTTCTTCCTGGCCGAGGATCAGAGCGCGGCATGATGCAATGAACGCAGGAGCGCTTCACGGCGCTCCTGCCTGGTTTCTTCCAGGGCGAGTTCCAGCGATGGATCCCGCCCTTTTTTGTGCAATCGACCTATGCAAAGCAGCAGTACCCTGTTTCCCGTGGCCTTGCTCAGCGCCGAGCGCCGGGGCGATCTGAGCGAGGATGTGTACCGGATCAAGGCCGGCAACAGCCCCGACCCCAGCGTCGAGCTGGCCGTGACGCGTCTCGGGCTGGCCGACCAGGCCGCAGCCCAAGGTGTGCCGGTGATTCTCCTGCATGGCAGCTTCTCCAACCGCCGCTTCTGGTATTCGCCCAAGGGCGTTGGCCTGGGCGCCTTTTTGGCGCGCGCCGGGTTCGATGTGTGGATCCCGGAAATGCGCGGCCACGGCCTTTCGCCCCGCAACCGCCACTGGCGACACAACCGGGTGGCCGACTATGCCCGCTTCGACTTGCCGGTGATCGGCGCATTCATCCGGGAACAGGCCGGTCAGGCGCCGCATTGGGTCGGCCACTCTCTGGGCGGCACCATCCTCGCCGCAGCCTTGGGCGGTGCGTATCTGCCAGCCGAGCAGGTGGCCAGCGCGGCGTTCTTTGGCACTCAGGTCAGTCGGGTCTATTGGCCGTTGAAAGTCCCCCCGGTGGCCTGGAGCGCCCGTTTGCTGCTCAAGCGCCTGGGGCAGCTGTCTGGCACGCGGCTCAAGCGTGGGCCGGAGGACGAACCGATCGGCCTAGCCCTGGAAACGCTGGGCTGGCATGGCCTGTTCGGGCGTTTTGGCGACAAGCACGACGACTGGTGGGCGGGACTCGCGCATGTGGATGTGCCCGTGCTGGCGGTGGCCGGTGCGGCGGACTACCAGGACCCGGTCTGGGCGTGCCGCAAGCTGTTCGAGCAGTTGGGAGGGGCACGCAAGCAGTTCCTGCGCCTGGGGCCGCAGGAAGGATTCGACGCGTTCGGGCATGTGGACATGCTGGTCAGCAAGGCCGCCCAGGCACAGGTCTGGCCGTTGGTGGAGCGCTGGTTGAAAGCGCCGTATTCGCCTTTGCCGGGGGCTGCGGTGGTTGCCGAATCTGTGCCGGTCAACTGAGCGTCGTGGTGCAGTTGCGGGTGCTTTGCGGGGCAGGTCCGCGCCCACTTGCGACAAGCGCCAATGTTGACTGGCCAGTCTCGGATGACTGCGAGGCCTTCCCCGGTGTAGCCTTGCTCAAACCTTGCTTTCGTTGTGACTGACAGGAGTTTCCCATGCAGCATTACGTAACGCCCGACCTGTGCGACGCCTACCCGGACCTAGTCCAGGTACTGGAGCCGATGTTCAGCAACTTTGGTGGCCGCGATTCGTTCGGTGGCCAGATCGTCACGATCAAATGCTTCGAGGACAACTCGCTGGTCAAGGAGCAGGTCGAGCTCGATGGCAAGGGCAAGGTCCTGGTGGTGGACGGCGGTGGCTCGCTGCGCCGCGCGCTGCTCGGCGACATGCTGGCCGAAAAGGCGGCCAAGAATGGTTGGGAAGGCTTGGTGATCTACGGCTGCGTGCGTGATGTGGACGTGCTGGTTCAGACCGATGTCGGTGTCCAGGCCCTGGCCAGTCACCCAATGAAGACCGACAAGCGCGGTATTGGCGATCTCAACGTGGCCGTGACCTTCGCAGGGGTGACCTTCCGCCCAGGTGAATACGTGTATGCCGACAACAATGGCGTGATCGTCTCGCCAAGCCCGCTGAAGATGCCGGAGTGATGCGCCGCGCGCGCTGATGGAGCAGGAATGTTCGAGGAAGACAACGCGCAGTGGGGGCTGGTCCACGCCCTGGTGCTCGATGGTAAAGGCGGTGCGCGCTCGATTGCCCGGACAGCGCTGGACGATCTTCAGTTGCAGCCAGGGGAAAGCCTCTGGTTGCACTGGGATCGCAGCCATCCCCAGACCCGTACCTGGCTGCTGCAGGAAAGCGGCTTGAGTGCGTTCGCCTGCGATCTGCTGCTTGAGGAGAACACGCGTCCGCGCCTGCTGCCCTTGGCCGATGAGCAAATGCTGTTGTTCCTGCGCGGGGTGAATCTCAATCCGGGCGCCGAGCCTGAGGACATGGTCTCGGTGCGGATCTTCGCCGAGGCCCGGCGCGTGATTTCTCTGCGCCTGCGACCGCTGCGTGCCAGTGATGAAGTGCTCCAGCAACTGGACGAGGGCAGGGGGCCGAAATCAGCCTCCGAGCTGTTGCTGCTGATGGGGGAGCTGCTCACCGAAAAGGTCCAGGCATTGGTCAGCGACCTGTCGGAAGTGGTCGATCTCGAAGAAGAGAAGGTGGAAACCGACGAACGGTATGCTCCGGCACAAGGCAGCCTGCAGCAGATCCGTCGTCGCGCGGCGGGCCTGCGGCGTTTTCTCGCCCCGCAGCGGGAACTCTATGCCCAACTCTCGCGTAACAAATGGAGCTGGTTCGCCGAGGGTGATGCCGATTACTGGAACGAGCTGAACAACAGCCTGATCCGTTATCTCGAAGAGCTCGAGCTGACGCGCGAACGGGCCGCGCTGGTGCTCGAAAGCGAGGACCGGCGGCGCAGCGAACGGATGAACCGGACCATGTACCGTTTCGGCATCATCACCTGCATCTTCCTGCCGATGAGCTTCGTCACCGGCCTGCTGGGTATCAATGTCGGCGGCATTCCGGGTGCTGAAAGCCCGTATGGCTTCCTGCTCGCCTGTGCCGTGGTGCTGGGGCTGGCGGCAGGGCAGTGGTGGCTGTTCCGGCGGTTGCGGTGGGTGTGATGGACAGTCCGGCCGTGGTGATATATGAGGCATTTTGAAACATTCGTCCCACATTCATGTGTGACCCGTAGTCCCGAGCCCTCGTCTTTGACAGACATTACGCGAGGTGCCTATGCACGATCCGTTTGAAGAATCCTTGCGCGACCTGCTCAAGGCATCGCCGTCCGGCCAGGACCGAGACGATGCCGCATGCCTGGGTCGCGTCCTGAAGACCGCCAACCGCCAGGTCGGTGCGGGTGATCTGTTCAGCTTGCTGGGGCGCTGGAGCCAGGCACTGATGATCGCTGTGAACAATGGCTCGGCGCATATCGCGCCGGTGCGTCGCAACCCTGCCGCTGGCAGAAAAGCAGATAAGGCCGATTGAATATGGAACTCGATCTCTGGACCCAGAGCCTGGTCACCGCCATGACCGCCCTTTGGACCAAGGTGGCGAACTTCATCCCCAACCTGTTCGGCGCACTGGTCGTGGTGCTGCTCGGTTTCGTGGTGGCCAAGCTGCTCGATACGCTGTTGTCCAAACTGCTGGCCAAGTTCGGTCTGGACCGCCTGATGAGCGGTACCGGTCTGACCAAGATGCTCGGGCGGGTGGGTATCCAGGTACCGATTTCCACCTTGATCGGCAAGATCGTCTATTGGTTTGTGTTGCTGATTTTCCTGGTCTCGGCTGCCGAGTCCCTGGGCCTTGAGCGTGTCTCGGCCACCTTGGACATGCTCGCCCTCTACCTGCCCAAGGTGTTTGGCGCAGCCCTGGTGCTGCTGGCGGGCGTGCTGCTGGCGCAACTGGCCAATGGTTTGGTACGTGGCGCTGCCGAAGGTGTCGGCCTGGAATATGCCGCAGGCCTAGGGCGCATCGCCCAGGGCCTGGTGATCATCATCAGCATCTCGGTTGCGATCAGCCAGTTGGAGGTCAAGACCGACCTGCTCAACCATGTGATCGTCATCGGCTTGATTACCGTTGGTCTGGCCGTTGCGCTTGCGATGGGCCTGGGCAGCCGTGAAATCGCAGGGCAAATCCTGGCCGGAATCTACGTGCGTGAACTCTATCAAGTGGGCCAGCAGGTGCGGATTGGAGAGGTCGAAGGGCACATCGAAGAGATCGGCACGGTCAAGACGACCCTGCTGACGGATGATGGCGAATTGGTGTCGCTTTCGAACCGAGAATTGCTCGAGCAGCGAGTCAATAGCCGCTAACCGCACAAAAGCTGTTAATGTATGCCGCCGCGAAAACGGCCCAAGGGGGCCGCGCGGCGACATTGACCTGACTGTCGGCCAGATCCGTTTTGAATAAAGTTCATTCGCCGCCCATGCGCTATGACCCCCGCGAGCTCACCGATGAGGAATTGGTGGCGCGTTCGCATGAGGAGCTGTATCACGTAACGCGCGCCTATGAAGAGCTCATGCGGCGCTATCAGCGGACCCTGTTCAACGTCTGCGCGCGTTACTTGGGGAACGACCGGGACGCCGACGATGTCTGCCAGGAAGTGATGCTGAAGGTGCTCTACGGTCTGAAGAACTTCGAGGGTAAGTCGAAGTTCAAGACCTGGCTCTACAGCATCACCTACAACGAATGCATTACCCAGTACCGCAAGGAGCGTCGCAAACGACGGTTGATGGATGCCTTGAGTCTGGACCCTGTCGAAGAGGCGTCCGAAGAGAAGGCACCCAAGGCCGAAGAGAAGGGCGGGCTGGATAGATGGCTGGTGCATGTGAACCCGATCGATCGGGAAATTCTGGTGCTTCGATTTGTCGCAGAGCTGGAGTTTCAGGAGATCGCCGATATCATGCACATGGGCCTGAGCGCCACGAAAATGCGCTACAAGCGTGCGCTCGACAAGCTTAGAGAGAAATTTACGGGGTTGGCTGAAACTTAGCGCCTCGGAAATATCTCTAACCAACCGGCAAGTTCTGCTAGACTTGCCGTCGAGTTGTCCCCCGGATGTTGGTGGGACTGCTTAACTATCACCAGATGGGGATTTAACGGATGAAATTGAAAAACACCTTGGGCTTGGCCATTGGTTCGCTTGTAGCCGCCACTTCGTTTGGCGCTCTGGCACAAGGTCAAGGCGCCGTCGAGACCGAACTCTTCTACAAGAAAGAGTTCTTTGACAGCCAGCGCGACTTCAAGAACGACGGCAACCTGTTCGGTGGCTCGATCGGTTACTTCCTGACCGACGACGTCGAACTGCGTCTGGGCTATGACGAAGTTCACAACGCTCGTGGCGAAGACGGCAAGAACATCAAGGGCTCCAACACCGCCCTGGACGCCGTTTACCACTTCAACAACCCGTACGACGCTATCCGTCCGTACGTTTCGGCTGGTTTCTCGCACCAGAGCCTGGGCCAGACCGGCCGTGGTGGTCGTAACCAGTCCACCTTCGCCAACGTTGGCGCTGGCGCCAAGTGGTACATCACTGACATGTTCTACGCCCGTGCTGGCGTTGAAGCTCAGTACAACATCGACCAGGGCGACACCGAGTGGGCTCCTAGCGTTGGTATCGGCATGAACTTCGGCGGTAGCCCGAAGCAAGCTGAAGCTGCTCCGGCTCCTGTTGCTGAAGTCTGCTCCGACAGCGACAACGACGGCGTTTGCGACAACGTTGACAAGTGCCCTGACACCCCGGCCAACGTTACCGTTGACGCCGACGGCTGCCCGGCTGTTGCCGAAGTCGTACGTGTTGAGCTGGACGTCAAGTTCGACTTCGACAAGTCGGTCGTCAAGCCAAACAGCTACGGTGACATCAAGAACCTGGCTGACTTCATGAAGCAGTACCCACAAACCACCACCACCGTTGAAGGTCACACCGACTCCGTTGGTCCAGACGCTTACAACCAGAAGCTGTCCGAGCGTCGTGCCAATGCTGTCAAGCAGGTTCTGACCCAGCAGTACGGTGTTGAATCCAGCCGAATCGACTCGGTTGGCTACGGTGAGACCCGTCCGGTTGCTGACAACGCCACCGAAGAAGGCCGCGCTATCAACCGTCGCGTTGAAGCTCAGGTCGAAGCCCAGGCCAAGTAATTTGGTTTGATGCTTCACGAAAAACCCGGCCTCGGCCGGGTTTTTCTTTTTCCAGGGTGCTGCTTTGTCGTGCAGGCAGCCTTGGCGTTCTGCCTCAAATACCTATTCAACGGGATGCTCGCCCTCACAGGAGCATGCCGTGCGCCCGTGGCATAGCAACCCATGTGCCAAGAGCCCTGTCGTCCGAGCCGCGTGGTAGCTATAATCGCCCCCTCACTCACCGCGAGTCTTGCCTGACCATGTATACCCTGGCCCGCCAGCTGTTGTTCAAGCTTTCCCCGGAAACTTCCCACGACCTGTCCCTGGACCTGATCGGTGCCGGTGGCCGCCTCGGTCTCAATGGCCTGCTGTGCAAGCAGCCAGCGGCATTGCCGGTGACGGTCATGGGCTTGAACTTTGCCAATCCGGTGGGCCTTGCTGCAGGCCTGGACAAGAATGGCACCGCCATCGATGGTTTCGCCCAGTTGGGGTTCGGCTTCGTCGAGATCGGTACCGTGACGCCGCGCCCGCAGCCGGGTAACCCCAAGCCGCGACTGTTCCGGTTGCCAGAGGCCACTGCGATCATCAATCGGATGGGCTTCAACAACCTGGGTGTCGATCACTTGCTGGCCCGGGTGCGTGCGTCGCGCTATGACGGTGTGCTCGGCATCAACATCGGCAAGAATTTCGATACCCCCGTCGAGCGTGCGGTGGACGACTACCTGATCTGCCTGGAAAAGGTCTACGCAGACGCCAGCTACATCACCGTCAACGTCAGCTCGCCCAACACCCCAGGCCTGCGTACCCTGCAGTTCGGCGACTCGCTCAAGCAACTGCTTCAGGCCCTGGCTGTGCGTCGCGAGGAGCTGGCAAACGAGCACGGTAAGCGCGTGCCGCTGGCAATCAAGATCGCCCCAGACATGACTGACGAAGAAACGGCCATGGTGGCCTCGGCCTTGCTCGAGACTGGCATGGACGCGGTGATCGCGACCAACACCACCCTGAGCCGTGAAGGTGTGCAGGGCCTGCCGTATGGTGACGAGGCGGGCGGTTTATCCGGCGCGCCGGTGCTTGAGAAAAGCACCCACACCGTGAAAGTGCTGGCGGGCGAACTGGCCGGCAAGTTGCCGATCATTGCCGCAGGGGGTATCACCGAGGGGCGTCATGCAGCCGAAAAGATCGCGGCTGGTGCAAGCCTGGTGCAGATCTATTCGGGCTTCATCTACAAAGGGCCTGCGCTGATTCGCGAGGCAGTGGACGCGATTGCAGCCTTGCCTCGGTCTTAAGAAAGGCAGGCATAAAAAAGGGCCCCACTAAGGGGCCCCTGGGCCTCAGCCCGCCGCCCGGATAGGGCGCGCATGGTGACTCGAATTCAGTGTCCTCGTCTCAGCCAACGGCGTGATTTTCGTTGAGTCTCTGGATGCCTGCGGTGCCGGTCATACCATCCCAGTTATCGCCCCGGCCCTCCCGCCAGCCATTGATCCAGGCTTGACGAACGGACGGCAGATTGAAGGGGCAAAGCTCGCGGGATTTGCCGGTAACCCCGTATTGGTAGCCACGTGAATATGCTCTTTCCAACGGATCACGCTTAAGTCTTCTCATAGGGTGTTGCCCTCACTTGTTGACTGTAATGTCCCGTCGGCCTCTCCGAGGCCGGGCAGAATCGTTCTGCCGGTGTGCGCTCGCTGCCGGCGTGGCGAGCAGAAAGTGTTGCCTCGTTGCGAGACAACCTAAAGCCAGTTCTAACCAAAGCGAGTCACAGTGTGAATGATCGATTTGTCATAAGGACGTAACGTTTCATAGAGTCAAAGGATAAGTAAATAAATGCGACTCAACGTGATTTGTCGTTGAGCCCGCTATGATCAGGGTTTAGTGCCCCTTGCAGTCATCTGGCCAGCGTCTTGGGCGGATGTGCGGTAACAATTTGAAATGCGACGAAGGGTCACATTGGCCGCCGCGTCGCTGGAAATTTTCATACTGCCTGACGATCTAACCCATTTCGCAAGGTGCGAAGGGGCGCGTCGTTCAGGTGGCCCGGCCTTCCCGGACTGCGGGCAAGGCCACCCGGGCGCCTGCTGGAAGGGTGTGCGGGCAAACATCGGCGGGGCGATGCGTCGGCCCGTCACTCAATCAGCCCAAGGCTCTGGATTGCTCATGTCGGACCGTTTCGAACTTTATCTTACCTGCCCCAAAGGTCTTGAAGGCCTGCTTGCCGAGGAAGCCCGCAACCTGGGCCTGGACGATGTGCGTGAGCACACCTCGGCCATCCGCGGCTCGGCCGACATGGAAACCGCTTACCGCCTGTGCCTGTGGTCGCGCCTGGCCAACCGAGTACTGCTGGTGCTCAAGCGCTTCTCCATGAAAAACGCCGATGAACTCTACAACGGTGTGCATGGGGTCGATTGGCAAGATCACCTGGCGGCCGACGGCACCTTGGCGGTGGAGTTCAGTGGCCATGGCTCGGGAATCGACAACACCCATTTCGGTGCTCTCAAGGTCAAGGACGCGATCGTCGACAAGCTTCGTAACCGCGAAGGGCAGCGCCCGTCCGTGGACAAGATCGATCCGGATGTGCGCGTGCACCTGCGCCTGGATCGTGGCGAGGCGATTCTCTCCTTGGACCTGTCCGGGCACAGCCTGCATCAACGCGGCTACCGTCTGCAGCAAGGTGCCGCGCCGTTGAAGGAGAACCTGGCGGCGGCAGTGTTGATCCGCGCCGGCTGGCCACGCATCGCCGCCGAAGGAGGCGCTCTGGCCGACCCTATGTGCGGTGTGGGCACCTTCCTGGTGGAGGCGGCGATGATTGCCGCCGATATCGCGCCCAACCTCAAGCGTGAGCGCTGGGGCTTCACTGCCTGGCTTGGCCATGTGCCGGCGTTGTGGCGCAAGGTCCATGAGCAAGCCCAGGCCCGTGCCCAGGCCGGTCTGGCCAAGCCCCCGCTGTGGATTCGTGGTTATGAGGCCGACCCACGGCTGATCCAGCCGGGGCGCAACAACGTCGAGCGTGCAGGCCTGGGCGACTGGGTGAAGATCTATCAGGGCGAAGTCGGCAGCTTCGAACCGCGTCCAGACCAGAACCAGAAAGGCCTGGTCATCAGCAACCCACCTTACGGTGAGCGTCTCGGTGACGAAGCCAGCCTGCTGTACCTCTACCAGAACCTCGGTGAGCGTTTGCGCCAGGCCTGCCTGGGCTGGGAGGCGGCAGTGTTCACCGGCGCCCCTGAGCTGGGCAAGCGCATGGGCATCCGCAGTCACAAGCAGTACGCCTTCTGGAACGGCGCCTTGCCGTGCAAGCTGCTGCTGTTCAAGGTCCAGCCCGACCAGTTCGTCACTGGCGAGCGTCGCCAGGCCGAGTCGGACTCAGACATCGCACGGCACCCGGCAGCGGTGGCCAATGAGCCGGCGCGTTTGTCCGAAGGCGCGCAGATGTTCGCCAACCGCCTGCAGAAAAACCTCAAGCAATTGGGCAAGTGGGCCCGCCGCGAGCAGGTCGATTGCTACCGCTTGTATGACGCCGACATGCCGGAATATGCCCTGGCGGTGGACCTCTACCACGACTGGGTGCACGTGCAGGAGTATGCCGCGCCACGCTCGGTCGACCCGGACAAGGCCCAGGCGCGTCTGCTCGATGCCTTGGCCGCCATCCCCCAGGCGCTGGGTATCGACCCCCAGCGTGTGGTGCTCAAGCGTCGGGAGCGCCAGAGCGGGACGCGTCAGTACGAACGCCAAGGTGCGGAGGGCCGTTTCCAAGAGGTGAACGAAGGTGGCGTGAAACTGCTGGTCAACCTCACGGATTACCTGGACACCGGTCTGTTCCTCGATCACCGTCCGATCCGTCTGCGCATCCAGCGCGAGGCGTCCGGCAAGCGCTTCCTCAATCTGTTCTGCTACACCGCGACGGCTACGGTACACGCGGCCAAAGGCGGTGCTCGCAGCACCACCAGCGTCGATCTGTCCAAGACCTATCTGGACTGGGCGCGCCGCAACCTGGCGCTCAACGGATTCTCGGACCGCCATCGCCTGGAGCAGGGTGACGTGATGGCCTGGCTGGAAGGCAACCGGGACAGCTACGACCTGATCTTCATCGATCCGCCGACCTTCTCCAACTCCAAGCGTATGGAAGGGGTGTTCGACGTGCAGCGCGACCATGTGCAGTTGCTGGATCTGGCCATGGCCCGTCTGGCGCCAGGCGGTGTGCTGTACTTCTCCAACAACTTCCGCAAGTTCCAGCTCGACCCGAGCCTGGTCGAGCGTTATGCCGTCGAGGAGATCAGCAACCAGACCCTTGACCCTGATTTCGCGCGTAACAATCGAATTCACCGGGCATGGCGCATTCAGGCACGATAGGCGGCGTGTACGAGGTTGCGCGGCTAGTGGCCAATAGCTATAACTGACCCGAAGGGCCCGACAAATTCGCAGGACGCTGATGTGATGAGATCGCTTTATGTCGAAGTGTGGCGTTCGTGCGAAGGTGCTCGGCATGTTCCGCGAAGCGCTGCCCGCCTGGGGGGTGGCGTTGGTGGTCCTGGTCGCTGGCGGTCTGCTGACGGCGGCCTTGGCCATTGCCACACAAAGCTTCTACTTGCAGCAACTGCGTCAACGCTTCGAGCTGCTGGCCAACGAGCGTTTTAGTCGTATTGCCGAACGCTTCGAGGATCAGGAGCAGCGTCTGGACGGCCTGCGACGGTTTTTCAGTTATTCCAACGAAATCACCCCCCAGGAATTCGACGGGTACGCCCGACCACTGTTGTACCGGACCCAGGCGTATTCCTGGGCACCCCGGGTCGAGGCCGGACAACGCGCGGATTTCGAACGACGCGCAAGCGCCTGGCTAGGCCAGGATTACCAAATCCGTGATCAGGACGCCCACGGCATCTGGCATCCTGCGCCTGCGCGCGACCATTACTATCCGGTGCTCTATACCCAGGCGGCATCCTTGCAAGGACAGCCCTATGGGCTGGACTTGCGTGGGCAGCCCCAGCGTGAGGCGGCGCTTGCTCGGGCTTCGTCACCTGGCAGCATGGCGGTGTCCGCACCGCTGGACATGATCAACGTCGAGCCCGCCTATGCCCGTGGCGTCTTGGTCGTGGCGCCAGTGTTCGCCAACAGCAATCCCGATGGGTTGCCCTCTGGCTATGTCATGGCGTTGCTGAGCATGCAGCGCTTGATCACCGAAGGGCTACCGCCAGCAGCGGACGACAACTTAGTGGTGCGCATCCTCGATGCCTCGGGAGCCAAAGGGGCGGAAGTGCTGTTTGACTCCCGAAACACTGTCGCCCAAGTACCCTTGGCCAGCACCCACCTTTTGCATTTGGCCGACCACCACTACCAGCTCGACATCCGTCCCAGCCAGGCTTTTCTCAAGGCCAACCGCTCCTCGGCGGTGGTGGCAGTCAGCTTGTTGGGCGGTTTGCTCAGCGTGTTGCTCAGTGCCTTGCTCTACAGCTTGTTCAGTCAGCGCCAGCGTGCGCTTGCGCTGGTCGACCAGCGCACCGCCGAACTGCAGATCAGTGAGCAGTCCCTGCGTGAAACCCACAATCGACTGCGCAGCGTGCTGGACGCCGCGACCCAGGTCGCGATCATCGCCACCAATCTCAAGGGGCTGGTCAGCACCTTCAATGCCGGCGCCGAGCGCATGCTGGGGTACTCGGCAAGCGAAGCCATTGGTCAGTTGCGACTCGAGGATCTGGTACCCCCGGAAGAACTCAGCCAGCGCGCCCATGCCCTGAGCGTGCGTTATGGGCGCGAGATGGGCGGCGGCCAGGCGATGTTCGCTGAGACCGTGCAGGAAAAAGGGACCGAGGCAGGGGAGTGGACCTTGGTGCGCAAGGACGGCAGCCACCTGCTGGCCAACATGCTGGTCACCGCAGTGCTCGATGAGCAGGGCCTGTGGGTGGGCTACCTGGCCATCTGCATCGATGTCACCGAACGGCGGCGCGTCCATGAAGCGCTGGCGGCCCGTGATCGGTTGTTGGAGAAGCTCAGCGCCGAAGTCCCGGGCGGGATCTACCAGTACCGCCTGGATGCGAGTGGACACTCCTGTTTCCCCTATGCCAGCCAGGGGCTGCACGATATCTATGAAGTCGATCTTCAGACACTGCGCGAGGATGCTTCGGCGGTGTTCGAACGCATCCATCCTGACGACCTGGAACGCGTCCGTCGTTCGGTCCGATACTCGGCCCTGCACCTGACGCCCTGGCGCGAAGAGTACCGCGTGATACTGCCCCAGGCGGGCCTGCGCTGGGTTCGCGGAGAGGCCACCCCGGAAGTTGGCGAGGCGGGGTGTACCTTGTGGCATGGCTACCAGACGGATATCTCCGACCTCAAACGGGTGGAGGAAGAGCTTCGGGCGCTCTCGGTCACCGATGCCTTGACCGGCATCCATAATCGGCGGCATTTCCAGGAGCGGCTGCAGAACGAGCTGGAGCGTGCTCAACGTGATGGGCTGGACCTGGCGGTGATCATGCTGGATATCGATCATTTCAAACGGATCAACGACCAGTACGGCCATGCGGTGGGGGATCATGTGTTGCGTAGTCTTTGCCAACGGATTGGCAATCGCCTGCGGCGTACCGATGTGTTTTGCCGTTTGGGTGGCGAGGAGTTCATGGTGCTTTGCCCTGGCAGCAACGCCGAACAGGCGCGGTCGTTGGCGTTGGAGCTGTGGCAGGGGGTTCGCAGTGTTCCGATTGATGGGGTGGGCCGGGTGACGGCGAGTTTCGGCGTGGCGGGCTGGCGGCCGGGGGAGGGGGCTGATGCTTTGCTGTTGCGGGCTGATGCGGGGGTGTATGCGGCCAAGCAGGCGGGGCGGGATCGGGTCGAGGCGGAGTTGCTCTGAGGCTGGGCTTTTGTGGTTTTGTGTTGGTTGTTGGTGTTGTGGGCAGATCCGTTTGCTTGGGTGACGCTGAGTCACCTTTGCGCTCTTACGGCGGGTCACTTGGTCTTGGCCAAAGTAACCAAAGCCGCTGCGCCCCCGCATACGGCCCGGCGCTTCGCACCGGGTCTCCTCGCTGTGGCGGCCTCCATCTCGCGACTTCGGCTACGCCGAAGGGCGCTGCGTGCCTGCACCTCCAGACACCTCCGCTTGGCCCAAGTTACAGGCGGCGCCTGGGTTGGCGTTGTTTTTTCAGTGAGGTGGGTATTGAGTTTTCCGGCCATTCGCGGGTAAACCCGCTCCCACAGGTACAGCGTCGTTCTCAAGGACAGCGGTGAGCCTGTGGGCGGGTTTACCCGCGAATAGGCCGGCAGAAACAACAAATTAATTAGCTTGTTTGCCGTTGCCTTTGCTTTTGATGCGCGATAGTTCAGACACCACCAATCGCGACCTCAGAAGGCCGAGTGTAGGTGTCTGTAGGGGCAGGCGCGCAGCGCCCTTCGGCGTGAGCCGAAGTCGCGAGATGGAGGCTTGCGTAGCGAGCCGGAGGCCGCGAAGCCCTGCAAGGCAATGAAGAGGGAACCCCGCCACGGGCGGTGCGGATGTGGGAGCCAGCGGCTTTTGCCTACTTTTGCCCAAGAGCAAAAGTAGGTCGCCGTAAAGGCGAAAAGCGCCAGTGGCGCCACCACCAACACCGGATATTCACACTCTCTGAAAGCCCAAGCCGATCAAGGCATCCCAGCCGCCGCAGTACTCCCTACCTTCGGCTGCCGATAAAGATCCAGCAACACCTGATCCAGCACCTGCGATGCTCCCCAAGGCTTGGGATCATTCAGAATCGCCGCCACCGCCCAGGTGTTTCCATTGCTGTCCCGGCTGTACCCGGCAATCGCCCGAACGGTGTTCAGGGTACCGGTCTTGATGTGTCCTTCACCGGTCATGGCCGTGCGTTTGAGCCGCTTACGCATGGTGCCATCCATGCCCACCAGCGGCATGGAGCTGATGAACTCGGCGGAGTAGGGGCTTTTCCAGGCTGCTTGCAGCAATGCCGCCATCTCACGGGTGCTGACCCGCTCGGCGCGGGACAGCCCGGAGCCGTTTTCCATGATCAGGTGCGGTGCGGTGATGCCTTTTTTCGCCAGCCACTGACGTACCACACGCTGGGCGGCGCGGGCGTCGTCGCCATCGGCATCCGTGCGGAACTGCGCACCCAGGCTCAGGAACAACTGCTGGGCCATGGTGTTGTTGCTGTACTTGTTGATGTCGCGGATCACCTCGACCAGATCCGGCGAGAATGCCCGTGCCAGCAGGCGTGCGCTTTTGGGCACGTTCTCGATACGGTCGCGACCCTGAATGCTGCCGCCCAGTTCGTTCCAGATCGCTCGCACCGCACCGGCTGCATAGGTCGGGTGATCGAGCAGCGACAGGTAGGTCTGGGAGTTGCAGCCTTCGCCAAGCTGGCCACTGACGACTACGCTGACGCCGTCGGGCTGAGTCACCGGGTTGTAGCGTACATCGCCAACACATTTTCTGGAGGCGACGGCCTTGACCTGGTTGTCGATGCGGACGTTCGCAAGCGGCGGCTCCATGGCTACGGTGACTTTTCCGCCATCGTTGCGGGCCACGAAGCGCAGGGCCTTCAGATTGACCAGCAGTGAGTCGGGACGGACCAGAAACGGCTTGTTCACATCGCCGCCGTCGTCATTGAACTGCGGCAGGTTGGGCTGAACAAAGTGGCTGCGATCCAGCACCAGGTCGCCGGTCACCGTGCGCACGCCGTTGGCGCGCAGGTCACGCATCAACAGCCAGAGCTTTTCCATGTTCAGCTTCGGGTCGCCACCGCCCTTGAGGTACAGGTTGCCGTTGAGCACGCCGTTGCTCAGAGTGCCATCGGTATAGAACTCGGTTTTCCACTGGAAGGTCGGGCCCAACAGTTCCAGGGCCGCATAAGTGGTCACCAGCTTCATGGTCGAGGCCGGGTTGACCGAGACATCGGCGTTGAACACGGTTGGCGTGCCGGGGCCGTTGAGCGGCAGCATCACCAGGGACAAGGCCGAATCTTGCAGTTTGTTGGCTTTGAGCGCCTGTTGCACTTTCGGCGGGAGAGTGGTGTTGGCGGGCGCGGCCTGGCTGGGCATGGCGAGCGGCAGGAACAGACCGGCGAGAATCAGGGGACGGAGCGTTTTGATCATGTGCAATTTGAACCCTGCGGACGAGGGAAAGTGACATTGGGGCTGTACAAGATGATGGCCCCACGACGAAATATAGTGCGCATTATGCCCCAAGCGCACCCTCCATGGGCCATGTTCGACGGAAAAGCGCCGCAGTCGTCCGGAAACTGGTAAAGTGCCGCGCGTTAATACTCAAGAGGATTGTTTCATGGCCACCAACCGTTCCCGTCGTCTGCGCAAGAAACTGTGCGTGGACGAATTCCAGGAGCTGGGTTTCGAACTGAACCTGGAATTCAAGGAAGACCTGTCCGACGAAGCCATCGATGCCTTCCTCGATGCCTTCCTCGCTGAAGCCATGGATGCCAACGGCCTGGATTACGTCGGTGGTGATGACTTCGGCCTGGTTTGCCTGGCCAAGCGTGGCTCGGTCAGCGAAGAGCAGCGCGCCATTGTCGAAGCTTGGCTCAAGGGCCGCAGCGAACTGACCAACATCGAGCTCAGCCCGCTGCTGGACGCTTGGTATCCGGACAAGCCGATCAACACCCAGGCTTCCTGATCCGCCTGAGCGGCGCATTTCTGCGCTGCTCATCCAGCACTGGCCGGGTGTTGCAGATGCCTGGCCAGCGCTTTCTCCGTTCGGCGCATATGCCGTGCCAATGCCTGTCTTCGCAGCTTGAGCTGCGTCAATGACAAGGTTTCCTGCTCCAGCGCTTCACACGCTTCCATCAAATCCCTGGCCTCCAGCATTCGGGCCGTGCTGAGGATTTTGTGCGCCTGCGCGGCGATGGCCTGTGCATCTTCCGAGTCGATGGCCATCAGTGTGGCCAGGTCCTGTATCAAACTCTCTTGTAAGGCATTCAGGAGTCGAGTGCGGCTGTCAGGATCATCGCCGACGATGGCCGACAGGCCCTCGAGCGCCAGGCGCTTGCGTGGCCTGGGCCCTGGCGCCGCATGCCGACCTGGCGCGACGCCCGCCAGGCGCTGGTTCAGCGTGTGCAGGCCAATCGGCTTGAGCAGGCAGTCATCCATGCCGACATCCAGGCATCGCTGACGGACTTCCGGCTGGGCGTTGGCGGTGTAGCCCAGGATCAGGCAGCGCGGCCAGCCGCGTTGGCGCTCCACGGCACGGATCGCCTCAGCCACTTGATAGCCGTTCATTTGCGGCATGTTGCAGTCGAGGATCACTACATCGAAACCGCCCGCGCGCCATTTCTCCAGGCCCTCGCGTCCATCGCAGGCGGTGGACAGGCTCAGCCCCAGGAAACTCAGTTGCTGCTCCATCAATAACAGGTTGGCTGGGTGATCATCGATGACCAGCACGTTCAACCCGCTGTTCGGTGCCTCGACGTCCTGCACGAGCGGAGTGGGCACCGGTGGCGCTTCGACGCATTGCAGTGGCATGACCAGGCTCACCTGAGTGCCGACGCCAGGCAGGCTCTTGATGGTCAGCGTGCCCCCCATCATTTCGCTCAGGCTGTGGCTGATCGCCAACCCCAGACCGGTCCCCGCCCGTGCGCCTTCGCTGTGTGGATTGGCCTGGACGAACGGATTGAACAGCTCCTTGAGTGCCTCCTCGTGGATACCGATGCCGGTGTCGCGGACCTTGAGTTCCAGGCACGGTCCATTGAGGTCGGTGCCTTCGTGCACGTGCAGATTGATCTGGATCTGGCCATGCTCGGTGAACTTGATGGCATTGCTGACCAGGTTCGACAGCACTTGCTTGAACCGCAGCGGGTCGAGCAGCGCATGGCAGCGGGCATTTGGCGCAATGACCACCTGCAAAGCCAGGCCCTTCTGTCGTGCCAAGCCATCGAACACTCGGGCCACCGACTGGACCAGAGCGCTGGGGTCGACCGACTCCGGGGAGAGGCACAGATGGCCAGACTCGATCCTGACGATGTCCAGGATGTCACCGATGAGCCCTAGCAGGTCTTTTGCCGAATGGTAGGCGACCTCCAGGGACGGCCGATCCAGTTGCCCGCGATCCGCCCGTCGCACTGCCAGCTCCAGCATGCCGATGACCGCATTCATGGGCGTGCGAATCTCGTGGCTGATGGTCGCCAGGAAGGTGCTCTTGGCACGATTGGCGTCGTCGGCCCGCTGTTTGGCCAAGCGCAGCTCCTGCACCAGCTCGCGACGGTCGCTGATGTCGATCCAGCCACCGATGATCCCCTGGACTTCACCCAGGGAGTCGCGATAGGGCAGGATCCAGTGGTAGATGGTCAGCTCCCGTCCTCCCATGCGTAAAGGACGGTCGAGGATCAGGGGGGTACCGGCGGCCATGACTTGCTGATAGTCGGCCTCCATCTGCTGGGTGTATTCCCGGTCAGCGCCCGGGCTCTCATCCAGTCGCTTGCCCATGACTTGGTCGGTCTGGGCTTGGACGGCCTGCAGGTAGCTGTCGTTACAGCTTTGCAGTCGTCCTTCGCGATCGCGTACATACATCGGATGAGGCGTGCCGTTGAGCAGGGCGCGCATGAACTCCAGCTGGTCGTTGAGAGCCCGCTCGGCGCATTTGCGTTGCCTGATCTGCCATCGCAGGTGGGCGTTCCAGATCAGTGCCAAGAGCAACAACAAGCCGACTGCCAGCAAGAACTTCAGCGCCAGGCGGCGAAATTCCCGCCAATACACGTCGTCGTGGAGCCGATAACCTCCCCACCGATTGTTGATCACGCCAAGCTCTTCCGGCGAGATGCTTTGCAGGGCTTTGTCCAAGATGGACGCCAGCGCATGGGCCTGGCTGTTGGTGGCCATCGCGACCGTGGCTGGCTCGCTGCCAATCGTACTGCGAATGACCAGGTCTGGGTTTCCGGCCAGGGCATGGTTGGCGTCGATCAGGGTAGTGATGGCCGCATCGACCTCCCCGCTGCCCAAAAGCGCAATGGAGAAGAACGGGCTGTCGGTTTCGATCTTGCTGATTTTCGGGTATCGGGCCGAGAGCAACCCGGCCATGATGCTGTCGCGTGTGATCGCGACTTGCCGGTTCTGCAGGTGCTCCAAGGACGCCGCTTGGTCACTGCCGGCGCGGGTGACCAGCACATAGGTGCTTTCCAGGTAGGGCCGGCTGATGTGCAGGGCGCCATCGTGCTTTTCGTCACTGGAGATGGCGGCGATGACATCGGCCCGGCCGTCCTTGAGGCGAGCCAGCATGTCCCGTATGCCGCTGGCCCGCTCGATCTCGAAGCGCAGGCCGGTGCGCAGCCGGATCAGATCCAGCAGGTCGGCGGCGATGCCGCGAAAATTGCTGTTGCTATCGAAATAGGAAACCGGGGCGGCGGTCTCGTTGATGGCCACGCGCATCACTGGATGTTCCCGCAACCATTGTTCTTCGCTGGCCGAGAGTTGGAGCTTGCGATCAGTCAGCAGATGGTCGCTCCCCGCACCCCAGCGCTTGAAGATGCTGGCGGCCATGATGGGCGTCTGGCTCTCGAGGGTCGTATCGACCAACTCCTTGAGGAGGGTGTCCTGGTGACGCAGGGCGAAACTGAAGCCAATGGCCTCGTGCTTGCCGAAGCTGGCCATGCGCAAAGGCGGGAGGTGACCGCGATTGAGTTGGTAGTGGGTCGAGATGGTATCGCCAATGAACACGTCGGCCTGGCCGAAAGCGACGGCGTTCAGGGCCAGGGTGGAGGAGCGAAAGGCCAGCAGTTCGGCTTTCGGATAGGCACTGAGCACCTCCTTGGGCGAGAGATAGTGATAGAGCATGCTCAGGCGCAGCCCTTTGAGTTCGTCATCCAGTACGCGACGTTCGTGTTCACGGGTCACCAGCACTGGCTGATCGATCGCATAGGGGCGAGAGAGCGCAAGGCCTGCGACGGCTTCATAGCCGTTGGCGCTGCCCAGCAGGTCGATCTGACCATTCTTGAGTGCCTCGATCGCTGACTGGCGGCTGTCGAAGCCCAGCACGCGGACCTTCAAGCCCAGCGCAGTGCCGATCAGGCCGGCATATTCTGCGGTGAGCCCTTGGTAGTCGCGCCCGCCGGTGGTGATATCGAAAGGTGGGTAGTCCGGAAAGGATGTGCCGATCACCAACTCCTTCTTTTCAGCGAGCCATTGGCGTTGGGTCGGTGTCAGCACCGGTAGCACCGGCTTGAGCGACGAACGCGTCAGCAGGTTGAGTGCCTTGGGCCTGTATTGCATGGCATGCGCCGGGTGGCAGGCCAACACAAGGGCAACGATGAACAGGCAGGTCAGATACCGCCCCATGTCCCACCTCAAACCAGCGCGTTGCGCTTGGCAACATCAATCAGGTCGACCAACGTCTGGACCTCAAGTTTTTGCATCAAGCGCTTCTTGTAGGTGCTGACGGTTTTGTTACTCAGAAACATGCCCTTGGCAATTTCCTTGTTGCTCTTTCCTTGGGCGAAAAGTTGTAGAACCATAAGTTCTCTGTCGTTAACGTGTCGGAAAAGTCGTATCTCTTGGTCTGGAATAACCTGGCTGGTGTTAACCGCCTGGCTGGGGAAATAGTTGTAACCGGAGAGCACGGCCTTTATTGCGCTAAGCAGTTCACTCAGGTCCTCCTGTTTACCAACATATCCGGCGGCCCCCGACTGCATGCAGCGGACCGCGAAAAGCGCAGGGCTTTGTGCTGTCAGTACCAGCACTTTCAAGGGCAAGGCCATGCTCTGGAAGCGGGACAGGATCTCAAGGCCATCGAGCTTGGGGATGGCAATGTCGAGGATTACCAGGTCGGGGCGTGTCTCTCGGACCATCTGCATGGCATGGACGCCATTGTCCGACTCACCGACGACCTTGTAGTTCTGATTTTCCAGCAACATGCGAACCGCCATGCGGATAACGGGGTGATCATCGACAATATATACAGAGTGCATATTCAACTTCCATGCGGCGGGTGTCGGAAATAATGCGCACCTTAGCTCAGTTGGAAGTCATCGGACATGCGAGGAGCGGCCGCGGCTCGCATATGGGAAAATACCTACAGTAAAAAGCTACGCGCGCTACGAATGGGGCGTATTGGTGCCGATAATTGCGCGGAGTTTGGTAACTTTTTATTAGTAAATATGGGTGAGTGTTTAATGCTATTGAGGGCTAATAAGAAATTTCCTTCAAATACTAGCCCTCAAGACTATTGGTTTGTCACAACGCTCAGAGGGGGCTGGAACGTCCCGTCATTTCACTGGCCATTTCGCTCGCATAGCTGTCGGTCATGCCGGCGATGAAATCGATCATGCGCAGGAAGGCCGTATGCAGTGAGTCATGCGGGTCGGGGGCATGATTACCGATCAAGTCCAGTACACGTCGGCTCTTGAATGAAGGGGTGCGTCCACCATGTTGTTCCAATGCCGCTCCACAGAAGGCATTCAGGAGAATCTCGAGGGTGGTGTAGGCACCGATTTCGTGCAGGGTCTTGCGTTTGTCCTGGAAGATTTTCTTGCGCGCCATGTCCTTGGCCTGGAGCACGCAGCGCTTGGCTGGGCCGTGCATGTGCTCGACCAGATCGCCGGGCAGGTGCCCAGCCAGCAAGGCCGTCTGTTGCTCGACGAAGGCCTGGGCCGCCGCGTTGGTCAGATGCTCGATGGCCTTGCCACGCAGGATCGCCAGTTTGCGTCGCCGTGAGTCCGTTGGCCCCAGTTGACGGTAGGTTTCGGGCAAATCGTCGCCCACCAGATCGAGCAGCAAGGCCTCGACCTCGGCGTACTGCAACAACTCCATCTCCAGGCCGTCTTCGAGGTCGATCAAGGCGTAGCAGATGTCGTCCGCGGCCTCCATCAGGTACACCAACGGATGGCGCGCCCAGCGCTGCTGCTCGAGCTGTGGCAGGCCGAGCTTGCGGGCGATTTGCTCGAGCAGCGGCAGTTCGCTCTGGTAGGCGCCGAACTTGTGTTTCTTGTAGCCCAAGGCGTCGGCGTGGCGGGCGCTCCACGGATACTTGAGGTAGGTGCCCAAGGTGGCGTAGGTCAGCCGGGTGCCGCCGTCGAACTGGTGGTATTCCAGTTGGGTGAGTACACGAAATCCCTGGGCATTGCCTTCGAAGTTGAGAAAGTCGGCGCGCTCGTCATCGCTCATGTCGTCCAGCCAGCCACGTCCGGCAGCCTGCTGGAACCAGTGGCGTATGGCATCTTCGCCGGAGTGGCCAAAGGGCGGATTGCCGATGTCATGGGCCAGGCACGCTGACTGTACGATCATGCCCAGGTCGCTGGGCTCGCACCAGGCCGGCAGGTGGTCGCGCAGGGTTTCACCCACGCGCATGCCCAGGGAGCGACCGACGCAGCTGACTTCCAGGGAATGGGTCAGGCGCGTATGGATGTGATCGTTGCTGGAAACAGGGTGGACCTGGGTCTTACGCCCCAGGCGGCGAAAGGCACCGGAGAAGATGATGCGGTCATGGTCTTTGTGGAAGGGGCTGCGCCCCAGTTCCTCGGGGCTGTACAGGGCTTTGCCCAGGCGTTCGCGGGTCAGCAGGGTGTGCCAGTCCAAGGCTCAATCTCCCGTCAGGTGGAAGCCATAGCTTCCCGTGTCGGGCGCGCCCGCGCAAGCAGCGGGCGCGATCGATCAGGGGCGTTGGCTATTGCGCAGGAACAGTCGCACCAGCGGTGCCAGGCTGGTGCCCAGGCGCAGCAGGCGGGCAAGGTTGCCGCTACGCACGCCTTTACCGGTGAGGAACCCTAATGCGACCACCGCGCCCAGGCCCCAAAGCGGTGCATGCTTGATCCCCAGGCCCCCGTGTAGTGAGTCGCCCATGCCACGCAGGCGGCGGACCGGCTCGAGCAGTTGTGCCGACTCGTGGTGGATCTGTTGGCGGTGCATTTCAAGGCGCAGGCGCAGCAATGCCTTGCGCAGCTCACGCGGGTTACGGGTATTGGGCAGTTCGGGCAGGCTCATGGCAGCAGGCGCTCCCTGTCCTTGGCGAGTTCTTCAAGGGTGGCGCTGAAGGGGGACGACTCGTCGAACACCGCCGCCTTCAGCCGCAGCCCACAGTACAGTGCAGCGATGCCGTAGAACACGCACAAGCCGATGATGCCGGCCAGGCGATAGCTGTCCCACAGCAACACCAGCACCAAGCCCGACAGGGCCGTTAGTAGCAAGAGGGCAAACACCAGCGCGAGGCCCGCGAACAACAGCAAGCTCAGGGTGCGGGATTTCTGCTCCTGCAGCTCGATGCCGAACAGTTCGATGTGACTGTGCAATAGACCGAGCAAAGCCGCGCCGAGGCGCTTGCCGGAAGCGCTGGCGCCTGGGGCGTCGTTTTCCATGCTCACCCCTTAGCGTCGACTGGCCAGCAAGCCGATCAACAGGCCAACGCCCGCGGCGATGCCGATGGCCTGCCACGGGTTTTCCTGGACGTACTGCTCGGCGCTGCCCAAGGCTGCCTGGCCACGTTCGCGGACCGAATCCTGAGTCAGTTGCAGGGTTTCGCGGGCTTGGGTCAGACGATCATGAAGCTGCTCTCGCAGTTCGTCGGCCTGGTCGCCGGCCAGATTGGCGGTGTCGGCGAGCAGTTTCTCGGTGTCTCGAACCAAGGCCTGGAAGTCAGCCATCAGTATCTCTTGAGCAGTCTTTGCCGATTTGCTGGCCATGGAGGCTCTCCCTGTAGAAGTGTATGGCTATTTCGAGTGATGGGGTTGGCGGAAGGTTCAGTATGGTCGCTGGTACGGCCCTTGCTATCTCCCGGAGCGTGGCTAGCCGTTATTGCGCTGAATGCGTGCGCAGGCCACGCAATACCGATAAACCTTAACCCAATCCACGACAAACCCAAGAAAAAACCACGCAGGCCTCGCCCGGCTCACCGAAACAGGGCAGGGGCCTGGCACCGAATCGGTGCACAGATGCGGGCTCTTGAACTGTCCTGGTGCCTTTTCAGCAGGTCTGCCTACTCATGGAAAACATGCACAGCGCGATGGACTCCCTCGTTCACGGCTCCAATACCTTGTTCATTCTCATGGGCGCCATCTTGGTCCTGGCCATGCACGCGGGGTTCGCCTTCCTGGAGGTTGGGACCGTACGCCACAAGAACCAGGTCAATGCCCTGTCGAAGATCCTCAGCGACTTCGCGATCTCGGCCTTGGTGTACTTCTTTGTGGGCTATTGGGTGGCCTATGGCGTGAGCTTCTTCCAACCTGCGGCGGCGCTGTCCGCCGACCATGGCTATGCGCTGGTCAAATGCTTCTTCCTGCTGACGTTCGCGGCGGCGATTCCGGCGATCATCTCCGGGGGGATCGCCGAACGCGCCCGCTTCGTGCCTCAGCTGTGCGCCACGGCGTTGATCGTGGCGATGGTGTATCCGTTCTTCGAAGGGGTGGTGTGGAACGGCAACTTCGGGGTGCAGGCCTGGCTGCAAGCGCGCTTCGGGGCCCCGTTCCATGACTTTGCCGGCTCGGTGGTGGTGCATGCCATGGGCGGCTGGCTGGCGCTGGCAGCGGTGCTGTTGCTCGGAGCGCGCCGTGGACGTTACCGCGAAGGTCGGCTGGTGGCCTTTGCACCGTCGAGCATTCCGTTTCTGGCGCTGGGCTCGTGGATTCTGATCATCGGCTGGTTCGGCTTCAACGTCATGAGCGCCCAGACCTTGCAGGGGGTCAGCGGACTGGTGGCGATCAATTCGTTGCTGGCGATGGTCGGTGGCACCTTGTCGGCCTTGCTGGCCGGGCGCAATGACCCGGGCTTTCTGCACAACGGCCCGCTGGCCGGATTGGTGGCGGTGTGTGCCGGTTCGGACGTCATGCACCCTGTCGGTGCCCTGGCCACGGGCTTGGTCGCCGGGGTGTTGTTCGTCTGGTGCTTCACCGCGGCGCAGAACCGCTGGAAGATCGACGATGTGCTCGGGGTCTGGCCGCTGCATGGCCTGTGTGGCGTGTGGGGCGGTATCGCCTGCGGTATTTTCGGGCAGGTGGCCCTGGGCGGGATGGGCGGTGTCAGTCTGGGCAGCCAGTTGCTGGGCAGCCTGGCGGGTGTCGTCGTGGCGTTGGTCGGTGGTTTTGCGGTCTATGGCCTGATCAAGCGGGTGCATGGGCTGCGTCTTAGCCATGAACAGGAGTTCCAGGGCGCCGACTTGTCGCTGCACCGTATCGGGGCGACCAGCCAGGATTGACGTGCATCAGATGCACGAGGGCGGGCATGGTCCTAGAATGGATATCCCGTTCCCGCAGACTCGAGGCGTGTCCATGCTGCCTGAATGCCAACTGTTCGGCACCTTGGGGTGCCACCTGTGCGAAGTCGCCGAGGCCATGCTGATGCCGTTCATCGAACATGGCCTGTTGGTCGAACTGGTCGATGTCGCCGAAAGCGAGGCGTTGTTCGAGCGTTATGGGCTGAGCATTCCGGTACTGCGTCGGTGTGACACCGGCGCCGAACTGGGCTGGCCGTTCGATGCCGAGCAGGTCGTGGCGTTTCTGGGCTGAGCCGTTGACGCAGGCTTGGGCGAATCCGTATGCTGTATATAAATACAGTATTTGGATGTGCCCATGTTCAACGTCGAGCAACTGAAGTACAGCGTCAATCGCATGCCGCCCGAGCAGGTATGCGAGGCGGTGCTGGAACTGCGCCTCGAAGGCCTGGTGACCGACGACCGGACTCCGTTCGGCAAAGTCCATTTCAACACCTGTTTCGCCGAGATCGAAGCGTTGTTCCAGCGCGCGGGCTATCACCGGGCGCTGGATGTAGTGGGTTACCAGGGACTGATCTATGCCCTTTACGATCCCGGCCGTTGGGAGCCTGTGCAGGTCCTGCGCTGGCTCAAGGAGCGCAGTGAACTGCAGGCCGAGGCTGGTTGAGCCTGTGGCCATGGGGGATAATGCCCGCCTTTGAATGCCCGAGCCCTGTCATGACTGCCCCTTTCGACCCCGCCCATCAGCAAGCCAGTACTGTTTGTCTGCCTCCGGGCTCGTGGCGAACGGTGCTCGATTGCCTGTGCGACCACTTCAAGGGCATCGGTCGTGAACAATGGCTGGACCGCTTCGCCCGGGGGCGGGTGCTGGATGCACAGGGCCAGCCCATAGCGGCGGACTTTCCCTATCGTCGGGGGCTTCGCCTGCATTATTTTCGCGAAGTGCTCAATGAAAAGCCGATTCCTGTCCAGGAGTCGGTCCTGCACGTAGACGAGCACCTGGTGGTGGCGGACAAACCGCATTTCCTGCCGGTCACGCCGACAGGCGAGTATGTCGAACAGACCTTGTTGCGCCGTCTCATTCGGCGCCTGGACAACCCGCATCTGGTGCCGTTGCACCGCATCGACCGGCATACCGCGGGCCTGGTGCTGTTCTCTGCCAATCCGCAGACTCGCAGCGCTTATCAACGACTGTTCCCCGAGCGGCGTATCGACAAACGCTACCAGGCCATTGCGGCGGCACTGCCCGAGCACGAGTTCCCGTTGGTGCACCGTAGCCGCCTGGTGCATGGCGAGCCTTTCTTCCGTATGCACGAAGTGGAAGGTGTGGAGAACAGTGAAACCCTCGCTGAGGTGCTTGAGAAGAACGGCGAGCTATGGCGCTATGGTCTCTCGCCGGTGACCGGCAAGACGCATCAATTGCGGGTACACATGGCCGCGCTGGGTGCGGGTATCTGCAATGACCCGTTCTACCCGCAGTTGTCGAAGGATGAGGACGATTACCAGCGGCCGTTGAAGCTGCTGGCGCACAGTTTGCGTTTCGAGGATCCCCTGACTGGGGAGATGCGCTACTTCCAGAGCCGGCTGGCGCTGGACTGGTGAGCTGTTGCGCTTCTCCGTCGGTGGTCGGCCCGCTCCTGTAGAAGCGGGCCGGCCACCGACAATAACACCGACTTGCGTCAGCGGTTGAAGCGTTCCACCAGCGAGTACTGGCTGCCGGCGGTGCTGGTCAGCTCTTCACTGAGCAAGGCCGAGCGCTGGGCCTGTTCGGCGGTCTGGTCGGCGAGGTCGGCAATGGTGCTGATGTTGCGGCTGATCTCGTCGGCCACGGCCGTTTGTTCTTCGGTAGCCGCGGCGATCTGGGTCGCCATGTCGGTGATGTTGGCCACGGCTTCGCTGATCCCTACCAGGGCCTGGTCTGCCTCCATTACCCGCTCTACGCCTTCCTGGGCCTGACGATGGCCATTTTCCATGGTCTGCACGGCATTGCTGGCCGTCTGTTGCAACTTGGCGATCAGGTTGTGGATCTGCCCGGTGGACTCGGCGGTGCGTTGAGCCAACTGGCGGACTTCGTCGGCCACGACCGCGAAACCACGGCCCATCTCACCGGCACGCGCGGCCTCGATGGCGGCGTTGAGGGCCAGCAGGTTGGTCTGGTCGGCGATGCCTTTGATCACATCGACCACGCCGCCGATCTCGTCGCTGTCCTTGGCCAGCTGGGTGACGGTCTGCCCGGTTTCGCCAACGGCTTGGGACAGGCGAGAAATGGCCTCGCGGGTTTCTCCGGCGATCTGCCGCCCCTGGCTGGTCAGGCGATTGGCCTCCTGGGTCGCATCGGCGGTGCGCTGCACATGATTGGCCACTTCCTGGGTGGTGGCTGCCATCTGGTTGACCGCGGCGGCGACCTGTTCGGTTTCCACACGTTGGCGCTCCAGGCCGGTGGAGCTCTGGTGGGCCAGGGTGTCGGACTCGCGGGCCTGGTCACTGAGCTGCTCGGCACTGTCCTGCAAGCGGGTCAGGCAGGTCTTCATGCGGGCGTCCTGGCTGAGCATGGCCATTTCCAGGCGGGCCTGGACACCGCGGCTGTCGGTAAACATCTGCGCGATCAGTGGGTCAGAGGTGGTCTGTTCGGCCAGGCGCAGTAGGCGCTTGAGGCCGCGCTGCTGCCAACTCAGGCCGAGCAGGCCCAGTGGCACCGACAGGCCCGCGGCCAGGGCGAAGCCCCAGGAGTGGCCGAGCCAGTTGCCGATCAAGAAACCGATCTGGCTGACCAGGATGAACGGCAGCCAGTCCTGCAGGACGGGCAGCCACTTGTCACGGCGCGGGACCGCAGGCTTGCCCTGGTTGATGCGCTGGTACAACGCCTCGGCGCGGCGGATCTGCTCGGCAGTGGGCTTGACCCGCACCGACTCGTAACCGACCACCTGGTTGTTGTCGAAGATCGGCGTCACATAGGCATTGACCCAGTAGTGATCGCCGGACTTGCAGCGGTTCTTGACGATCCCCATCCACGGCAGACCCTGCTTGAGGGTTTGCCACATATGGGCGAACACGGCCGATGGCACGTCGGGATGGCGGACCAGATTGTGGGGCGCTCCCGTCAGTTCCTCGCGGGAGAAGCCGCTGATATCGATGAATGCATCGTTGACGTAGGTGATCACCCCCTTGGCATTGGTGGTGGAGATCAACCGCTGTTCAGCAGGAAACGTCCGTTCTCTCTGGGTAATCGGTTGGTTGTTACGCATGAGGTTCAATCCGCAAGGCTTTGGATTCGTATCGGCCAGCCGCTGGTTTTATTGAATGTTTATTTAATTTACTTGATCTGGAGCAAGGAATGGCTTCAGATTTTTAGTAAATAAACGCCTGTTTTTGCATCATTTGTCGTCAATATTGCCGATTTTTTAAGGTTTTGTGACGCAGTAGTCCGATCATGACCGATTGCTTAGCTAAGTGCCAGCATCGGATAGCTAAAGCCTGCGAAGTGCGCAAGGTTGACGCCGAAGTGGCAGAGGACCGCTGCCATCAATCCGCCATGGCGATAAGCCAGGCCGTAACCCACGCCGGCGAGAGTGGCCAGGCAAAACCATTGCCAGCCCGCCCCTAGATGGGCCAGGCCGAACAGCAACGCGGCGGCGAATAGCGCCAGATGGCCATGGCCGAACAGGCGTTGCAATCCACCTTGGATGTAGCCACGAAACAGAAGCTCCTCGGTAAGGCTGACCAGCAACAGATTGTTCAGCAGCCAAAGCCAGGCTTGATCCGGCCATTTCGGTGCCCAGGCCACTATGCCCAGCGCCCAGGCGCCGCCGAGGCAGACGAACACGGTCGCGGGCAGGATGAACACAAGGCTTGTGCGCCACGCGTGCCCGCGCCAGGCCAGTACCCAAGGGCAGGTCAACAACAGCCAGAAGCCGATCAGCGGCTTGTCGAGATTCAGGTACATGGAAAAGGGCAGGGCGCCTTCGCTGAAGATCGCTTGGTCGATCACCTTGGCGCCCTGAAAACCAGGTAGCCAGTGCATTGCCAAGGCGATGGCGAGCGCGATGAACAGTGCGTGCCCGGCCACCTGCTGCCAAGGTACCGCACGGTGGGCCAGCAGAGCGGCGCAAACCAGGGCGCCGAATGTCGGTAGGCTGGCCGGTCCCAGGTTGCCGTAGACCAAGGCCAGGCTGTAGCCGAGCCCGAGTGGAAGCAGCGCGGGCCAGGAAAAAGCAGGCATGGGAATTCCTTGTCATGACGCGTCGAATACCGTTTCGACTGAGCAGCGACTGGCCAGGACACGTGCGCCCACTCGCAGGCTGACGCCAGTTCCTATACATCGGTATGGGAAAGGCGTTGCCTGCGATGGAGGCAATGCGGGCGATCAGGCGGCGATCAACTGGCGCAGCACATAGTGAAGGATGCCGCCGGACTTGAAGTACTCCACTTCGTTCAGGGTGTCTATCCGGCACAGTACTTCAATTTGTTGCTGCTGCCCGTCCTCGCGGGTGATACGCAGCGGCAGACTCATGCCTGGGCGCAAAGGCGCATGGGTGAGGCCCAGCACATCGATGCGCTCCTTGCCAGTCAGCCCGAGGGTCTTGCGGTTTTCGCCGGCCTTGAACTGCAACGGCAACACGCCCATGCCCACCAGGTTGGAGCGGTGGATGCGCTCGAAACTTTCCGCAAGCACAGCCTTCACACCCAACAGGTTGGTGCCCTTGGCGGCCCAGTCACGGCTGGAGCCTGTGCCGTATTCCTGGCCTGCGATCACCACCAGCGGGGTGCCTTCGCCCTGGTAGCGCATGGCGGCGTCATAGATCGACAGTTTCTCGCCGCTGGGCACATGCAGGGTGTTGCCGCCTTCCTCACCGGCGAGCATTTCGTTGCGGATGCGGATGTTGGCGAAGGTGCCACGCATCATGACTTCATGGTTGCCTCTTCGTGAGCCATAGGAGTTGAAGTCCCGCGGCTCCACGCCCTTGCTGCGCAAGTATCGCCCGGCGGGGCTTTCGGCCTTGATGTTGCCGGCGGGAGAAATGTGGTCGGTGGTCACCGAGTCGCCGAGCAGGGCCAGAACGCGCGCGCCCTGGATATCGCGGACCTCCGGCAGCGGGCCGCCGATGGCGTCGAAGAACGGTGGGTGCTGGATGTACGTGGAGTCGTCCTGCCAGACATACGTGGCTGCCTGGGGCACCTCGATGGCCTGCCATTGGGCATCGCCCGCGAAGACTTCGGCGTATTCCTTGTGGAACATGTCAGTGTCTACCTTGGCCACGGCCTCGGCGATCTCTTGCTGGCTGGGCCAGATATCGCGCAGGAATACCGGTTGGCCGTCCTTGCCGGTGCCCAGCGGGTCGCGGGTCAAGTCGGTGCGTACGCTGCCAGCCAGGGCGTAAGCCACCACCAGGGGCGGGGAGGCCAGCCAATTGGTCTTGACCAGCGGGTGCACACGGCCTTCGAAGTTGCGGTTGCCTGAGAGCACCGAGGCCACCGTGAGGTCGGCGGTGCCAATGGCCTGCTCGATGGCGTCGTCCAGAGGGCCTGAGTTGCCGATGCAGGTGGTGCAGCCGTAGCCGACGAGGGCGAAGCCGAGTTGATCCAGGTAAGGCGTCAGGCCGGCGGCCTTGAAGTAGTCGGTGACCACCTTGGAGCCTGGTGCCAGTGAGCTTTTCACCCAGGGCTTGCGGGTGAGGCCTTTTTCGAGGGCTTTCTTGGCCACCAGGCCGGCGGCCATCATCACGCTTGGGTTGGAAGTGTTGGTGCAGGACGTGATGGCGGCGATCACCACCGCGCCGTCACGCAGGGTGTGGGTCTGGCCGTCATGGGTATAGTCGATTTCCCCGGCCTGGTCGGCGTTGCCCACGGCCACGCCGCCACCCCCTTCGCTCTCCAGGCGTCCGACCTCCTTGGCCAGCGGCTTGGGCTGCAGTTCGATGAAGCCATCGAAGGCTTGGCTGACCTGTGAAAGGGCCACCCGGTCCTGCGGGCGCTTGGGCCCGGCCAGACTGGCTTCGACATCGTGCATGTCCAGCGACAGGGTATCGCTGAAGGCCGGCTCATGGCCGGGCAGGCGCCACAGGCCCTGTTCCTTGCAATAGGCCTCGACCAGTTGCACCGCCGCTTCCGGACGCCCCGAAAGACGCAGGTAGTCGAGTGTCACCTGGTCCACCGGGAAGAAACCACAGGTGGCGCCATACTCCGGCGCCATGTTGGCGATGGTGGCGCGGTCGGCCAGGGGCAGGTCGGCCAGGCCATCGCCGTAGAACTCGACGAATTTGCCCACCACGCCCTTCTTGCGCAGCATCTGGGTGACGGTCAGCACCAGATCGGTGGCGGTGATGCCTTCACGCAGCTTGCCGGTCAGCTTGAAGCCGATCACTTCGGGAATCAGCATCGACACGGGCTGGCCGAGCATCGCCGCCTCTGCCTCGATGCCGCCTACGCCCCAGCCGAGCACACCCAGGCCGTTGATCATGGTGGTGTGTGAATCGGTGCCGACCAGGGTGTCGGGGAAGGCATAGGTGCGGCCGTTCTCCTTGCGTGTCCAGACGGTGCGGCCGAGGTATTCGAGGTTGACCTGATGGCAGATGCCGGTTCCCGGCGGTACCACGCGGAAGTTGTCGAAGGCGCTCTGACCCCAGCGCAGGAAGGCGTAGCGCTCGCCGTTTCGTTGCATCTCGATGTCGACGTTCTGGGCAAAGGCGGCGGGGCTGGCGTAACGGTCCACCATCACCGAGTGGTCGATCACCAGATCCACCGGCGACAACGGATTGATCCGCTGCGGATCGCCGCCGGCCTTGGCCATGGCGGCGCGCATGGCGGCCAGGTCGACCACGGCGGGCACGCCGGTGAAATCCTGCATCAGGACCCGCGCGGGGCGGTACTGGATTTCCCGATCCGAATGACGTTCGCCCAGCCAGCCGGCCAGGGCGTGCAAATCGTCGCCGGTGACGGTCTTGCCGTCTTCCCAGCGCAGCAGGTTCTCCAGCAGTACCTTGAGCGACATGGGCAGGCGCTGCAGGTCACCCAATTGCCGGGCGGCCTCGGCGAGGCTGAAATAATGGTAGGTGTGGTCGGCCACCGTGAGTGTCTTGAGGGTCTTCAGGCTATCGAGCGAGGGCATTGCCAACTCCTTCTGCGCCGGTGCCCGGTCATTCCCGTTTCGAGTGTGCGGACTCGCCACACAGGCCAATGGATGCCGGTGTCACCGCTCTGTGACGGTCCGTGGGCAACGGACCTGGCTGAATGGTCAGGGTAGACCGGTTTGCCGGCCCTGACCCACTTCTGGACAGGTGGGGCGTGTCGCAGGTTCCGATCTTCCTTTATCATCGCCGCCCTGCCGGCGCCTGCCTTGCGCCGGATCAAGGCTGGCGATCCAGGCCAGCGATGTGGAGTGAAAGATGAATACCCTGTTCATGCATTGCCGGCCCGGTTTCGAGGGCGAGGTATGCGCCGAAATCAGCGAACACGCCGCCCTCCTGGGCATCGCCGGCTACGCCAGGGGCAAGCCGCAAAGCGCCTGCGCCGAGTTCGTCTGTGCCGAGCCCGATGGCGGCGAGCGCTTGATGCGTGAATTGCGTTTCGAGCGGCTGATCTTCCCGCGCCAGTGGGCCCGCGGGGCGTTCGTCGAGCTACCGGAGAGCGACCGGATCAGCGTTCTGCTCGAGCACCTGGCCGATTACCCGGTGTTCGGCAGCCTGTGGCTGGAGGTGCTCGACAGCAACGAGGGCAAGGCGCTTTCGACCTTCTGCCGCAAGTTCGAGGTGCCACTGCGCAAGGCGCTGCAGAAGGCCGGGCGCCTCTCGGAGAGTGCCGCAGGGCCGCGCTTGTTGCTCACGTTCATCAGTGGACGCCGAGTATTCGTCGGTCTGGCCGAGCCGAACAATTCGGCCCTTTGGCCCATGGGTATCCCGCGACTGAAGTTCCCCCGTGAAGCGCCCAGCCGCTCGACCCTCAAGCTGGAGGAGGCCTGGCATCAGTTCATCCCGCGTGAGCAATGGGACCTGCGCCTGAACGACGACATGACCGGTGTCGACCTGGGCGCCTCGCCAGGTGGCTGGACGTATCAGCTGGTCAAGCGCGGCATGCTGGTGACGGCCATCGACAACGGCCCGATGGCCGAAAGCCTGATGGAGACCGGCTTGGTCCAGCACCTGATGGCCGATGGGTTCACCTGGCAACCCAAGCAGACCGTGGACTGGATGGTCTGCGACATCGTCGAGAAACCTGCGCGTACCGCTTCGCTGATCGAGACCTGGCTGGGCGAGGGACTGTGCCGCGAGGCGGTGGTCAATCTCAAACTGCCAATGAAGCAGCGTTATGCCGAGGTGCGCCGTCTGCTCGACCGGATCGAGGCAGGCTTCAAGGCGCGCAAGGTCAAGGTGTCGATCGCCTGCAAGCAGCTGTATCACGACCGTGAGGAAGTGACCTGCCACCTGCGGCGGCTGGACCTCAAGCCGCGTTGAGCCGAGGAAGTGACCTGCCACCTGCGGCGGCTGGACCTCAAGCCGCGTTGAGCCATCGCAGGCTTTGCCAGCCCCACCGTCGTCGGGCTGGCAAAGCCCCTTGGACCCTGCCGCCCGATGCGCGACAATGCCTCATCATTTGTGGAGTCCCCCATGACCGAATTCACCCCTGACGCCATCCTCGATGCTACCGGCCTGAACTGCCCGGAGCCGGTGATGATGCTGCACCAGCACGTGCGTGACCTGGCGGCCGGTGGCCTGCTCAAGGTCATCGCCACCGACCCCTCGACCCGCCGCGATATCCCTAAGTTCTGCAACTTCCTCGGCCACGAACTGCTCGAGCAGCAGGAGCAGGCTGGCACCTACCTGTACTGGATCCGCAAGAAGGCCGACTGAGCCTGGATCGCGCACCGCAATAGGGCCTACACTGCGCTCCCCCTGACAGGAGAGCGCCATGCTGATAGTTGCCGACGAGAATATTCCGCTGCTCGATGCCTTCTTTGCCGGGTTCGGCGAGATCCGCCGCTACCCCGGCCGCAGCATCGACGCCGCCTGCGTCAAGGACGCCGATGTGCTGCTGGTGCGTTCGGTGACCCAGGTCGACCGGCGACTGCTCGAAGGCAGCCAGGTACGTTTCGTGGGTACCTGCACCATTGGCACCGATCACCTGGACCTGGATTACTTCGCCCAAGCGGGCATTCACTGGAGCAGTGCGCCAGGCTGCAACGCCCGTGGCGTGGTGGACTACGTGCTGGGCAGCGTGCTGACCCTGGCCGAGTTGGATGGCGCCAAGCTGAGCGAGCGCGTCTATGGCGTGGTCGGGGCAGGGCAGGTCGGCGCGCGCCTGGTGCGTGTGCTGCATGGCCTGGGCTGGAAAGTGCTGGTCTGCGACCCACCCCGCCAGGCGCGGGAAGGCGGGGACTTCGTCAGCCTCGATACCCTGCTGGAAACCTGTGACGTAATCAGCCTGCACACCCCACTGCAGCGCGATGGTGATTACTCCACCTGGCATCTGCTGGGCGCCGATCAGTTGGCGCGCCTGCGCCCGGGTGCCTGGTTGATCAATGCCAGCCGTGGCCCGGTGGTGGATAACCACGCCCTGCGAGAACTGCTGCTCGACCGAGAGGATGTGCATGCCGTGCTCGACGTGTGGGAGGGCGAGCCGCAGGTGAACCTGGACCTGGCTGACCTGTGTACCCTGGCCACGCCGCACATCGCCGGTTATAGCCTGGACGGCAAGCAACGTGGCACGGCGCAGATCTACCAGGCGTTCTGCCGTTGGCGGGGTGAACCGGCACAGGTGCAATTGGCCGAGCTGTTGCCGGCCCCGGCACTGGCGCAGATCGATCTGGATGCGAGCTGTGATCCGGCCTGGGCATTGGCCACCCTGTGCCGGGCGGTCTATGACCCACGTCGGGACGATGCCGATTTTCGTCGCAGCCTCAGTGACGACTCAGCCGAGCAGCGCGCTGCGTTCGACCTGTTGCGCAAGCACTACCCGCAGCGGCGGGAGATCGAAGGGCTGGCGGTACACCTGCGTGGCGAGGCGCCGCAATTGGCGCAAATGGTCTGCGCGCTGGGGGGCGTGCTGGTCTGATTCGGTAGGTTGAAATGCGGTGGTCCATTAAAAACCCGGCGCATGCGCCGGGTTGTAAGGAATACTTGGCTCAGGCCTTTTTCACACGTTCGACCCGGCTTTGCTCCAGGTCCTTGCAGGCCTTCTGGATCATCTGCTCGGTGATCGGGATTTCCCGTCCCTGTGCGTCGATGATCGAACCACAGACCTGAGGTTGTGGTGGGGTGGGGGCCTTGGGTGTTTCACTGCCATGTTGCAGGCTCATTTCCTGTCTCCTCATCAGGTTCAAGCTCAGGATAAACCGTTGCCGTGACTGCCTTGTGACAATTCCTGGCGTCGCGACAGGGGTAGTCCACCAGAAAGTTCATGAAAGCTCCAGCTCCGTTTTAGAACGAAAGCGCATAGGCACTGATCTATGCTCCCTTGCACGGCGTCTCGCTTGTTAACGATGGCTGCAGACTGGTTACAGTTCCGCGCTGTCCGATGAGTGGTAGGCTGCTGGCTCTTCGCAGTGGATGGCTCCTTTCATGCCTGAACCGGTTTCCATGCGTCAACGTCGGGCCTTGCGCTTGGCTTGGCAGTTCATCCGCCCGTACCGCAAGCAGGTCGTGCTGGCTTTGTTGGCATTGGTCGTGACAGCCGCCATTACCTTGTCGATGGGGCAGGGTATCCGCCTGTTGGTGGACCAAGGCTTCATGACCGGCTCGCCGCAACAGCTCAACCAGACCATCGGCCTGTTCCTGGTGCTGGTGCTGGCCCTGGCGGTCGGCACCTTCAGTCGCTTCTACTTGGTTTCATGGATCGGTGAGCGCTGCGTGGCGGATATCCGCAGGGCGGTATTCGATCACCTGCTTGGGCTGCACCCTGGATTCTTCGAGGACAATCGCAGCTCGGAGATCCAGTCGCGGCTGACGGCCGACACCACCTTGCTGCAGTCGGTCATCGGCTCGTCGCTGTCGATGTTCCTGCGCAACGCCTTGATGGTCGTCGGCGGCGTGGTGTTGCTGTTTGTCACCAATCCCAAGCTCACCAGCATCGTGGTGCTGGCCCTGCCGCTGGTGCTGGCGCCGATCCTGCTGTTTGGCCGGCGGGTGCGCAGCTTGTCGCGCCAGAGCCAGGATCGGGTCGCAGATGTCGGCAGCTATGTGGCCGAGACCCTGGGCCAGATCAAGACCGTGCAGGCCTACAACCACCAGCCGCTGGATCGCGAACGCTTCGCCGAGACCGTGGAGGCGGCCTTTGCCGTGGCCCGGCGGCGTATCGCCCAGCGCGCCTGGTTGATCACTTTGGTGATCGTGCTGGTGCTGGGCGCGGTGGGGGTGATGCTTTGGGTCGGTGGCATGGATGTGATCGCAGGGCGCATCTCCGGTGGCGAGTTGGCCGCGTTCGTGTTCTACAGCCTGATCGTCGGCAGCGCCTTCGGCACCCTCAGCGAAGTGATCGGCGAGTTACAGCGTGCGGCAGGTGCGGCTGAGCGCATCGCCGAGCTGCTGGCGGCACGCAGTGCAATCCTGGCGCCACTCCAGGTCAGTGATGTGTCGACCGGGCGGACGAGTGGGCGCATCGAGTTGCGTGAGTTGCACTTTGCCTACCCTTCGCGCCCGGGCGTGGCGGCCATCGATGGCCTGAGCCTGATCATCGAGCCTGGGCAGACCGTGGCACTGGTCGGCCCGTCTGGTGCCGGCAAGTCGACCCTGTTCGACTTGCTGCTGCGTTTCTATGACCCCCAGCAAGGGCAGATCCTGCTCGATGGGCAGCAGATCACGGCAATGGATCCCAGCTGTTTGCGCCATCAGTTCGCCCTGGTGGCGCAGAATCCTGCGTTGTTTCGCGGCACGGTGGAGGCCAACATCCGCTATGGCCGGCCCCAGGCCAGCCTGGCCGACGTCGAGGCCGCGGCGCGCAGTGCCTACGCCCATGAGTTCATCGAGCAACTGCCCCAGGGCTACCAGACGCCATTGGGGGAGGGCGGTATCGGTTTGTCCGGCGGACAGCGCCAGCGCCTGGCGATCGCCAGGGCCTTGCTGGTGGATGCGCCGATTCTGCTGCTCGATGAAGCCACCAGCGCCCTGGATGCCCAGAGCGAATACCTGATCCAGCAGGCCTTGCCACGGCTCATGGCCGGACGCACCACCTTGGTGATCGCCCATCGCCTGGCCACCGTGCAGCATGCCGATCGCATCGCGGTGATCGACAAGGGGCGTTTGGTGGCAGTGGGTAACCATCGGCAGCTCATCGAGCAAAGCCCGCTTTATGCGCGATTGGCAGCGCTTCAATTCACATCGGTCTAGGTGCGCAGCGAGTTTGTAACATTTCTGTAGCAATTGCCTGAGACTATCTAGCTCAACTGTTGCGTAAGTGCTCGACCTGGCTGCTATCGATCGATGGCAGCTTTTTTTTGGCCTGCGAACGAAGACAAGGATGTCTTGTGCGGCATTGCCTTCGGCCTGTCGTTCCCCCAAGCCTTGCTCCCGAGATCCTCCCGATGTTGCATAAATCCCTTAGAGTGCAAATTCTCACCCTGCTCGGTGGTAGCCTGGTGGCGATGCTGCTGATCGCCCTGGTGTGCTTCCAGTTCCTGTCTGCCAATGTGCGTGGCTATGCCGAGCTGGTCGATGGCCCGTTGCGTGACTCGCAGTTGATCGACGAGGCCAACCTGCAGTTCAAGATCCAGGTGCAGGAATGGAAAAACGTGTTGCTGCGTGGTCGTCAGAGCGCCGAGCTGGACAAGTACTGGCAGCAGTTCCAGGCTCGGGAACAGCAGGTGCAGCAGCTGCTTGGGCAGTTGATCGACACCCGCGAGGGCGAACTCAAGACCCGCCTGCAGCATCTGCGTGATAGCCATCGGCAACTGGGCCAGGCCTATGCCCAGGGGCGTGAGGCGTTTCTGGCCGCAGGCGGTGACCCGGTGGTAGGTGACCAGGCGGTAAAGGGCGTTGACCGCGCCGCCAGTGAGCAAATGAGCGAGCTGGTCGAGCATTTGCGAGCTGATGCCCGTGAACGCGCGACCCAGCTCAGTGCCGCTGCCGAGCGTACGGTGTGGCTGGGTATGTTGGTGATGCTCGGCTCGGCGGTGCTGGTGGGCCTGTTCAGCCTGTGGCTGGTCAACCGCAGCCTGGTCGAGCCTATCCGTGGTTTGATCGAGTATGTGGCGCAGTTGAGTCAGGGTCGCTTTGGCGCCCGGGTCGACAGTCGCCGGCAGGACGAACTTGGGCGCCTGGCGCGGGCTGCCAATACCCTGCGGGATTTCCTGGCCGAGACCGTTGGCCGGCTCAAGGACAACGCCGATGAGCTGGAAACCGCCAGCGGCCAGTTGCGCACCATCGCCGGTGGCATGGCCCGGGGCACGGATGATCAATTCCAGCGCACCGACCAAGTGGCCACGGCGATGCACGAGATGTCCGCCACGGCCCAAGAGGTGGCGCGCCACGCTGCCGAGGCGGCGCGGGCGGCAGACGATGCCGACCACAGCGCCCAGGCCGGTGAGCAGGTGATGCAGGCGACCATCGATATCATTGGCGTGGTCAACCGCGAGATCGCCGGCACGGCCCAGGTGATTCGAGACCTGGAAAGTGACAGCACAAGGATCGGCAAGGTGCTGGAAGTTATTCGCGGCATCGCCGAACAGACAAACCTGCTGGCGCTCAACGCGGCTATCGAAGCCGCTCGGGCCGGAGAGGCGGGGCGTGGCTTCGCAGTGGTTGCCGACGAGGTCCGCAGCCTGGCCCAGCGTACGGCGGCGTCGATCGCCGAGATCAATCAGATCATCGAAGCCGTGCAGGTTGGCGCGGTACACGCGGTCAAAGCCATTGAAAGCGGCCAGCGGCGCAGTGAAGAGGGCGCCGAGCAGGTCGAGCAGGCAGGGCAGATGCTGCAGCGCATCACCACGGCGGTGGAGGCGATCCGCGACATGAACCGGCAGATCGCAACGGCAGCCGAAGAGCAGACCAGCGTGGCCGAGGACATTTCCCGCAATCTGGTGGAAATCACCCGTATCGCCACGGCCAACCAGCAGGCCGTGCAGCATACCGAGCAGGCGGGTCAGCGCCTGCATGGGTTGTCTGGGCAACTGGGTGAAGTCACTTCACGTCTGAGTGCGTGATCCCCTTCGGGGCCGCGATGCGGCCCCGTTACATCCGGCGGTGCTCGTTAAAGCGCGCAGTGGGGAAACCCGCCATTTCGCCCCCGGCGACCGCTTCAATGTGGCGGATTGTCGCCAGCCAAACCGCTAAAGATGGGCTGCGACCAAACGTCCTGGCTATTAGCCGTTGGTCTTGGCGTAACTGGCACAACTTCTGCTTAAGGGCGAGCCGGGCCAAAGCCCACGGCGATCCTGTCCCGATCCCTCGAAACCCCAGGCGTTGACCTTCAGCGACCCTGCCGGCCAGTTGCCGCAGGATGCAGCGTCGCCGACGCGAAGGTCGCGTGAGCCAGAACAACAACCGGGCGTGCACAGCAAGGGCAGCGAAAGGCCAGTCACTTCACTTCAATTGGATTGAATCATGAAAAAAATCCTGCTGACGCTCCTGTGCCTGAGCGTCATCGGTTGCTCCAAGCCCGGTGAACCGGAAAAATCCGTCGACGTCCTGCTGATTGGCGGCGGCATCATGAGCGCGAGCCTGGGGACCTACCTCACCGAGCTCGAGCCAAACTGGAAGGTCGATGTGTACGAGCGCATGGACCAGGTCGCCGAAGAAAGCTCCAACGCCTGGAACAACGCCGGTACCGGCCATTCCGCCTTTTGCGAGCTGAATTACACCAGCGAAGGCAAGGACGGCAAGATCGACATCAGCAAGGCGGTCAACGTCAACGAGCAGTTCGAGGTGTCCAAGCAGTTCTGGGCCTATCAGGTCGAGCAAGGCGTGCTGAGCAACCCGAAGACCTTCATCAACAATGTGCCGCACATGAGCTTCGTCTGGGGTGAGGAGAACATCGCCTTCCTGCACAAGCGCGTCGAAGCCCTGCAGCACAGCTCGCTGTTCCGCGGCATGGAGATTTCCGAAGACCACGAGCAGATTCGCAAGTGGGTGCCGATCGTGATGGAGGGTCGCTCGCCTGAACAGCGGGTCGCAGCGACCCGCATGGCCATTGGCACCGACGTCAACTTTGGCGAGATCACTCGCCAGCTGTTCGCGTCCATGACCCGCAACCCGAACGTGCAACTGCACCTGCGCCACGAAGTGCGCGACATCGTGCGCAACGATGACGGCACCTGGAATGTGGTGGTTGCAGACCTGGCCGACGGCGGCAAGCAAACCCGCGTCAACGCCAAATTCGTGTTCATCGGCGCCGGTGGCGGCGCGCTGAAGCTGTTGCAGAAGTCCGGCATTCCTGAAGCCGAAGGCTATGCAGGCTTCCCGGTGGGAGGTCAGTTCCTGATGACCGACAACCCGGATATCGTTGCCCGTCACAAGGCCAAGCTGTATGGCAAGGCTTCGGTCGGTGCGCCGCCCATGTCGGTGCCGCACCTCGATACCCGGGTGATCGATGGCAAGGAGGTGCTGCTGTTCGGCCCATTCGCGACCTTCTCCACCAAGTACCTGAAGAACGGCTCGCTGCTGGACATGTTCGCGTCGCTGACCAGCCACAACATCATGCCGATGATGCACGCCGGTATCGACAACATCGACCTGAGCACCTACCTGATGGGTCAACTGATGCTTAGTTTCGATGACCGCATGAATGCCCTGCGCGAGTACTTCCCCAACGCCAAGAATGAAGACTGGAAGCTGCTGCAGGCTGGCCAGCGCGTACAGGTGATCAAGAAGGATCCCGAGCACGGTGGCATCTTGCAGTTCGGTACTGAAGTGGTTGCCTCCCAGGATGGCTCCATCGCAGCGCTGCTGGGCGCCTCGCCAGGTGCCTCCACTGCCGCGCCGATCATGCTGAGCGTGCTGGAGAAGACCTTCAAGGATCGCGTCAAGAGCCCAGAGTGGCAGGCCAAGCTTCAGCAGATCGTGCCGACCTACGGCCAGAAGCTGAACAACAACCTCGAGCTGACCAACAAGACCCGCGAATGGAGCAGCTCGCGCCTGCAACTGCTGTACGTTCCGGTGCAGCCTGAGCAAGCGATGGTCCAAGCGCAGTGAAGAGGGATTGAAGAGCGCCCTGCGGGGCGTTTTTCTGTGCCAGCTCTTTCGCGGGGAAGCCCACTTCCACAGATACGGCGCTGTACGTGAGCAGGGTGCTGAATCCTGGGAGTGGTTACCTGCGAAAAAGCAGCACCGTGATTTTCTGCGCGCAACAAAAAGCCCGCACAAGGCGGGCTTTCTGAAAATCAGGATTTGGTCGGAGAGACAGGATTCGAACCTGCGGCCTTCTCGTCCCGAACGAGACGCGCTACCTGGCTGCGCTACACTCCGATGAACAAAATCCTACTGCATCGTATTTTTCAACGCAAGCCCTTGTTGCGAAAAGGAGGTTTGCAAAAAAGGGCCTGTCAAATCACAGCTCTTTGACGGTGCGGATCTGGTCTTTGTTGACGCGGGTGCGCTTGCCATCGAGTTGTTCGAATTCGTAAAAACCGGAGTCCTCGTCATAGGAAGGGGTATCCACTGCCTGGATCTCGCGGCCGTCGTTCAGCGTGATGACGGTCGGCGATGCGCACCCGGCCAGGGCACCCAGGCCGAGGGCGAGCAGGAAGGCGGGAAGGGTCCGTTGAATCATTGCTTTTCTCCAGTACGATCGTGCTTGATAAGTTGTAGGACGCTTGGTGTCCCTGCAAGTTCCTTCTCAGTGCAGCATAGCGGCAATAGGCTGGCATTGACGGAGAACAACGGCGGCGTCGCGCATGCCGGCCTGTGATATAACAACGGCCATCTTATCCTCCTGCGACGCACTCTCATGAAAGCCAAGGCAGACACCCCCTTCGTGCCGCTGAACATCGCGGTGCTCACCGTCAGCGATACCCGTACCTTCGAGACCGACACTTCCGGCCAGTTGTTCGTCGACCGCCTGAGCGCAGCCGGGCATCGACTGGCAGAGCGTGTGCTGCTCAAGGATGACCTCTACAAGATTCGCGCCCAGGTCGCTACCTGGATCGCAGACGAGCAAGTGCAGGTGGTGTTGATCACCGGCGGGACCGGCTTTACCGGTCGAGACAGCACGCCAGAGGCGGTGGCGTGCCTGCTGGACAAGCAGGTCGAAGGTTTCGGTGAGCTGTTCCGGCAGATCTCCGTCGCGGATATCGGCACCTCTACTGTCCAGTCCCGTGCCTTGGCTGGCTTGGCCAATGGCACTCTGGTGTGCTGCCTGCCGGGCTCGACCAACGCGGTGCGCACCGGATGGGACGGCATTCTTGCCGAGCAGCTCGATGCACGTCATCGCCCGTGCAACTTCGTGCCTCACCTGAAGCAGGCAGCGACCTGTGACAGCCGTGGTTGAGGTCAAGCAGGCACGGCCTCTGATGCCGGTCGAGGAGGCTCTGGAGCGCTTGCTGGCGTTGGCCGAGGCCGCGCCGATCAAAGACAGTGAAGAGCTGGCGCTGGCCGAGGCCGAAGGCCGTGTGCTGGCTCGCGACCTGGTGGCCAGTCTGGACCTGCCGCCTTGGCCGAACAGTGCCATGGACGGCTACGCCTTGCGCATGGCTGACTGGCAGGGTGAACCCTTGCCGGTGAGCCAGCGCATCTTCGCCGGCCATGCCCCAACGCCGCTTCAGCCGGGCACCTGCGCGCGGATCTTTACCGGGGCGCCTCTGCCCGAGGGGGCCGATTGCGTGGAAATGCAGGAGAACGCCGAGGTCCTGGAGGACGGTCGAGTGCGTTTGCTCGAGCCGCTCAAGGTCGGTCAGAACGTGCGCCCGCAGGGGCAGGAGACCCGCGTCGGCGAACAGGTGATGGCCGCTGGCACGCGCCTGGGGCCGATCGAACTGGGCCTGGCGGCGACCCTGGGGCAGGCTCGTCTCGAGGTGGTACGCAAGGTCCGTGTTGCCGTGCTGTCCACTGGCGACGAGTTGGTGGAACCGGGGCTGCCACTGGGGCCGGGGCAGATCTACAACAGCAACCGGCGCCTGCTGGTCAGTTGGTTGCAGCGCCTGGGGTGTGAAGTGCTGGACGTGGGGATTCTCGCCGATGACCTGCAACGTACCCGTGACTGCCTGGCCGGTTTGGGCGAGGTCGACCTGATTCTTTCCACAGGCGGTGTCTCGGTAGGTGAGGCTGATTACCTCGGTATGGCCTTACGCGAGGCCGGCGAGCTCGCTTTGTGGAAGTTGGCGATCAAACCAGGCAAGCCGCTGACATTCGGGCACTTCCGTGGTGTACCGGTGATCGGCCTGCCGGGTAATCCGGCCTCGACCCTGGTGACTTTCGCCTTGCTGACCCGTCCTTACCTGTTGCGTCGCCAGGGCGTCGAGCAGGTAGCGCCCCTGCGTTTTCCCGTTCCGGCGGGTTTCGAGTGGACCAAACCCGGCAGCCGGCGCGAGTACCTGCGCGCGCGCATCGAAGAGGGCAAGGTACGGATCTACAAGAACCAGAGTTCCGGTGTGCTGCGCAGTGCCGCCTGGGCCGAAGGGCTGGTGGAAGTGCGCGAGGGCACCACGGTGCGCGAGGGCGACAGCGTGGCGTTCATCCCCTTCAGCGAACTACTTGGCTGACCGGCCGAGCCACGCATTGTCCAGGGGCGAGGCGTCCGCCGGCCCCAGTTGGCTCAAGCGCATGTGCACGTTGGTCAGTTGCTGCGCCGCCACGCTCCAGTCGTGGCGCTGGCGCGCGAACTGGCGACCTGCCTCGCTCAGTTGGCACATGCGCCAGGGCTGGTTGAGCAGTTGGGTGATCAGCAGCGCCAGTTGGCCGCTGTCATCACTGCCCAGGTAGTGCTCGCCATTGTTGGCTGCCAGGCCTGACACACCCTTGCTGGTGGTAATGACCGGCAGACCGGCGGCCATGGCTTCGAGGATCTTCACCTTGGAGCCGCCCGCGTAGCGCAGTGGTGCGAAGAACAGCGCTGAGCGCCGCTGCAGTTCACGCAGGTCTGGGCGGTAGCCGATCCATTCGATGCGCGGGTCGTTCCAGTGCAGTTTCCAGCTCGCTGGCAAGGCGTGCCCGGCAATGGCCAGGCGCACGGCCGGATTGCTCATCCAGACTTGGGGCAGGATTTCTTCGAGTGCCCATTCGATGGCTTCGAGGTTGGCGCCATACTCGAAGTTACCAACGAACAGCAGACGCTGGCTGTGGTAGGCGGGGTGCACGTCCTGGTAGTAGTCACAGTCCACGCCATTGACCACCACGTTCACCGGCCGTCCGCTGATCTGACCGATCAGCTCGGCGTCGTGGGGACTCACGGCAACCACTTCGCTGGGTTGGCGCAGCACACGTTGCTCCCACCGCCGATAGCGCCAGCGATCGAAGGCATTGAGAGGGCGCAGCCACAGCGGCAAGCGGTCGTGACAGGCCGCGCCCATCACCGATTCCAGATTATGCTCGCTGAGCACAAAGGGTAGGCGTCGGGCCTGCAGGGCTTTTTCGAAGGGCTGGAAGCTGTAGCTGTGTTCGATCTGGATGATGTCCCAAGGCTCGTCCAGCAGTTGCTCGAAGCGATGGCGCAGGCAAGGCGCCAAACCATTGATGATGGCGCGCATGGGGTAATCGATGATGGGCGAGGCCAGTAGGTTGAGCGGGCTGTGCAGCGGGCGCCTGGGCAGGACGATCAAGCGTTCGACCACCGCTTCCAGCGCTTGCCGGGCGGCGTCGCCAAGCGGGACTTTGGACTGCGCCAACAAGGTGATCCGGTGGCCTTGGCGCGTCAATTCGCGCAGAAGGTGGTATTGCCGGGTCTTGCTGCCGCTGGTGGTGGGCCAGGGCAGGTAGGGCAGTGTCCAGAGTATACGCATGGCCCCGCTACCTCGTCGTCGGCTGGTATGGTCGGTCCGCTGTATGGCAGAAGCTTAGTCAATAAAATGGCCTGGTAGCCGTGCAGGTGGTCCGATAGCCAAGTATCTGGCGAATGGTGTATGCAGCAATTGGTCTTCGCCGATGGTCGAGATTGAAAACCCCAGCTTTCAGGGAGAGGCGTGATGGACGAACGCAAGGCGATGTTGATCCTGCATGGCAAGCAAGCCATGAACGACGAGGTGCGCAGCGCCGTGGGCGCGCTGCGCGAGCGAGGATGGACGCTGGAGGTGCGCCTGACCTGGGAGGCTGGCGATGCGCAGCGATTGGTCGCCGAGGCGTTGGCCGCAGGCGTGCGACAGATTGTGGCTGGCGGTGGAGACGGCACCCTGAGGGACGTGGCCGAGGCCATGGCGCAGGCCCCTGGGGGCGCGAGCCTTGCATTGCTGCCCCTGGGTACGGCCAACGATTTCGCCAAGGCTGCGGGTATACCCCTGGAGCCTGCGGCAGCCCTGGACTTGCTGGAGCAACCGGCGCGGCCAGTGGATCTGGGCAAGGTGGGTGATCAGTTGTTTCTCAACATGGCCACTGGCGGCTTCGGCAGCCAGGTCACGGCCAATACGTCCGAGGACTTGAAAAAAGTACTGGGCGCTGCCGCTTACCTGTTCACCGGCCTGTCTCGCTTCAGTGAGCTGCAGGCGGCCTCCGTGGAGCTTCAGGGGCCGGAGTTTCATTGGCAGGGTCAACTGCTGGCGCTGGGTATCGGCAATGGTCGTCAGGCAGGCGGTGGGCATGTGCTGTGCCCTGATGCGTGGGTGGACGATGGCTTGCTGGACATCAGCATTCTGCCAGCCCCCCAGGAAATGGTCGGGGCCTTGCGCGATTTGCTTGCAGGAGAGGGGTTGTTCGTTCGGGCACGTCTGCCTTGGGTCGAGATCAAAAGCTCCCAGGGGTTGGACATCAACCTCGATGGTGAGCCATTGCAGGCCGACAGTCTGCGCTTCGAGGCGTGCCCGGCTGCGTTACGCCTGCATTTGCCCGCGGACTCGCCCTTGCTCAGTCGTCCAGGCTGATGATCTTCTCGCGCACGGCGAACAGCACCAGGCCAGCCACGTCATAGATCTGCAGGCGTTTCATGATCTGCGAACGATGGGTCTCGACGGTCTTGATCGACAGACCAAGGCCGTTGGCGATTTCCCGGGTCGATTTGCCTCGCACGATCAGGCGCAGGATTTCCAGCTGGCGAGCGGTCAGGTTGTGGCGCTCGCCTGCCGTTTGCTTGCTGTCCTGGGCATGTAATAGCGCCTGGTTGATGACGGTATGGGCGATCGCCGGGCTCAGATAACGCTCGTCGTTGCGCAAGGCGGCCAAGGCCTGTTCCAGTTCGTTGGCTGTGGTGTCCTTGAGCAGGTAGCCGTGGGCACCGCTTTGCAGGGCGCGCATGATCAGGTCCGGATCAGTGTGCATAGAAAGGATCAGCACCTTGCACGCGAAACCGTTTGCGCGCAGTTGGCTGAGGGCATCCAGGCCGCTGGTCGAGCGCATGGAGATATCCAGCAGGACGATGTCCGGCGCCAGGCGCTGGACCATGTCCAGCAACTGGCTGCCATCATCGGCTTCGCCCACCACGCAATAGCCAGGGATATCGGTCACCAAGGCGCGTACGCCGGCGCGGATCAGCGAGTGGTCATCCACCAGCAGCAATCTACAGGTCATGGGAAACGGAAGTCCTGGCGCGCTCTTCGGTGCGCGGTGGCCATGGGAACAGGGCATCGATTCGGGTCCCTCGACCCGGTTGGCTTGAGACGGTGAGGGTGCCTTGCAGCGCCGCCGCGCGTTCCAGCATCCCCGCCATGCCTCGTTGCCCGGCCTCGGCAGGGTCGGCGGCAGGCTCGAAACCCTGGCCGTCATCCTGGATCGACAGGCTCAGGCCCGCGGGTGTGCGGCGCAGGCTGATGGTGAGATTGCGTGCTTTGGCGTGACGCAGCATGTTGGTTACCGCTTCCTGGGTGATCCGAAACGCAGCCATGGAAACCGCTTCGCCAATGCCGCCAAGGCGCTGGTGGCACTCCAGGCTCCAGTGTACGTCGCTGCTCTCCAGAGTACGCACCAGATGGGCCCGCAGGCTGGCCTCGAGGCCCAGGCTCGCCAGTTGGCGTGGGTTGAGAATCGCAGAGACGTCTCTGACATTGCTCAAGGTGCTTTCAAGGGTCTTGCGCAAGGTCTGGCAGTGCGCTTGAAGCTCTGCCGGGATGCGCCGCTGGAGCCAGTCGAGCTGAAGCTTTGCGGCCGTGAGCGATTGGCCGATATCGTCATGCAGTTCGCGGCTCAGGCGCTGGCGCTCGCCTTCCTGGACCTTAAGCATGCGGTCGGCCAGCTCCGCTGGGCGCAGGCTGATCGATCTGGCCCATTGGCGCCAGTGCCAGAGAATCCCGATCACGGCGGCCAGTTGCACCACCAGCAGGCTGGCGGGCAGGGGGAGGGCACGCAGGGTAAACGTCAGGTTGGCGAGCAGTGATCCCACGCACAGCAACCCGGTCGCCCAGCGCAGCAAGGTGGCGCGGGAGCGGCAATGCCGAGGGAGTTTCAAGCGTGGAAGCATAGATAGAAAAGCCACTGAATTGTTGCTGTTGGAGGCCTTGCATGGGACTGATCAGAGGCTTTGGCGTCCTGCTTTCAAGCAATTACCGACGACGGTTCACTCAATTGAACAATACCTGCGACGCGTGCATTCAAGTGCGTGCATGGTATCACTTCAAGTTGTTTTGGTCGCGGTGGCCGACTGCCTGAAACCTCAGGTTTTTCGGGGTCATGCAGTAGCATTACCCGGTTCGCTGAATATCAAAATGCCATTATTCATCGAAATGGTTTTTCTTCAAGCACAACTAATGCGCCCACGTCCGTTAGAACGTTTTGGGAACTAAGGAAACTTTGCGCTTGTATGTTAGTTGGTTGTTCGCCGCGAGCGCTCAGTGCCGGTGATCGGGCACGGTGCCGGATGAGGCAAGAGGCGCATGGGACAGGTGAGGGTGGGCGCACAGGTCGCCGCGCGTTTGGCATGGCCCGCACAGTTCCGGCAGTGGTTGCCCCAGGGCATTCGCAAGTTCTTCGAGCAGCAGGGTCTGCTCCCCGGTATCCAGGTTCAAACGGCCTGTCGAGATATCCACCAGTTCCAGCTGCCAGGCCAACAGATTCATGCAGGCATGCAGCGTGGCCAATGCCTTCTGGCCCAGGTGTTGCTGCTGGCAGACAGGCGCGAGCAGTTGCTGGAGCGCGGCGGTGTAGTGGGCGACTTCCAGCAGCCCAAGTGCATCGGCACGGCGGGCAAGGGTGTCGAGCGTCTCGTTCAGGCATTGGCATGCATCGGGATCGTTGTCGATCAGTTCCAGGTGCTGAAGGCATTCCTGGGACTTGGTCAGCCACACTTGTGCATCCAGCAGAAAGTCCTGCAGGGCGCCGTTGTTCAGTGGTGCGCTGTCCATCATGAAACGCCTGCGCACAGGGCATGATCTGCGCTTGGCAACACCGAGACCGTCGCTAGCAAAAGCCTGACTCCATTCATGCAGTGAGAATGGCGTCACATTAATGGCTAATGGATACGGGGAACATCAGGTCACACCCGATTGCTACTAGGGGATTCCCTGATAGCTGTCGGATGAATAGTCTGCTGGCGGCGGATATGTCTACGCGAGGTGTGGCGCCAGTAAAACATGATGGTAAAGTGATATCAAATGTCGGTGATGCAATTTCCCTCAGGGGTCAAGCTGCGCGCGGAGCCGCCGATACAAGGCAGATGAATTCACATTCCTGACTCAAGCCTGGGGGTTTTCCAATGGCTGGCATTCTCGATACGGTCGATCAACGCACACAATTGGTGGGTGAGAACCGCCTGGAAATCCTCATGTTCCGACTGGCGGGGCGCCAGTTGTTCGCCATCAACGTGTTCAAGGTCCAGGAAGTGCTGCAACTGCCGAAGCTGACCTTGATGCCGCAGCGCCACGCTTTCGTGTGTGGGGTTGTCAATCTGCGTGGCCAGACGCTGCCAGTGATCGACCTCTCCCAGGCGATTGGCATGCGGCCTCTGCAGCCGGGCCCGAACAGCACCATCATCGTCACCGAGTACAACCGCTCGGTACAGGCGTTTTTGGTGGGAGGGGTCGACCGCATCGTCAACATGAACTGGGAAGCCATCATGCCGCCGCCGTCCAGCGCCGGGCGCCAGCACTACCTGACCGCGATCACCAAGGTCGATGAGCAGTTGGTGGAGGTGATCGATGTGGAAAAGGTCCTGGCCGAGATCGTGCCCTACAACACGCGCGTCTCGCGGGACAAGCTCGATGATCCGGTCCTGGCGCGTGCCCGAGGGCGTGAAGTGTTGTTGGTGGACGACTCCAGCGTGGCCCTGGTGCAACTGCGCGAGACCTTGTCTCAGTTGGGCATGAAGCTGCACGTGGCAAGCGACGGCCTGAAGGCCTTGCGCATGCTCAAGGGCTGGGCGGATGCCGGAGAGGATGTCTGCGAGAAGTTGCTGATGGTGTTTACCGACGCGGAAATGCCTGAAATGGATGGTTACCGCCTGACCACCGAAATACGTGGCGACGCGCGCTTGCGTGGGCTTTACGTGGTGCTGCATACCTCGCTGTCGGGCAGTTTCAACGAGTCCATGGTGAAGAAGGTGGGTTGTGACAACTTCCTTTCCAAGTTCCAGCCTGACCGGCTGGTGGATGTTGTGCGACAGCGCCTGATGCTGGATCACGCTACAGCCTAGTGGCCTGCCGTGGCCGGGTATAAGCTTGGCATTTTCGACTGGCACGAGGCGGGCAGGGATGTTTTTGAGCGCGTTGTATCGATACCCGGTGAAATCGGGGCAGGCCCAGAGCCTGCCGGACTCGCCGGTTGATCTTCTGGGGCTGCAGGGTGATCGGCGCTGGATGGTGGTGGAGCAGGACAATGGACGTTTCCTCACCCAGCGCGCCTGGCCAGGTCTGGGGCAGATCGACGCCCGCTACGACGAGCGTGGACAATTGCTGCTCCAGGCCCCAGGGCAGGCGCCGTTGGTCGTGCCCGTGCCGGGGGCGGATGACGACCTGCGTGGTGTGACCATCTGGCGTGACACCCTGCGAGTGCCGGACGCCGGCGATGCTGCCGCAGCCTGGTTGAGCGAACTGCTCGGCAAGTCGGTACGCCTGGTGCATTGTCCGGAGCAGCGGGCACGTTATTTACCTAATGGCTATGGCCTGAACAGCGACCGGGCGGCGTTTCCGGACGGATTTCCGTTGTTGTTGATCGGGCAAGGGTCGCTTGACGAGCTGAACCGGCGGATCGGACGTCCCATGGAAATGTTGCGGTTTCGGCCGAACTTGGTGGTGGAAGGGGCTGCACCGTTCGCCGAGGACGGCTGGAAGCGCATTCGTATTGGTGATCTGACCTTCCGGCTGCTCAAGCCTAGTGTGCGGTGCATCTTGACCACGCTCGATCCTGCAACTGGGGAGCGCAGTGCGGATCGTGAGCCTTTGACGACGCTGAAGACATTTCGGGAGAAGGAGGGGGATGTGCTGTTTGGGCAGAACCTGGCGGTCGATGGGCCTGGGGTGTTGCGGGTTGGGATGGCGGTCGAGGTGATCGAGTAATACGTTGTGGCTGGTTTGTGGTTTGTGGTTTTGAGGTTTGTGGGCTTATCCGTTTGATTTATCGACGGTTAATCACCTTTCCGCCTTTACGGCGGGTCACTTTTGGTCTTGGCTGTAGAGACCGGACACATGGTGGACACGTGTGCGGAGACATGGTTGACACTTCCCGGCAGCCCCCTTTGCCAGGATTTTCGCCATGCCTTGGAACGTGAGAAACGCCATGA